>JAHBAM020000226.1 GCA_018500125.2 Roseobacter sp. | reverse complement strand
GCCGGCCAGCGCCTCGGCGGGGGTCAGGCCGAAGAGGGTGCAGCCCATGTTCATGGTCAGCAGCAGCGAGCCAAGCGGGGAGGAGCCGGGATTCCAGTCTGTGGCCAGAGCCATGGGCACGCCATGGGCGCGGAAGGCGGCCACGGGGGGCTTTTGGGTTTCGTGCAGGGTATAGAAAGCGCCGGGGAGGAGCACGGCGACCGTGCCTGACTGTGCCAGCGCTGCGGCGTCGGCCTCGTTGGCGTATTCGACATGGTCGGCGGAGCGGGCGTTGTAGCGGGCGGCGAGCTGTGTGCCGCCGATGTTGCTGAGCTGTTCGGCGTGGAGCTTTACGGGCAGGCCGAGCGCCTGTGCCACGTCAAACAGGCGGCTGATCTGGGGCACATCAAAGGCGATCCCTTCGCAGAAGCCATCGACCATATCGACCAGCCCCTCGGCGTGGGCGGCGCGCAGCGCGGGGATGCAGACCGTATCGATATAGCTGTCGGCCCCGGCGCCTTTGGGGACCGCATGGGCGCCCAGAAAACTCGTGGAAATGCGCAGCGGGCGCTGTGTGGCGATCTGGCGGGCGACGCGGAGCATCTTTAGCTCTGTGTCAAGGTCAAGCCCGTAGCCCGATTTGACCTCGATCGTGCTGACGCCCTCGCGGATGAGCGCATCGGCGCGGATCAGGGCGGCGGCGAGCAGCTCGGCTTCGCTGGTGTCGCGGGTGGCGGTGACGGTGGAGACAATGCCGCCACCTGCGCGGGCGATGGCCTCATAGCTCGCCCCTTGCAGGCGCATTTCAAATTCGAGCGCGCGGTTGCCGCCGTGGACGATATGGGTGTGACAATCGATCAGCGCGGGGGTGATCAGGCGGCCACCGAGCGGGGTTTTCGCTGTGGTGGCATAGGGGCGGGGCAGATCGGCCATCGGGCCGAGCCAGGCGATCTTGTCGCCCTCGGTCACAAGGGCGGCGTCATTCAGGAGGCCATAGTCACCGGCGTCAGGCTGCATCGTGGCGAGGCTGGCCTCGGTGTAGACGTGGGGGTAGACATCGGGCGCTGGCATGATGGCTCCTTGCATTGGCGGTGTATCTCATTAATATGTAGCTACATAAAAAAGTCAACACCAGCTTTGGAAGGGTGGACCTGTGGTTATTGTTCATGCAAAACATATGCTTACGCCAGAAGGCTGGGCGCAGAACCGCGCGGTTCATATCGCGGCGGATGGCAGAATCGCGGCTGTGACGGCGCAGGGCGGGGCCTGTGACAGCGCGGTGGATATGCTGTTGCCTGCGGCCGTCAACCTGCACAGCCATGCGTTTCAGCGGGCCATGTCGGGGCTGACCGAGATGCGCGGGCCTGACCCGAGCGACAGTTTCTGGACCTGGCGGCGCTTGATGTATCGCTATCTTGACCGGCTCACCCCTGACGACATAGAGGCGATTGCGGCGCAGGTTTTTCTTGAGATGCTGGAGGCGGGCTATGCGGGCGTGGCCGAATTCCACTATTTGCACCATGATGTCGGCGGCGCGGCCTATGGCGCGCTTGGCGAGTTGTCCGAGCGGATTGTGGCCGCTGCCGAAGCGGTCGGCATCGGGCTGACGCTTTTGCCGGTGCTTTATCAGTGGGGCGGCTGCGACGGCCGTGCGCTTCAGGGCGGGCAGCAGCGCTTTGGCAGCACGCCCGAGCAATATGTGCGGCTGCATGAGGCGGCGGCGCGGGCCGTCCGCGCCAGCCACGCGGACTATCATATCGGGGTTGCGCCGCATTCCTTGCGCGCGGTGGATGCGGCAGGGATGCGCGCCGCTCTTGATGTGGCGGGCGCGGGGCCGATCCATATGCATCTGGCCGAGCAGCTGGCCGAAGTCGAGGAGGTTCAGGCGGCTTGGGGCGCGCGGCCCGTGGAGTGGCTCTTTGAGCATCACGCGGTGGATGCGCGCTGGTGTCTGATCCATGCGACCCAGATGACAGAGGGCGAGACCGAAAGGCTCGCCCGATCAGGCGCTGTGGCGGGGCTTTGCCCGATTACAGAATCAAGCCTTGGAGACGGGATCTTCAACGGGGTTGCCTATCTGGGTCAGGGCGGGCGGCTTGGCTTTGGCTCGGACAGCAATATCCATATCGCCTATTTTGACGAGCTGAGGACGCTGGAGTATTCGCAACGCTTGCGCGACCGCTCGCGCGCGGCGCTGGCGAGTGCGCAGTTTTCGACCGGGCGGGTCCTTGTTGAGGCGGCGGTGCAAGGCGGCGCGCAGGCGGCCGGGCGCCAAAGCGGCGCGATTGCCACGGGGCATTGGGCCGATCTGGTCGGACTTTGCACTGACAATGCCTGGGTCTGCAACCGCACCGGCGATGCGGCGCTGGACAGTCTGGTTTTTGGCGGGCACGGGCAGAAATGTGTTTCCGAGGTTTGGTCTGCGGGGCGACATATTGTAAGAGGGGGCGAGCACGCAAAGCGGCGCGAGACTTCTGAGCGGTTTCGGGCTGTTGTGGAACGGTTGGGACAGGACATTTGACGCAGGCTTCAAAGACAGGCAAAGCGCGGCGCAGCTGGCAGGATATCCGCGACGAAATCCATCGTCGCGTTTTGAGCCGGCGCTACAAACCCGGCGACAAGCTACCGCGTGATGAGGATATTGCCGAGGAGCTGGGCTGTGCGCGCTCTACGGTGCAGCGCGCGATGCAGGATTTGAACGACGCCGGAATCGTGGAGCGCAAGCGCAAGGGCGGCACGCAGGTGCGCCCCGACCCAGTGACGCGGGCAACGCTGGATATTCCCATCACGCGGGTTGAAGTCGAGGCGCGGGGCGCGCGCTATGGCTATCAGATGCTTGCCAGCGGGCGCGAGACGACGCCGGCCCCTGTGGCGGCGGCCTTCGGGCTGGCTGCGCCCGAGGAGATGCTTCATATCGAGGCGCTGCATCTGGCGGATGAGGCGCCGTTTATCCTTGAGGATCGCTGGGTGAGCCTTGCGACCTGTCCAGAGATTGCCAACGTGGATTTGAGCGTGAAAAGCGCCAATGAATGGCTTGTGATGCACAAGCCCTACGACCGGATGGACCTCAGGTTTTATGCGGTGAACGCCAGTGGCGCGATGGCCGCGCGCCTCAAGCTGCGCGAGGGGGCCGCGCTTCTTGTGATCGAGCGCAGCACGTGGATCGGGGATGCGCCGATCACCACTGTGCGCTCTGTGACGACGCCGGGCTACCAGCTTTTGACCGGCAGCTAACGCGGGCGCAGGCGCATCTGAGCGGCCAGCTTGGCTGTGGATGTGTCGGGCCTGTGCCGTTCAGTCTTGCCATGCGCTGTGCAAAGGTGTTTTGTGCACGCCTGTGCCTGTCATCAGTTTTTGGGTTTCCCCTCACGGTAAAGGACTGATTACGACTATGATTTTAAAGATGATTTCCGCCGCGGCGGTTTTGGCTGTTGCGGCTTGCGCCAGTGAGCCGCCCCGTGCGGTTGAAACTGTGTCGAGCGCCCAAACCATGACTTTGCTGCCGCCAAAGATCAGCAAGATGACGGACAGTGAAATCCAGATCACCTATCCGCAGGCATCTATCGGGTTTGATCCGTCGTGCAACGCATATAGCCCGATGCAAACCCGGCTGAACCAATGTGCCAAGTTGCCTGAAAATGTGAAGACAATGGCCGCCGAGCATTGTGAGCGTTTTGACAAAGCGGCGATCTTTCTGGGCAATAAGACAAACTTTCTTCATATGACCGTATCGCAGTTTTCTTGCGAATAAGAGAGCTTTAGCGCCTGCGCAGGCGCGCGGGCGAGAGGGCGGCGAGCAGGCTTTCCGGCTGTGACGCGGGCGCCTTTGTGGCAAGGGTGCGGGTGAGTGTGGCCAATGCGGGGGCGGTTTGAACGCCGTAGCCGCCTTGGCCTGCGAGCCAGAAAAATCCTTCGCAAGCTGGGTCAAAGCCGACGATGGGGCTTCTGTCGGGTGCAAAGCTGCGCAGGCCGGCCCATGTGTGGCTTGGCTTGACGATGGGAAGCCTGACCATGTGTTCAAAGCGGTGCAGCCCTTCGGCGAGGACCATATCATCAGGCCAGGCGTCATGCGGCTCGACCGGGTCTTCATCGGCGGGCGAGATCATCAGGCGTTCGCCATCGGGCTTGGCATACCAGCCTTTGCCGTCTTCTGCGACCGAGCCAAACAGTGGCCAGTGGGTCAGTGGCAGGCACTCGGGCGGCACGGCCATGAGCGCCGCCGAGCGGCGCGTCGGCTGAAGCCCGATCGGGGGCAGCCCTGCAAGCTGTGCGACATGATCGGCCCAAGCGCCCGCGGCGTTGACCACCACGGGGGCCGAGACGGTGAGCGCCCCGGCGCGGGCCTGCCAGAGGCCAGTTTTGCGGGCCAGCGCTGTGACGCGGGCGCCCTGTATCACCTGACCGCCACGGGCTTTGAGGAGGCGCGTGTAGCCTTGCAGAAGCGTCTCGACATCAATGTCTTCGGCGCCCCGCTCGATCACGGCGGCGGCAATACGGTCGCGCCTGAGCACAGGCACGAGCGCGCAGGCCTCATCGGGCGTGAGAGTCTCAAGACCGTTTGCGCCTGTGAGGTAGCTGGCCAGCGCGTCAAGCTCATGCTCTTGCACCACAAGCATTTCGCCGCGCGCAGAGAGCACGCTTTGGCCCAATGCGCCGCCCGCGAGCGCGGGGTGCGCAGCGGCGCTGAGCGCGCGCAGGGTGGCGTTGCCGTAGTTGCTGATAAAGATCGCGGCGGAGCGGCCTGTGGCGTGATAGCCGAGCTGCTCTTCGGCTTCACAGAGGATCACGCTGGCGTCGCGCGCCAGCTCTGCGGCGGCGCTGATCCCTGCGATGCCGCCGCCTATGACGAGGAAATCTGCGCTGAGCTGTGCCATGGTCATACGCGCGCGAAGCCTGTGAGGGTGCTGGCGAGATTGTCGCCCAGAGCGTCAGACAGGTAGCCGCCCTCCTGCACAAAAAGCGTGGGCAGCGCGAGGCCTGCAATCGCTGCGCCGATCTGGCTGAAGCCTGAAGTTGTGATGGCGAGGCCCTGAAAGGGGTCTTCGATATGGGCATCAAGGCCGAGGGCCACCACAAGCGCGGTGCAGCCGAAAGCCTCGATGGCTTGGAAGGCTTTTTCGAGGGTCTTGAGATAGTCTGCGTCGGCGGTGCCGCGCGGCAGGGGCAGGTTGAGATTGTAGCCAAGGCCAGCCCCTTGGCCGCGCTCCTGGGCATGGCCCCAAAAGAACGGGTAAAAGCGGGCGGGGTCGGCATGAAGCGAGACGGTGAGCACATCGGCGCGCTCATAGAACAGGCCTTGGGTTCCGTTGCCGTGGTGCACATCCACATCGAGGATTGCGGGGCGAAAGCCCTGTGTGCGCAGCCGCTCTGCGGCGATCGCGGCGTTGTTGAGAAAGCAGAAGCCGCCGGCCATATCGCCAAAGGCGTGGTGCCCCGGCGGGCGAGCGAGCGCATAGGCAGCGCGCCCGGTGTCGGCCAGATAGTCTGCACCGGAGATCGCCGATTGGGCCGACCAATAGGCGGCGCTATAGGTCTGGGCTGTGATCGGACAGGCGGTATCGGCCTGATGATAGCCGGCTTGGCCGACGGCGGAGAGCGGGTAGCTGTCGCTGCGATTGGCGGGGTGGATATTGGGGATGACCTCTGCGCCAGCGCCCGGAATGCGGCTCCAGCGGGTGTAGATCGTTTGTAAAAACGCGAGATATTGCGGGCTGTGCAGCGCTGCGATGGGGCCGAGGCCTGCGTCAAGCGGAGTTTCGAACACACAGCCTGCGGCGAGCGCGCCCGCGTGGAGGCGCGTGATGCGCTCGGGCTGTTCGGGGTTGGGCGAGAGCGCGCCATTGGCCATGAAATGTTTGGGGTCATGCGCGGCTTGGCGGGCGTCAAAGAAGGCTTTCATTGCGGGTCTTTCTGTGGCGTGTGGGCGAGGGCCGCGAAGGGCGCGCCCGATAGGGTGAGGCCGGTTTCGCCGCGCAGCGGAGCAAAGCCGAGGCGAGCATAAAAGCGCAGGGCGCTGTCGTTGTCTGCGTAGCTGACCAGCTTGAGAAACCGCGCGTTCCAGTCTGTGCAGGCCTGCTCGGCGACGGCGGCGAGCAGGGCTGTGCCAAGGGCTTTGCCGCGCGCCTCGGGGGCGACCCAGAGATCGGAAACATAGGCCCCCGCGCCGCCCTTGACGGTGGAAAACACCGGCGCAAACAGGGCCGCGCCGAGACAGCGCTCGCCTTGCAGCGCCAGCAGCGCATGGCAGGCGGGAGCGGCCCCGAACAGGGCCGCCCGGAGCGCTTCGGGGCTGGCTGTGAACACATCCCCGAGATCTGCGGCGAGGCTCTTGAGGCTGTGCAGGAGCAGGGGCAGGGTATCGGGTGTGACGGGACGGATGGCGGTTTGCATGGTTATATCTTTGTGTTTGCCGCGCCTTTGAGGCCGAGCATTTCGCGGGCCTCATCGGGGGTTGCGACGGGGCGGCCTGCGGCCTCGATCAGGCCACGGACTTTTTTGACTTGTTGGGCGTTTGAGGTGGCGAGGGTGCCGCTCTCGATCATCAGGCTGTCTTCGAGGCCGACGCGCACATGGCCGCCAAGGCGGATCGCGTGTTCGGCCATGGGAATTTGCCAGCGGCCTGCGGCGAGGACCGAAAACCTGTAGCTGTCGCCAAACAGTTTGTCGGCGAGGGCGACCATATGATCGAGCGTGGCGTGGTCAGGCCCCATGCCGCCGAGGACGCCAAAGACAAACTGGATAAAGAGCGGCGCTGTGACGAGGCCGCGGTCGACAAAATGGCGCAGCATATAGAGATGACTGATGTCATAGCACTCAAACTCAAAGCGCGCGCCGCGCTCCTGCCCCAGCCGGGCGAGAACCGCCGCGATATCGCGGGGGGTGTTTTTGAACACAAGGTCATCGGAATTTCTCAGAAAGGGTTCTTCCCAGTCAAAGCGCCAGTCGCGGGGCTTTTCGGCCATGGGGTAAAGCGCGAAATTCATTGTGCCCATATTGAGGCTGCACATTTCGGGGGCAAAGCGCAGCGGGGCGGCGAGCCTTTCCTCCAGCGTCATGATGGCGCTGCCGCCTGTGGTGAGATTGATCACCGCGTCGCATTCGGCGGCAATCCGGGGCAGAAAAGCCGCATAATGGGCCGGGTCGGCCGAGGGCTGGCCTGTGGCGGGGTCGCGCGCGTGAAGGTGCAGCACGGTGGCCCCTGCGGCGGCGGCCTCGATCGACTGGCGGGCGATGTCTTCGGGGGTAAAGGGCAGGTGGGGCGACATTGAGGGGGTGTGGATCGAGCCTGTGATGGCGCAGCTTATGATGGTTTTGCTCATGGCAGGCTCCTTGCGGCTCAGGCGGCGGACTGGCTGATTTCGGCGGTGAAGGCGGCCAGAGAGGCGTCTAGAAGATCGGTGATCTCGCCAAGCTGGGTCTCTGTTGTGATCATCGGGGGGCAGACGAGAAAATGATCGCCTGCGAGGCCGCCACGGGTGCGGCGGGCGTAGATGATCAACCCTTTTTCGTAGGCGATATCGACAAGGCGGGTGTAGGCGTTGAGGCCGGTGGGCAGCGGCGCTTTGGTGGCGCGGTCGCTCATCAGCTCGAAGGCCGCGAGCAACCCCTTGCCGCGCACATCGCCGATGATGCTGTATTTCTGCATCAGGCTGCGCAGGTTTTCAGCGAGTTTATCGCCCATCCGCGCGGCGTTTTCTGTCAGGTTTTCGCGTTCGATCTCGTCGATGACGGCGAGGCCGGCGGCGCAGGCGAGCGGATTGCCGGCGTAGGTGTGGCCGTGGATAAAGCCGCCGTTGTCGAGCACCGCCTCGACCATCGTGTCGCGCGCGATCACGGCGCCGAGCGGCACATAGCCGCCGCCAAAGCCCTTGGAAAGACAGATGACATCGGGGGTGACCTCCCAGTGCTCGGCGGCAAAAAAGCGCCCGGTGCGCCCGCCGCCGCTCATCACCTCGTCATGGATCAAGAGGAGGCCGTATTGATCGCAGATCTCGCGGATGCGCGTCATATAGCCCGCCGGAGGCACGAGCGCGCCGGTGGAGGCACCGCCCACAGGCTCGACCATGAAGGCAAGGCAGGTCTGGGGGCCTTCTTGGAGGATTTTATCCTCAAGCATCTGGGCGTAGTGATGGCCTGTGGCGGGGTCTGTCGGGTCTAGCCCGTCAAGATAGGCGCGGGGCGCGGGAATTTTTGGCATCGCGTGCATCATCGGATCAAAGGGCGCTGTCATCGGGGCGTAGCCTGTGACAGCGAGCGCGCCCAGCGTGGCGCCGTGATAGGAGGGGCTGCGCGAGATCACCTTATAGCGCTGGGCCTCACCGCAGGTGAGGGCGTATTGGCGCGCCAGTTTCATAGCGCTTTCGGTGGCTTCGGAGCCGCCGGAGACAAAGAACACCTTGTTCAGCCCGTCGGGTGCGAGGGCGGCGGCGCGGGCGGCGAGCTTTTCGGAGGCTTCGGTCTGGAAGTGAAGGCGATAGCCGAAGGTTCCGCGCTCCATCTGCTTTTGCATGGCCGCGAGGACATTGGGATTGGAGTGGCCGATGTTACTGACCATCGCGCCTGACGAGCCGTCGATATAGCGCTTGCCTGTGGTGTCCCACATATAAATGCCTTCGGCGCGGTCAAGCTCGGGGCGGGGCAGGCGGGATTGGTAAAACAGATGCGTGCTCATGCGGATGTGTCCTCGGGAAGGGCGCTGCAGGCGTTTGGATTGAGGGTGAGAGAAACGGTTTGGCCGGCCAGAAAGGGGGCGGCGTCGATCATGTTTATGGCTTGGAGCCGGGTCTCGCCGATGCGCAGGAAGTAGCGGGCAAGTTGGCCCTGGTAGTCGACATTTTCCACGACAGCCTGCGGCGCGTCGCCGCCCGCGGGGCCAAGCGTGAGCTTTTCGGCGCGGATCATCAGCAGGGCTTTGTCGCCTGTGCTCAGGGTTGCGCCCCTGTTGGTGCCGAGCGCGGCGGCGCGGGCGAGGGCCACGGCGGTCTGGCCGAACTCGGGGGTTTCCAGCAGAATATGGCTGGCGTCGCGGCCCAGAACACGGGCCGGAAGCATATTCGAGGCCCCCAGAAACCCCGCGACAAAGGCTGTGGCGGGTGTGTTGTAGACCTCTTCGGGGGTGCCGATCTGTTCTATGCGCCCGGCGCTCATGACGATGATTTTGTCAGACATGGCGAGCGCTTCGGACTGATCATGGGTCACGAAAATGGAGGTGACGCCGATGCGGTCCTGAATGGCTTTCAGCTCGACGCGCATATCTTCGCGCAGGTTGGCATCAAGGGCGGAGAGCGGCTCATCAAGCAAGAGCACATCCGGCTCGATCACAATGGCGCGGGCCAAGGCAATGCGCTGTTGCTGACCGCCGGAGAGCTGGCTCGGGTAGCGGTCCTGCACCTTGGGCAGGCGCACGATATCGAGCGCGTCTTTGACCTTTTGGGCCATGTCGGAGGGGGAAATATTGCGGTATTTGAGGCCGAAGGCGATGTTTTCGCCGATGGTGCGATGGGGAAAGAGGGCGTAATTCTGAAACACGAGGCCGAGGTTGCGCTTGTGGACGGGCACATCGTTGATGCGCCGCTCACCTATGAAAATATCGCCGCTTGTCGGGCTTTCGAGGCCCGAAATCATCCGCAGGATTGTTGTTTTGCCGCAGCCCGAGGGGCCAAGCAGGGTGGTGAAGGAGCCTTCTTCAAAGACCGCATCCGCGCCGTGCACGGCTTTGAGGGCGCCAAAAGATTTGCGGATGTTCACAAGTTCCACGCGAGCCATGTTTGAATATGCCTTTGAAAGAGAGAGAAAGAGAGCGGGGGGCAGACGGGCCGCAGGGTGCGGCCCGCCTTTTCGGGAGCTTAACCGCCTTTTTGGACGCGGTTCCATGTTTTGGATTGGGCTTTTTCCTCGGGGTTCCAAGTTGAGGGGTCACGGAAGACGAGGGTTTCCAGCTTGCCGGTGGGGTCAAATGCGGGCAGCGCTTGCACGTCTGCGGGCATTTTGACTTTGGTGGGGTCAAGTGCTGAAGGATACTTCTGGCCCGAGGCCACGGCGATGGATGTGGCCGGATCGAGCATGAAGTTGAGCAGCTCTTCTGCAGCCTCCATGGGCGAGCCTTTGAGCACAAACATCGACTCCATCCAGGCGAGGCCGTTGGGCGGATCCATATAGGCGATCGGGTGGCCTTGGGCCTGAAGGGCGGCGACACGGCCTGACCAGGCTTCTGTGACATAGATTTCTTCCTTGGCGAGAAGATCCATCAGCTCGGCGCCCGAGCTCCAGTATTTGAGCACAAGGTCGCGGTGCGCGCGGGCTTTGTCCCAGACGGCATCCCAGTCCTGAATGTTGTTCGGGTCCTGACCGGACTGAAGCGCGCCATACCATGCGCGGTTGGCCCAATCGCCGCCCCAGCCGCCGATTTTGCCTTTGAGCGAGGGGTCAAGCAGCAGGTTTGCGCCCAGCTCTTTGGCCTTCTCGGGGGAGATATATTTGGTGTTATAGGCGATGCCTGTTGTGCCGTAGTTATAGGGCACTGCCGAGAGGCCATCTGGCGTGATCTTGCGGAAAGCGTCGGTCATGGCGGTCATGACATTGCTCATATTCGGGATATTGGCCTCGTTGAGCGTGCTGTGCATATCGTTGTCGACCCAGCGTTTATACCAGCTCACGCCCGAGCTGTGCAGAATGTTGTGGCCCTCTGTGTTGCCTGCGGCCTTGATCTTGGTCAGGACTTCGTTTTCGCCGCCGAATGTGGCGTCGATGACTGTGTTGCCGCTGGCGGCTTCGTAGGGGTCAAACGCGTTTTTGCGCAGGGCTTCGGACACAACACCGCCCCAGCCTTCAAAGTGAAGCTCGGTGCCGGCGGCGCGGGCCTGACGCGCCATGGTTGTCATCATGCCGCCTGACAGCCCTGTTGTGATCCCGGCGGCGCCGAGCAGGCCGAGGAAAGAGCGGCGGTCGATATCGCCGTTGCCCATCCGCTCGCGCAGGCGCTCGTAGCGGGTTGTGTCATCTATTTTCTTGGTCATTTTCGTCTCCCTGTTGAGGTTGGCTTATATTTTCTTGCGTGAGAAGTAGCGCGCCACTGCCCCCGCGAGGAGCGGCAGGCCGACTGTGATACAGATCATCACAAAGCCGAGCGCATTTATTTCGGGGCTGACGGAGTTGCGCAGCATCCCGAAAATCTGGGTGGGAACGGTCTCAAGGCCCGAGGGGCGCCAGAAGATCGTTGCGGTGATGTTGTCAAAGGAAATGGTGAAGGCAAAGAGCGCGCCGGCGAAGACGGCGGGCAAGAGAAGCGGCAGCGTGACCTCGCGAAAGGTCTGGAACGGGCTGGCGCCGAGCGAGCGGGCGGCCTCTTCATAGTCTTTGCGGATCCCGACAAGGCGGGCCTGCACCACGAGCACGATAAAGGGCAGTGCGATGATCGAATGGCCGATGACCAGCAGCGCAAAGCTGCGCGGCATATGCAGCCAGCGCAGGAAAATCAGGAGGCCGACAGCGAGCACGGTTTCGGGCACGAGCACGGGAGAAATGAGGAAGGTTGTGATGAAGGCTTTGCCCGGAAACTGGTAGCGCACGAGGGCAAGGGAGGCGAGCACACCCAGCGTTGTCGCGATCAGGGCTGTGAGCGCGCCGAGCGCCAGAGAGGTGCGCATGGCGCGGATGATCGCTTCGTTTTCGGCGAGTTTGTAAAACCAGCGCAGCGACAAGCCTTCGATGGGAAAGCCGCCAAACTGTGAGGCGTTAAAGGCCAGCGCGAGCACAACAAGAATGGGCGCGAACATGAAGGCGTAAACCAGAACCGTGTAGAACTTGAGCAGGGACCAGACGCGCATATCCTATCTCCCGAAGGCTTTGGACAGCTGGTCCATGCCCATAAGTTTGGAATAAAGCACCACGACGCTGCCGAGAAACAGAAGCAGCGCAAAGGAGAGCGTCGCGCCCATCGGCCAGTTCAGCTCTGTGACCACCGCGTCATAGACGAGATTGCCAAAGAGAAAATCAGACGGGCCGCCGAGAATAAGCGGCGTCACATAGCTTCCGCCTGTGAGCACAAAGACGAGCAGGCAGCCCGCGGCGAGGCCGGGCAGGGAGAGCGGCAAGGTGACTTCGCGAAAAGCCTGCCACGGGGTCGCGCCAAGAGTGCGCGCGGCCGGCTCCAAGTTTTGATCAATGCCTTCAAGGCTGACATAGATATTGAGGATCATATAGGGCAGGAACACATGGATGAAGCCGACGATCACTGTGAACTCTGTATACATGATTGAAAGGGGGGCTTCTGTGAGACCAAGGAGGCCGAGAAGGCCGTTGAGCGCGCCTTGATTGCCGAAAATGTGAATCCAGCTCAGGGTGCGGATGATGAAGCTGATCCAGAAGGGAATGATCAGCAGCAACAGCAGCAGCCATTTGTGGCGGTAGCGCGTCATCGCGATCACATAGGCGGGGATATAGCCGAGCACGGCGGCCAGCCCTGTCACGATCAGCGAGAGGCGCAGGGTCTTCCAGATGGCTGTGCGATAGTAGCTGTCTGTGAGCAGCTCTTGCCAGTTGCCAAACTGGAAGGCGGGCACATCTTGGGCGAGGTCGATGTTTTCGTAAAACGAGTAGACGAGGATAAAGGCCATCGGCACCACGACCAGCGCCGTGATGAACACCAGCGCAGGCGATAGCAAAATCCAGGGGCGGCGATCCGCAGGCAGGCTTTGATCAGACAATGGGCAGACTCCTTGCAAAAACTATTGCATGGAGGTGTGAAATTGGCAAAATTGATACTTGGAATGCAAAGGATTAATAAAATTAATGTCCTATGACGTCGACACCAAATTTGCCTTCCGCCTTGACTGGAATCTGCTGCGCAGTTTTCTGGTGATTGCGCAGGAGGGCAGTATCACCCGCGCGGCGCATCGGCTTTTGCGCGGGCAGCCTTCGGTGAGCCTTGCGCTGCAACGGCTTGAGGCAGAGCTTGGCTGTAAGCTGATTGATCGCGGGCATGGCACCTTTCGGCTGACGGCGGCGGGGCTACAGCTTCAGTCTGAATGCGCCGAGATGTTTGCAGGGGTTGTGCGGCTGCCCGAGCTGACGCAGACGGCGGAGCAGGAAGTTTCGGGCGAAATCAACATCATGCTGGCGTCCCATGTGGTGACGCCGCTGTTTGATGCGGTGTTGAAAGCGATGAGTGCGGAGCATCCGAAAGTGCGCTTTAACATCAGGATTGATACCAGTGCGCGGGTTGTCCATTCGGTCCGCGAACGGCTGTCGAGCTTTGGCATCTGTCTCGTCAACCGCAAGTTTTCGGACACGAGCTATCTGCATATGTATCGCGAGTTCTTCGGGTTTTACTGCGGGCCGTCGCATCCGCTGTTTGGCTGTGATGCGCTGACACTCAAGGATTTGCGACATTATCCTGCGGTCTCCTTTGACACCGATGACCTCAACGACGCGCTGCGCCCCGTTGCGCTTTTGCGCAGCAAGTGGGGGCTGGATTATGACGTTGTGGGGCGGTCCTCGCAGCTTGAGGAGGTGCGGCGGATGATCCAATGCGGCATGGGGATCGGTTCGCTGCCTGTGCACGTTGCGGCCGATGATGTGGCGCGCGGGCTGCTCTGGCGCTTGCCACCCTATGAGGAGCCGCCCGCTGTGGACATCTTTCTGGTGCGCAATCCGCGCAAACGCCTCAACCGGGCGGAGGCCCTGTTTGCCGAGCAGCTTGAGCAGGAGATCGCGCAGACGCCCCTCGCGGCGCGCACCTACGGCTAGGCCGGTTTTAGGCGGGTTCTGGCGCGGGGTTTATGGCGTTTGCGGCGCGCGGGGCCTCATGGCTTTGCTGCCAGATGCCGCGATATTGCGCCTAAAACATCAAGAAAAGCGGCAAAATCAAATCTAGCGAGATTAGCGGGTCGCTTTGGCTATTTAACTCCTTTATGACAGGCAGGAGATAGGCAGGGAGGCTTACGTGACCATCACGTGGGAAAAGCTCGAAGAGATCACAGGCCGCAAAAAGGCAATGCTCTCGCTTGTGGCCAAAACGATTCTTGCGTCGGATGGGGCGCATGAGTTCGGGCTTGAGGTCGAAGATGCGCTCCGGCTGATTATGAAGCTTGGCTCGTTTTCACAAAGTGCACAGGCCGAACTGTTTGGGCTGACCCAGCGGCTGAACGACGAAAAGGCCGAAAAACTCAATTATGCCATAGCCTTGGAGATGGTTAAGGCGGACAGCCAGAACCTCAAAGCGCAGATTCAGGATTTGAAGGAGCGCGCCAGCGCGACCCAAAGACGGGCCGAAAGAGCCGAGGCCCGTTTGCATGAGGTCACGCAGTCTTTTGCCTATCTGATCGAAAGCAAACTGAGCGAAAACGCGCCTGAAAGCCTTGGGCCGAAACGTCGCCTGCCGACATTGTTGCTGACCAATCCGGTTTTGGTCTCAAACTAGGCCGCCGGCCTCACCGGACGCGCCGGACCTTTGGTAAATACATCCCGCCGCCCCCGACCTGCGCCCAAATGTTATTTTAAAAGACACATCAGAGGCGCATCAAACGAGGAATAACGCCGCCAAAGCCGGCAAGGCCCTTTAAAATATAACAGGTCTGGAGGCCGGGCTGAAAACGGGTCTGAAACGCAACCTTGCATCAAGCTCTGTGAGGCAAATAGGCGCCCGGACCAAAGGCCCGCCCGAGTGCTTTGCTATGTTGAGCCTGAATGGCGGAGGAGGTGGGATTCGAACCCACGGAGGGCGTTAACCCTCGTCGGTTTTCAAGACCGGTGCATTCAACCACTCTGCCACTCCTCCGACGCGGCTTCCTTAGCGTGAGATTGTGGCAGTGAAAACCACAAAAACACACATTGGGCGAAGAATTTTACGAAAGTGTCATCTTGCGGTGGTTTTGGGCGACGAAATTATGCCGATTGTGAAGGCCGGACTTTTCATGAGCGCTCCAAAAGGCTAAACTCTTTGGCAATGCGTGTGAAAAAGCGCGGTGATGAAGCGGGCGGCGTTGTTCTTTTCGGGTGATGCGGCGGGATTTGGCAGAGAGCAGAATGTATAAACAGTTTCAGTCCTTTCGATTTGGCGGCGCGCGTGGATTTGGCTTGGTGGTGGGAGCGGTGCTGCTCCTGTCGGGCTGTGAAGACGGCGCCAATTTCAGCTTTCTCAAGCCACAGCCGCAAGGCGAGGCTCTGGATATGGCCGCTGCGGGGCAAAAGACCGTCGAGCGCGATGTCGAGGCGCCGGATGTGTTTCAGGTCAGCGAGGCAGGGCTTTGGGACGGGCGGCCCTCGCTGGGCGGTGTCTGGGTCGCGCATCCGGATGTCAAAGAGCCTGAGCGGGTGATCATCCGCAACCCGGCCAGCGGGAAGTTTGTTGTCGGGGCGCTGTTCCGTCGGGAGCGGGAAAACCCCGGTCCGCGGTTGCAGGTCTCTTCGGATGCGGCGGAGGCTTTGGGGCTTCTGGCGGGCGCCCCCAAGGAGCTGAATGTCACGGCCTTGCGCCGCGAGAGCGTTGCTGTGGAAGCGGCGCCGGAAGACGCGGAGGCCGCCGGGCTGAGCGCGCCCGAGTTTGTCGCTGAAACTGCGCTTGATCCGATTGAAAGCGCCGGGGCGGCTATCGAGGCGGCCGAGGGCGCTTTGGAGCGCACGGTCGAGCCTGTTGCGGCGCCTGTGCTGGCGTCGTCATTGGCCAAGCCTTTTGTTCAGATCGGGATTTTCAGCGTTGAGACCAACGCGAACAATACGGCCACGGCGATGCGCACGGCGGGTATGATCCCGACGGTGAAGCAGCAAAGCCTGAACGGCAAAACCTTCTGGCGAGTGATCGTCGGGCCGGCGCAGAGCAAGTCCGAGCTGAACCAGTTGATCAAGAAGGTGAAGTCTCAGGGCTTTAGCGATGCTTACGCCGTGAAGAATTGACCACAAGACCGATGGAGGCGCTGATGCTGCGCGCGGGGTTTACTGCTGTTGTTTTTTGGGGGGCGCTGCTGGCGCAGTCCTTGAGCCTTGCTGCGTTCGAGACGCGTGCGACCTCGGCTTTTGTTCTGGATTACACCACAGGGACCGTGCTCTTGTCTAAAGATGCCGATGTGCCTTTGCCCCCGGCATCCATGAGCAAGCTGATGACGCTGTATGTGGCGTTTGAAGCGGTGCGCGACGGGCGGCTCAAGCTTGAGGAAGAGCTGCGGGTTTCGGAGCACGCGATGAGCTATGGCGGCTCGACCATGTTTTTGCAGGCGGGAGAGCGGGTCACTGTTCAGGACCTGCTGCGCGGGATTATTGTCTTGTCGGGCAATGACGCTTGCGCTGTGATTGCCGAGGCGCTCAGTCCGGACGGGACCGAGGCGGGGTTTGCGCGGTTTATGACCGAACGGGCCGGCAAGATCGGCATGAGCCACTCGACTTTTGCCAATTCCAATGGCTGGCCCGACCCCGGACAGCGGATGTCGATGCGCGATCTGGCCATTCTGGCGACAAAGATCATTGAGGATTTCCCCGAGTTTTACGAGATGTTTGCGGAGAAGGAGTTTCTGTTTGATAAAACCGAAAGCCAGAACCGCTACAACCGCAACCCGCTTTTGGGGCTTGGGATCGGGGCGGACGGCCTGAAAACCGGCCATACGCAGGAGGCGGGCTATGGGCTTGTCGGCTCTGTGAAACAGGGCGCGCGGCGGATTGTTTTTGTGATTTCGGGGCTTGAGACAGAGCAGGGGCGCGCCCGCGAGGCCGAGGCGATCACCAATTGGGCGTTTCGCCAGTTTACCACAGTCGAGCTTTTGAAAGAGGGTCAGATTGTGGCCGAGGCCGAGGTCTGGATGGGCGAGGCGGCCACTGTGGCGCTGACCGCGGCCAAGCCGCTCAACACGCTGTTGCCGAGCGGAAGCGACGGCAAGGTTTCGGCGGAGGTGGTGTATGACGGGCCGTTGACGGCGCCTGTGATGGCCGGGGCGACTGTTGGAAAGCTGATCATCCGTCCCGAGGGGCTGGCGGAGACGGAAGTGCCTTTGGTGGCGGCCAGCACGGTGGCGCAGGGCGGGGTGATGGTGCGTCTGAAAACGGCGTCAAAGAGGGTTGTGAAAAAGCTGATGGCTGAGGCTGAGGGCGCGCTTTGAGCCACGGGAAAGCGCAGTTTATCACGCTGGAAGGCGTGGACGGGTCTGGCAAATCGACTCAGGCGGCGCTTTTGAAGGCGGCGCTTGAGGCCGGGGGGCACCGTGTTTTGCTCACCCGCGAGCCGGGCGGCTCGCCCGGTGCCGAAGAAATCCGCAGCCTTGTGCTTGAGGGCGAGCCTGACCGCTGGTCGGCAGAGACGGAAATCCTGCTCTTTACGGCTGCGCGGCGCGACCATCTGGAGCGCACGATTTTGCCGGCTCTTGCGGCGGGAACCATTGTGATCTGCGACCGTTTTGTGGATTCGACGCGGGTCTATCAGGGCCTGACGCGTGGCGATTTGCGCGATGTGGTGGACAAGCTCCATGCGCTGATGATCGGGCGGGAGGCCGATTTGACGCTGTTGTTTGATATGGACCCAGAGCTTGGCCTTGCGCGCGCCAAAGCGCGGCAAACCGCAGAGGAGCGCTTTGAGGATATGGGGCTTGAGATGCAGATCGCGATGCGGCAGGGCTTTCTGGCGCTGGCAGAGGGTGCGCCCGAGCGCTTTGCGGTGATTGATGCGGGGCGCGATATCGAGGCGATTGCGGCGGATGCGCTTCTGGCGGTCAGGGCGGCGCTCTGATGGCGGATGAGGCGCTGATCGAGCCTGACCGTCTGGAGGGCACGCCGCATCCGCGCGACACGGTGCAGCTTTTTGGGCAAGAGGCCGCCGAGGGGCGGTTTTTGCAGGCGTTCAATGCGGGGCGCTTGCACCACGCCTGGCTCTTGAGCGGGCCGAAGGGGGTGGGTAAGGCCACGCTGGCCTGGCGGATCGCGCGGTTTTTACTCACCGAAGAGCAGGCCGAGGCGGGGATGTTTGGCGCTCTGCCGGATGCCAAGCCCGAGCGGCTGGATGTGCGCGCGGACCACCCTGTTTTGACGCGGATTCTGGCGGGCAGCGAGCCGCGCCTTTTCAGGATCACCCGCTCGGTGAACCCCGAGACAAAGCGGATGCGCGATGTGATCGTGGTGGAGGATGTGCGCAAGCTCGGGCATTTTCTGTCGATGTCCGCGGCGGAAGGCGGGCGGCGCGTTGTGATTTTGGATGCGGCGGACGAGATGAACCCGCAGGCGGCGAATGCGCTGTTGAAAATGCTTGAGGAGCCGCCCAAGCTTACCACCTTTCTGCTGATTGCGCATCAACCGCAGGGGCTTTTGCCGACGATCCGCTCGCGCTGTCGCGAGCTGCGTCTTTGCACGCTTGAGGCCAAGGACATTGCCGCAGCGCTTGAGGCGGCGGGCGTTGACGCGGGGCTTGATCCAGCGGCGGCCAGCGCCTTGAGCGCCCTGTCGGGCGGCTCTGTGGGGGCGGCGGCGCGGATGCTGGAGCTTGAGGGGCTTGTGCTTTATGGCGAGTTGATTGCGATTTTTGAGAGCCTGCCCAAGCTTGACCGCAGTCGGGTCTTGCGGCTCTCCGAGGCCTTTGCGGCGCGGGGCAGTGAACAGAAGCTTGATCTCTTGTTGGTGCTTCTGGAGACGCTCCTGTTTCGCTTGGCGCGGGCGGGGGCGATGGGGGGCGCGGCGCAAGCTTTGGCAAACCCGAAGGAGCCGGCGCTCTTTGAGCGGCTCGCGCCCGACCATGGCGCAGCGCAACGCTGGGCGGCGCTTTCGGACGAATTGCTGAGCCGGGCGCGTCATGGGCGGGCGGTGAACCTTGACCCTGCTGCGCTGATCCTTGATACGTTCTTGCGTATTCAACGATCCGTGGCAGAGCACAGCGCAAGATGACTTCAAGCCCCAAGATAACCGATAGCCACTGCCATCTCGACTTTCCCGACTTTGACCATGCGCGCGCCGACTATATCGGGCGCGCCGTCGAGGCGGGTGTTCATCGTATGGTGACGATCTGCACGCGGCTGAAAAACGAGCCGAGCGTGCGCGCGATTGCCGAAGAGTTTGCGCCTGTATTCTACGCCGCAGGCACGCATCCTATGAGCGCGGCAGAGGAGCCTTTGACCAGCGTTGAGGCGCTCTGCCGTATGGCCGAGCACCCCAAGATGGTCGGGATCGGGGAGACAGGGCTTGACTATCATTACACCGCAGAGAGCAAGGATATTCAGCAAAAGAGCCTGCGCATTCATTGTGCGGCCGCCGCAGAGGCGGGCTTGCCACTGATCATCCATGCGCGCGCCGCAGATGAGGATATGGCGCGGATTTTGCGCGAGGAGCACGACAACGCGGCCTTTGGCTGTGTGATGCATTGCTTTTCATCGGGTCGTGATCTGGCCGAGGCGGCGCTTGATCTCGGGTTTTATCTTTCGATGTCGGGGATCGGGACTTTTCCGAAAAGTCAGGAGATCCGCGATATTTTTGCGAGCGCGCCCGTGGACCGTATTCTGGTGGAGACAGATGCGCCCTATCTTGCGCCGCCGCCTTTTCGCGGCAAGCAAAACGAGCCGTCGTATGTTGTGCACACGGCCAAAGTCGCGGCGGAGGTCTTTGGGCTGGGCTATGAGGCTTTCGCGCAGCAGTGCGAGGCGAATTTTGAGCGGCTGTTCACAAAGGCGGCCCTTGGATGAAAGACCGGCTGCGCTTCACGATACTGGGCTGCGGCTCGTCCGGAGGGGTGCCACGCCTTGGCGGGCATTGGGGGGAGTGTGACCCGGACAACCCCAAAAACCGCCGGCGCCGCTGCTCTATGCTTGTTGAGCGTATGGGCGCGCAGGGGGTGACGCGGGTCTTGATTGATACCTCTCCCGATATGCGGGCGCAGCTTCTGGATGCGGGGGTCGGGGCGCTTGATGCGGTTGTCTATACCCATAGCCACGCCGACCATGTGCATGGCATTGATGACTTGCGCATGATCGTGTTCAACCAGCGCGAGCGCTTGCAGGTCTGGGCGGATGGCGACACGCAGCGCGACCTTTATGCGCGGTTCGGCTATGCTTTTGTGCAGCCCAAAGACAGCCCCTATCCGCCCATTCTGGACATGAACACAATTGAGGGGCGCTTTGAGGTTGGGGGCAAGGGCGGGGTGATCAGCCTGTTGCCCTTTGAGGTCAATCACGGCTCGATCGAGGCTTTGGGCTTTCGTATGGGCGGGCTTGTCTATCTGCCGGATGTGGCGGAGATGTCTGATGCGGGCTGGCTGGCTGTTGAGGGGGCGGAGGTCTGGGTTCTGGATGCGCTGCGACGCACGCCGCATCCGACCCATGCGCATCTGGAGAAGGCGCTCGCCTGGATCGCGCGGGCCGCACCCAAGCGGGCTGTGCTCACCAATATGCATATTGACCTTGATTACGCGACTGTCGAGGCGGAGACGCCAGCGCATATCACCCCGGCTTTTGACGGTATGGTGATCGAGCTGGACGCGTAGGATGCAGGCGTTGCTGGATGTTGTTCTGCCGGTCTTCCTTGTGGTCGGGGCGGGCTATGGCACTGTCAGGTTCGGGTTGTTTTCGGATGATCTGATTGATGCGATCATGAAGTTCACCCAGAATTTTGCGATCCCTGCGCTGCTGTTCAAGGCGATTTCGGGGCTTGATCTGGGCCAGAGCTTTGACCCTGCGCTTCTCGTGAGCTTTTACACCGGCTCTGCGACCTGCTTTTTTGTGGGGTTGCTGGCGGCGCGTTATCTCTTCAAACGGGATTGGGAAGACGCGGTTGCGATCGGATTTTGCTGTCTTTTTGCCAATTCGGTGATGATGGGGTTGGCGATCACGGAGCGGGCCTTTGGCACAGATGCGCTGGCGGCGAATTATGCCATTGTCGCGGTGCATTCGCCGTTTTGCTATGGCCTCGGGATCACCGCGATGGAGATTGCCCGTGCCCATGCCACCGGGCAACCGGCACGGACTTTGCCTGCGACCGTTGGCAAGGCGATGTTTCGCAATGCGCTTGTTTTGGGGATTTTGCTTGGCTTTGTGGTGAATCTGTCGGGGCTGCATCTGCCGCAGGTCGGGCAGGACGCGCTCAAGATGATTGTGAGCACGGCGCTGCCGCTGGCGCTCTTTGGTCTTGGGGGGGTTCTTGTGCGCTATGAGATCCGGGGCGATCTCAAGCTTGTTGCCTTTGTCTGCGCGGTGTCGCTTGTTTTGCACCCCACGGTCGTTTGGAACATGGGCAAGCTGATGGCGATTGATCTGGGGCAGTATCGCTCTGCTGTGCTGACTGCGGCGATGGCGCCGGGGGTGAACACCTATATTTTCGCGTCGATGTATGGCAAAGCGCAAAAAGTCGCCGCGACGTCTGTCTTGGTCGCGACGAGCCTGTCTTTGTTTACGATCTGGCTTTGGCTTGGCTGGCTGCCGTAAGCGGCTTTGGACGGCTTCAGGCGGCCTGTGTCATGTGCTTTTGGCGGGCTGAGACAAACGCCTTGCGCCGCGTTCCGCGCTGCCATGGCATGGCGGGGGCTTCGCTTTGGGCGGCTGTGATCATGGCTTCAAGCCAGCGTTTGCGCTTTGGGGGCACCTGCATTTCTTTACTCCTCATTTTGTCATGTGCCGGTCGCTGCCGGCTTCTTTGGTGTTGCTCAGACAGGAGTAAAGCGGGGAAATGGGGCGCGGATTGGGCCGCTTGGCGACAATACCGCGGTGATTTGGACCTGACAGCACGGCTGTGCGGAACTATTTTGTTAGAGGCGGATCACCGATACGAGGCGGCCATAGTCTTTTTCGCCGCGATGTGTGGTGCGGCGATAGCTGAAAAACCGTGCTTCATCGCTGTAGGTGCAATGCCCTGTCCAGCGGGCTGTGGCGATGCCGCGGGCGCGCAGGCGCGACAGGCCAAAGGCGGGCAGATCAAAGAGGTATTTGTCCGCCGTGACCCCCGATTTGAAAAACCGGGTTGCGGCGCTGTCTTGATCCGTGAAGCGCTCGAAAAACTCCTGACCGACTTCATAGGCCGGCTGTGAGATACAGGGGCCGATCACCGCGGTGATCCGGGAGGCGGTTGCGCCGAGCGCCTCCATGGCGTCGACGGTCGCTTCGAGCACGCCTGTTTGGGCCCCTTTCCAGCCGGCGTGGGCCGCGCCGATCACGCCGGCGCTCGGGTCTGCAAACAGGACAGGCTGGCAATCGGCGGTGAGAATGGCGAGGCCGAGGCCGGGGGTGGCTGTGACCATGGCGTCGGCGCGGGGCTTTTGGGCCAGTGGCCCTGTGATTTGCACGACATCGGGCGAATGCACCTGATGAACCGAGGCAAGGGCCTTTGGCGACAGATCGAGCGCCTCGGCCACGCGGGCGCGGTTGAGCGCGACAATCTCGCTTTGATCCGAGGAGCCATGGCCGCAGTTCAGCCCGGCAAAAATACCCGACGAGGCACCGCCCTTGCGGGTGAAAAACCCGTGCCGGACCGTGGCGAGGCCGTCGTCGGTTATGATTTCAAGCACCATGTTCAAGTCCTGCGGGGGCGGGCGCACCACGTGGCATGAGCGCCATCACTTGAAAGAGCGTCCCCATTTCTTCGGGGTGCGTCAAGCGGCGATGTGCGGCGATATGGCTTTCGAGGGCTGCGCCTGTCAGGTTTTGGGCAAGCGCCTGCGCGCGGGCGGTGATGCCAAGGCGCTCCAGAAACACACCTTGGGAGGCGAGCGCCGAATGTGCGGCGGGCTGTGCGGCTTTGGCGAGGGCTTCAAAGCCGACATGGGCGGTGAGATCGGCTGTGCCGAGCTGCGTCAGCGGGCTGACTTTTGTGTGGGCCTTCACCGCTTGGAAGGTATCGCCCTGCACACGCCACGCGCCGTAATCAAGGATCAGCGCGCAGCCGCCATGTGCGGCGATATGGCTGCCGATTTCGGAGGCGACGGCTTCGGCCGGGCCGCAGGTTTCAACGAGATCGCCGCGCTCTGTGTCGTTCAGGCGGTGTTCGAGGCTGGCAAGCTGGGCGGCCTCTGTCAGCCCGAAGGCCAGCGCGCCGGCTTCAAGCCCGACCACGCGCTCGCGCCAGCCGGCGTCATCGCGGATAAACTGGCGGATGGGCAGGGCGTCAAAGAACTCGTTGGCCACCAGAAGGAGCGGCTGGGGCTTGGGCGCGAGGCTGTTTTGCCATGTCGGGGCATAGCCTGTCAGGGCCTCGGCCTGCCGGGTGCGCAGGGCGGGGGAGGTCTCGACAAGCAGCAGCTCGGCGGCGGCGTGAAAGCCTGGCACGTTGCGGGTGGCGCGCAGGATATCGGCCATGAGCGTGCCACGGCCGGGGCCAAGCTCGGCCAGTGTAAACGGGGCCGGTGCGCCCATATCAAGCCAGCTTTGGGCAAGGCAAAGACCGATCAGCTCGCCAAACATCTGGGAGATTTCGGGCGATGTTGTGAAATCACCACCCGCCCCCAAGGGGTCGCGGGTTGTGTAATAGCCATGGTCGGGGTGCTGCAGGCAGAGCGTCATGAACTCGGCGAGGGTGAGCGGGCCGCTGGCGCGGATGAGCGCTTTGATATGACTTTCCAGAGCGCTCATGCGGGGCGGTTGCGACGCGCCCAGAGGATGATCAGAACGCCGGCGAGGACCATGGGCAGAGAGAGCAGCTGGCCCATGGTTATGCTGAGCACAACATGGCCAAAGGGGTTATCCGGCGTGACAAATTGCGCGTCGGCCTGACGGAAATGCTCGACGATGAAGCGTGCTGTGCCATAGCCGGCGATGAACACGCCGGTGATCAGGCCGCGTGTTTTGAGCGCGCCGCGCGAGAAGGCGAGGAAGAGGAGCAGGAGGCCGAGGAGCGCACCTTCCAGAGCGGCTTGGTAGAGCTGGGAGGGGTGACGCGCGACTTCGGCGCCGGTGTAGAACCAGTCGTCCAGTTTTTCGCAGCCCTGCAGCACGGTGTTGCGGCACATGGTGGGGAATGTCATGGCCCAGGGCACATCTGTTGGCCGGCCCCAAAGCTCGGCGTTGATAAAGTTTGCGATGCGCCCGAGCATGAGGCCCCAAGGCACGCCAAGGGCGATCGTGTCGGCGGCGGCGATCTTGCTGACGCCAGCCCGTGCACACCAGATCCATGCGGCAATCACCACGCCGAGGAAGCCGCCGTGGAAGGCCATGCCGCCTTGCCAGAGTTTGAGGATTTGCGCCGGATGGGCGAGATAATAGGCCGGCTCGTAAAACAGCACAAAGCCGAGGCGACCGCCGAGGATGATCCCGAGGATGATCCATGTGAGCAGGTCTTCAAGCTCGGGTTTGGTGAGCGGGGCTGCGCCCGTCCAGAGCGCAGGGCGGCTGACGGCGCGGATGCTCACCCGCCAGGCGATGATGATCCCGACGATATAGGCGAGCGCATACCACCGCAGGGAGAATTCCATGCCTGCGATTGGAAGGGTGAATATCTCGGGCGAGATTTCGGGGAAGGGGATTTGTGCCAACATACCTCACCTTGTTGCCTGCCTTGAGGGCGCGGTCAAGCTTGAGAATATGTGCGCGCTGCCCCATATAGGGGGCAGCAACGTGCCAAGGAGGCAAACCCCGTGCAAACACGTAATAAAGTTCTGGATGATATTTCACAGCTGATGACAAACGCTATGGGCGTGGCGCAGGGCGCCAAGACCGAGGCCGAGACGGCGCTCAAGTCGATGATGGATCGCTGGCTGGCGGACCGTGACTTTGTCACCCGTGAGGAGTTTGACACGGTGCGCGCGATGGCGCAGAAGGCCCGCGAAGAGAACGCCGCCCTGAGCGCGCGGCTTGAGGCGCTGGAAGCGGCAAAGCCTGCGGCGAAGAAGGCTGCGGCCAAAAAGTAAGGCTTGCTTGAGCTGACAGGGACTGGTTCACTTTGCCTATGAGCCAAGATGAGCCAGACCTTGACGCAGCCTACGGGCTGAAAACCCCCGATGACAGCAAGCGGCTCTATGCGGCTTGGGCCAAGACATATGACGCGGGCTTTGCGGCGCGGATGGATTATTGCTTGCCCGAGAGGGTTGTTCAGGCGTTCGTTGAGAGGCGCCCGCGGGGGCCTGTGCTTGATATTGGCGCGGGAACAGGGCTTGTCGGCACCCATCTTGCGGCGGCGGGCTTTGGGCCGGTTGATGGTGTGGACATCAGCCAAGAGATGCTGGATGTGGCCGCAGAGCGCGGCGTTTACCGGCGGCTGTTTACCGGCGATATGACCGCGCGGCTTGATGTGGCGGACGGAAGCTATCTGAGCATCGTGTCTTCGGGGACGTTTACCACGGGACATATAGGGCCAGCGGCTTTGGGCGAGGTTCTGCGGGTGGCCGCTCCGGGCGCGCAGATCGCGATTTCGGTGAGCAAGGCACATTTTGAGGCGGCGGGCTTTGCCGCGAAGTTTGCCGAGCTTGAGGGGCGGATCCGCGATTTGGAGCTGAAAACCGTGCGGATTTATGGCGACAGGGCAGAAGGCGATCATGCTCTGGATGAAGGGTATGTGGCGTTGTTTGAGAAGCGGTGAGCGGTGGTTGTATGGTTGGATAAAGCCGCCGTTTGAGGCTTAGGCCAACGTCAGCCCCTGGGGTGGCGACGCAACATGACTTACAGGGCGCTTTATGCCCGCAAAATACATCCCCAGAACGATTGTAGCGCTTGGATAAGCCAAATCGCCAGCCCTTGGGAGGGGCTGACGATGCGCGGCGGCCTGCGGCCTTGACTCCGCGCGGTTTTGCGGGCGCATTCGGCTTTTCCCTACTCCGGAATAACCTTGCCCGGATTCATGATCCCCTTGGGGTCCAGCGCGGCTTTGATGGCGCGCATGGCCGAGAGGGCGGCTTTATTTTTGCGCCGCGCCATGGAGGGGAGTTTGTAGGTTCCGATGCCATGTTCGGCGGAAAAGCTGCCGCCGAATTTGAGCACACAGTCTTCGATGATTTCGGTGATCTCGTCTTTGCGTGCGGCTGTCATATCGGCCGTTTTGACGGCGTAATGCGCGTTGCCGTCGCCAAGGTGGGCGACGATGATCACAAAGGGGTCGGGATCGCATTTGCGGATTTCGGTGTCGATCAGCTCGAGCACCGCTTCCATTTTGTCGGTTGGCACGGCGATATCGGCGCTGACCATAGGCATGAAGGGCATACATATTTCGGCGGCGGCCTCGCGGCGCGCCCACATCTCGCGGCGTTGGCTGTCGTTTTGTGCGATCACGGCGTCAAGCACCGCTCCGCTCTCCAAGAGCGCGCCGAGGGTGTCTTCGAGCGTGGCGGCGACGGCAACGCGGCCATCCGGGCTGAGCGCATCAGAGCTTGCGCCGACTTCGACGAGGATATTGACATCATAGCTCTGCTCAAAGGGCGCGCGCGCGCCTTTGACCACCTTGAGGTGGGTGTCGATGAACCCGCGCGGCATATATTCAAAGGCCTCGACGCTGCCGCCTGTGGCGGCTTGCAGCTCGGCCAGAAGATCAAGTGCTGCGGGCAGGCTTTTGACGGCGACCATGGCCGTGCCATAGGCGCGCGGCTTGGGAAAGAGCTTGAGCACCGCGCCTGTGATGATGCCGAGGGTGCCTTCGGCTCCGATGAAGAGATGTTTGAGGTTGTAGCCCGAGTTGTCCTTGTGCAGCTCGCTCATGATATTCATGATTTCGCCATCGGGCAGGACAACTTCGAGGCCGAGGCACAGATCGCGCGTGTTGCCATAGCGCAAGACATTGGAGCCGCCTGCGTTTGTCGACAGGTTGCCGCCGATCATGGCGGAGCCTTGCGCGCCGAAGGTGAGCGGGAAGATGAGGCCATGGTCTTCGGCGGCCTCGCGCAGGCTTGAAAGAATCACCCCCGCCTCGACCACAGCGAGACGCGCCTCGGGGCGGATTTCGCGGATTGTGTTCATCCGCTCCAGCGAGATCATGATGGCGCCTTCGGCACGTGTGCCCACGCAGAGGCCCGTGTTGCCGGAGACCGGGACAATTGCGGTTTTATGCGCGCTGGCGAGCTTGACGACGGCGGCGACCTCTTCTGTGCTGGCGGGGCGGACCACGGCGAGGGGTGTCCAGCTTTCGGTGTTCATCCAGTCGTGGCTGTATTTTGCCATATCGCCGGCGATCAGCACATTGGCCTCTCCGACGATGTTTGTGAGTTCGTTCAGCATATGGTGCTCCCCTGTTGGGGGGAGGTTAGTCGGACAATCCTTGCTCATCAAGACAATGTCGGCCCTCGCGGTCCTCGACTTCGATGACCCAGAGGTCGGGGTCCATGTGGCGTTGTTTGGCCAGAGAGGCATCGACTGTGGCCTCGTCCCCTTCGGCGAGCAGCTCCCAGCTGCGGCTGTCTGTGAGAAAGTCAAAACGGCGCTGGAAGGCCTGTGCGCGGCCATCAAGGGTGTTGAGCTTTATGAGCACGGCGCCTGCGGTATCGTCGCCATGGCGGACCACGAAGGCCGGAATATCATAAAGGCGCAGCCGTGTGAGATAAGCAGAGACCCAGAATTCCGAGGTCAGCCGTGTCACGCGTTGCCATCCTTGAAATCAAGGCCCATCTCGGAGTAGCGCTCGGCTTCATCCAGCCAGTTGG
>JAHBAM020000079.1 GCA_018500125.2 Roseobacter sp. | reverse complement strand
GGCCGACACACTCTACCGCAGCGCCCGCGCCCTGTTTGAGCCACTCCATGACGCCGGCCCGTTCCGGCTGATCGGCACCGGCCTCACCGGCCTGGTCCCCGCCGCCGATGCCGACCGCGCACCCGATTTGCTCGACCAAAGTGCTGCCAAACGCTCCGAAGTCGAACGCGCCACCGACAAGATCCGCGCCAAATTCGGCCATGACGCCATCGTCAAGGGCCGCGCCCTGCGCTAGGGCCGCACCCTACGCTAGGGTCGCACCCCACGCTAGGGTCGCACCCCACGCTAGGGCCGCGCCCCACGCCGGGGCCGCGCCCCTCCCTCTGCCCAAAGCCCGCTCTTTTTTATTGCCAAAAATATCCAAGCCCAACCGCGCAACAAATGCGCCCTATCGGTCATCGCCTGTGCGTTGCAAACGGATCGGGGGTCTGGGGGCAGCGCCCCCAGCACCGCGATTTGGCGCAGCCAAAGCGCAACGCCTTTCTGCGCAGCCTGTCCATACTGCTTTATGCACAGCCTGCCCCATAAGGTGCCCTACGCCGGTTTCGCAGCCTCGCCCAGCATCCGAACCTCGCGTTGCGGGAAGGGGATCGAAATCCCGTTTTCCTGAAATATATCCCACAGCGCCAGATAGACATTGCCGCGAATATTGGTCAGCCCGCCGGTCGGATCGGTGATCCAGAAGCGCAGGATATAATCCACCGAACTGTCGCCAAAGCCGACGATATGGCAGACCGGCGCCTTCTGGCTCAACACCCGCTCCACCCCCAAGGCCGCCTCGATCGCCAGCGCGCGCACCTTGTGAGGGTCATCGCCGTAAGCCGTGCCAAAGTAGATATCAAGCCGCACAAAATCGTCGCTATGCGACCAGTTCACAACCTGCCCGGTGATCAAATCTTCGTTTGGAATCAAATACTCACGCCCGTCGCGGGTCACAACAGAGGTATAGCGCGCGCCCAGCGTGTTGATCCAGCCAAAGGTTTCGCCAAGGCTGATCACATCGCCGGGCTTGATCGATTTATCGAGCAGGATGATCACGCCGGAGACGAGATTGGAGACCACTTTCTGTAGTCCGAATCCAAGCCCCACACCAATCGCGCCCGACAGAACAGCCAGCCCCGTCAGGTCCACCCCGGTGGCGCGCAGCCCGACAAAAAGCGCCAGCCCGTAAAGCCCGACCTGGGCAAACTTGATCACAAGCACCTGCATAGACGGGCTGATATCCTCGTTGCGCCGCACCCCGCTCGCCGTCGCCCGAGACACCGACCGCGCCAGAAAAAACAGCAGCCCCAGCGTATAAACCGCCTGCACCAACATCCACAACGACAGCCGCAAACTGCCCAGTTGAATCGCCGCCGAATCCATCAGGCTGATCGCCTCACCGGTGATCCCAAGGATCACCAGCGTCGCCCAGGCCCAGCCGGCATAGCGCACCAGCGACCGCAAAAAGCCGTTGTTGATCAACCGCGTGACAATCGCAATCACAAGCCAGGCCAGCGCAAGATTGGCAATCACCCCAAGCAGATAGGACCGCGAGGGCCATGTCAGCTCCCGCATCAGCCAAACCGTTGGAAAGATAAGAAAAACAAAGCAGATCAGCCGCAAACGCCGCTCGACAAGCAGCATAAACCGCAAGCGCCACTTGGGCCAGTTCTCCCGCGAGCGCATCCAGTCGCGATAGCGCGGCCGCACCAGCCCTGCCACGAGATGCGCCACAATCAACAGCCCCAGCGCAATCGCGATCTGATAGGCGTTCCAGGGCCGCAACAGCCCCTCCAGAAAGCCCTGCGCCTTATCGGCCAATGACAAGGCAATCTCATGCGCATCGCTCGCGGCGTCCCGCGCCTCGGGCACTGAGACGGTCGCGGCGCCCTCTCCTGCTGCGCCCGTCGCGGTCAGGCTGGTCTCGTTTTCCATCGGCCCTCTTTTCTTTTCAGAGTTACACGGCAGCGCTGCGCGGGCAAGACCAAGCCATCAAACTCTTGCAGGCAAGCCCTGCAGGCTGTATCTGGGCAGTCATGACACAGATATTTGATATCGACGACCGCGCCCGCCTGCGCGAACGCTTCTTCTCCGAAGAGCGTCTCGTCGCGGCCTGCCTCTAAGACGCAACAAGACGCAACGCCCGCCTGTCTTTCAGACACCCACCCTTCCATTTTCTTTATACGGGAGAGGACATATGTCCCCCAAAACACTCTATGACAAAATCTGGGATGCCCATGTCGCCCATGAAGCCGACGATGGCACCTGCCTGCTCTATATCGACCGTCACCTTGTTCACGAAGTGACATCGCCACAGGCGTTTGAAGGCCTGCGCATGACGGGCCGCAAGGTCCGCGCACCGGAAAAAACAATCGCCGTGCCCGATCACAACGTGCCCACAACGCTCGATCGCTCCAAAGGGATCGAAAACGAGGAAAGCCGCATTCAGGTCGAGGCGCTCGACAAGAACGCCAAGGAATTCGGCGTGCATTACTACCCTGTCTCTGACGTGCGTCAGGGCATCGTGCATATTGTCGGCCCCGAACAGGGCTGGACCCTTCCGGGCATGACAGTCGTCTGCGGCGACAGCCACACAGCCACGCATGGCGCCTTCGGTGCGCTCGCCCACGGCATCGGCACCTCGGAGGTCGAGCACGTGCTCGCCACCCAAACGCTGATCCAGAAAAAATCCAAAAACATGAAGGTCGAGATCACAGGCAAGCTCATGCCCGGTGTGACAGCCAAAGACATCACCCTCGCCGTCATTGGCGAGACAGGCACAGCCGGCGGCACCGGGTATGTCATCGAATATTGCGGCGAAGCGATCCGCGATCTGTCGATGGAAGGCCGCATGACAGTCTGCAACATGGCCATCGAAGGCGGCGCACGCGCCGGTCTCATCGCGCCTGACCAGACCACATATGACTATGTCAAAGGTCGCCCCCACGCCCCCAAAGGCGCCCAGTGGGAAGCCGCTCTCACCTGGTGGAAAACCCTCTACACAGACGAAGATGCCGTCTTTGACAAGGTGATCACCCTCAAAGGCGAAGACATCCAGCCCGTCGTGACCTGGGGCACATCGCCCGAAGATGTGCTGCCCATCACAGGTGTTGTGCCCCACCCCGAGAGCTTTAAAGGCGGCAAGGTCGAAGCGGCCCGACGCGCGCTTGACTATATGGGCCTGACAGCGGGCCAGAAGCTCACAGACATCCAGATCGACACGGTCTTTATCGGCTCCTGCACCAACGGGCGGATCGAAGATCTGCGCGCCGCCGCCGCGATCCTGAAAGGCAAGAAGATCAAAGACGGTATGCGCGCCATGATCGTTCCCGGTTCGGGCCTTGTGCGGGCGCAAGCCGAAGAAGAGGGCTTGGCTGACATCTTCAAAGAGGCGGGCTTTGAATGGCGCCTCGCGGGCTGCTCCATGTGCCTCGCGATGAACCCCGACCAGCTCTCCGAAGGCGAGCGCTGTGCCGCAACATCAAACCGCAACTTCGAGGGCCGCCAGGGCTACAAGGGCCGCACCCATCTTGTGTCCCCCGCCATGGCCGCCGCTGCCGCCATCACAGGCCACCTCACAGACATCCGGGAGATGATCTAATGGATAAGTTCGAAAAACTCTCAGGCATTGCCGCGCCGATGCCGCTCGTGAATATCGACACCGATATGATCATCCCCAAAGTGTTTCTCAAGTCGATCGCCCGTACGGGCTTTGGCAAAAACCTGTTTGACGAGATGCGCTACAACCGCGACGGCACCGAAGTCCCCGAGTTCGTGCTCAACCAGCCCGCCTACCGCGACGCGCAAATCCTCGTGGCCGGCGACAACTTCGGCTGTGGCTCCTCGCGCGAGCACGCGCCATGGGCGATTGCCGATTTCGGCATCAAAGCGGTGATCTCGACGAGCTTTGCCGACATCTTCTATAACAACTGCTTCAAAAACGGCATCCTGCCGATTGTCCTGCCTCAAGAGGCGGTCGATGTCTTGATGAAAGACGCCGAGAAAGGTGCCAACGCCCGTATGGACATCGATCTGGAAGCCCAGACCGTGACCACCTCCGATGGCGAGGTCTTCGCCTTTGAAGTCGATTCGTTTAAGAAGCACTGCCTCTTGCAAGGTCTCGACGACATCGGCCTGACCATGGAAAAAGCCGCCGCGATCGACACATTCGAAGCCGCGGCCAGCCAGTCGCGCCCTTGGGTGTGACACGACGCTGAAACAACAAGCGCGGCTGTGAGACCCCTCATGGCCGCGTCTTGGACATTTTGATTAATCCTTTGTAAATCTGCCCCTATGGGCCAATCCGCCCGATCCTACAAAATGTAGTAAAATTGTTCGTAATAGCCACATTTACGATCCACAATTGATGCAATCTCGCACCACTTGCTCCCTTAAAGCGCCCCATTTCCCGGCTCTTATCACGGCACGACTTGAGCTGTTGATCGAAAGAAGGCAAAAATTGGGCAAGATTGAGGCATACCGCCATAAAGAGCGGGTTCAAGTTGGAACAAGGACACGGCATCGTATCGTGACCGACCAAGTTGGAAGGATTGGG
>JAHBAM020000146.1 GCA_018500125.2 Roseobacter sp. | reverse complement strand
GCCGCCTGCAGGCGGCCAAAGTCGGCCAGCGGCATCCGCAAGTGGCTTTCCATCCCCGAGGGAACACCGATCCGCCCGCCTTTGGCCACCTCCCAAAGCGCCTCGCTGAGCAAAGACACCCCGTCATCTATCGGGTCCGGCGCGCTCCAGGTCCGGATATCGCTCACCCAACTGCGCCGCATCAATGCCTCGCCAATCGAAGGGATCACCGCAATAGGATCGCCGCTCTGGGGCACAATCACAAACCATGGGCGGCTCGGACTTTCCCAGAACCGCGTTTGAAAGCCGGTAAAATATCGAACTTCAGGCTCCGTCGTAAGCAGGATCGCCGCCAGATCGTGCCGCGCCATCGCAATCTGGGCCGCAGTCACCCGCGCCCTGAACTCCGCGACATCAAACCCGCGCCTCATGCCTCCGGCCCCTCACTCACAATACACAAGACCCGCGCCTCAGGCCCGAGCGGTGCAAGGCTCATCAGCCCCGCCAGCCCCGCGCCGCCCGAAGGCGTCGTCTCAAGGCCCACATCGGCCAGCGGTTGCAAAGCCGCCACCGACTGCGCCTCCGAGATCGTCATAAACGCCGACGCATCCCGCGCCAGCCCGTTCAGGGCAATCAAAGAGGCCTCTTTGCAATCCAGCCGCCCCATACAGGACTGAGGCCCGCTGGCCGCAACAAACCTGCCCGCCGCAATACAGTCTTTCAAGGCAGGCGCCGCCTCAGGCTCCACCACGACAATCTGCACATCCGCGCCCCAAATCTTGCGAAAATAAGCCGCACAGGCCGCCGCAAGCCCGCCAACACCGGCTTGCAAAAAGATATGGGTGGGCGGCTCCGCCATCGCCTCGCCCGCCTCGGCCGCCATCACAAGATAGCCCTCCATCAGCCGGTGGGGATAGTCGGTATAGCCCTCCCAGGAGCTGTCTGACAAAAGCGTGAAGCCCTCCTCTTGTGCCGCCTTGGCCGCGGCCTCCATGCTCTGCTCATAGCTGCCCTCCACACGGCGCACCTCAGCGCCCCGCGCGCGCAACCGCTCGGCAAAAGCCTCCGGCACCGCGCGGCTCAGATAGATCACTGTCCGCGCCTTGAACGCCTGCGCCCCCGCCGCCACAGACAACCCGTGGTTGCCCGCACTCGCACAAACAAAAACCTGCCCCGCCGCACGCCCCGCCGCCGCTTCAGACGCAATCACATAAGCCGCGCCAAGCGCCTTGAAGCTGCCAAGCCCCATCCGCGCCCGCTCGTCCTTGACAAAAACAGCCCCCGCGCCCGCAAATGGCCCAAGCGCAACAAGCGGCGTCGCCCCCGCCTCGGGACAGCGCGCCAGCAAAGCCCGCGGCGCCGCCGCCTCCACACTCGGCATCGGAATCCCGGCAAGCGACACATCATTCAGGCCCTGGCCCAGAAAAGGATTTTCGATCAATTTCAGCTCCTTGATATCTGCGCGCTATCAGAAAGCCATATTCAACCCTAGGTCACCCCGCAGCACCGCGCAAACCCGCCCCGGATTTGCCCAAAATCCCGAGCTTTCAGCTTTCACATTCTGAGCAGTTGGCCTATGACACAGAGCAAGAATAATACCTCTGCCTTGCAAGGATTGCTGCCATGACCGAGCCCGCCATCACCCCCGACCTGATCAAAGCGCATGGGCTTTCGCCTGACGAATACCAGCGCATCCTTGAGATTATCGGCCGCGAACCGACCTTCACAGAGCTTGGCATCTTCTCGGCCATGTGGAACGAACACTGCTCCTACAAATCCTCCAAGAAATGGCTGCGCACCCTGCCCACGAGCGGGCCGCAAGTTATCTGTGGTCCCGGCGAAAACGCCGGTGTTGTCGACATCGGCGATGGTCAGGCGGTGATCTTCAAAATGGAAAGCCACAACCACCCGAGCTATATCGAGCCGTATCAAGGCGCCGCCACCGGCGTTGGCGGGATTCTGCGCGATGTCTTCACCATGGGCGCGCGCCCGATTGCCGCCATGAACTCGCTCAGCTTTGGCGAAAAAGATCACCCGAAAACACGCCAGCTCGTGCATGGCGTGGTCGAAGGGATCGGCGGCTACGGCAACTGTTTCGGCGTGCCCACGGTGGGCGGCGAAGTCCGCTTTGATCCGGCCTACAATGGCAATTGCCTTGTGAATGCTTTTGCCGCGGGTCTCGCAGATGCCGACAAGATCTTTTACTCCGCCGCCTCCGGTGTCGGAATGCCCGTCGTCTACCTCGGCGCCAAAACCGGCCGCGATGGCGTCGGCGGCGCGACAATGGCCTCGGCCGAGTTTGACGAAAGCATCGAAGAAAAGCGCCCCACGGTTCAGGTCGGCGATCCCTTCACAGAAAAGCGCCTGATGGAGGCCACGCTCGAGCTGATGGCCACTGGGGCCGTGATCTCCATTCAAGACATGGGCGCCGCAGGTCTCACCTGCTCGGCCGTCGAAATGGGCGACAAGGGCGGGCTTGGCGTGCGCCTTCAACTTGACGACGTGCCGCAACGCGAAAAAAATATGACCGCCTATGAGATGATGCTCTCGGAATCACAAGAGCGGATGCTCATGGTGCTCAACCCCGATCTGGAAGCCGAGGCCCGCGCCGTGTTTGTCAAATGGGATCTCGACTTTGCCATTGTCGGAGAAACCATCGCCGAAGACCGCTTCATCATCATGCATGGCAACGAACTGAAAGCCGATCTGCCGCTCGCAACCCTCTCTGGCTCCGCCCCCGAATATGACCGCCCCTGGGTCGCCACCCCGGCGGCCACCCCGCTTGACAACAGCGAGGTGCCACAGGTTGACCCGGTGGATGGCCTCAAAGCCCTGCTCGCCTCGCCAAACTATGCCGGCAAACAGTGGATCTATGAGCAATATGACACAATGGTGATGGCCGATACGGTGCGCACGCCCGGGTTTGGCGCCGGCGTCGTGCGGGTTCACGGCACAGAAAAGCTGCTCGCCTTCACTTCTGATGTGACGCCGCGCTATGTGATGGCCAACCCCGTCGAAGGCGGCAAACAGGCGGTCGCAGAAGCCTATCGCAACCTGACCGCCGCTGGCGCCAAACCGCTCGCCAGCACCGACAATCTCAACTTCGGCAACCCCGAAAAACCCGAGATCATGGGCCAGTTTGTCGGCGCGATACAAGGCATCGGCGAAGCCGTTCTGGCGCTGGATATGCCCATCGTCTCGGGCAATGTCAGCCTGTATAACGAAACCGACGGCACAGGCATTCTGCCCACCCCGACGATCGCCGCCGTCGGCCTCATCCCCCACGAAGATCAGGCGATTTTAGGTCAGGCCCGCGAAGGCCATGTCGCGCTGCTGATCGGAGATACCGAAGGCCACCTCGGCCAATCCGCCCTGCTCGCCGAAGTCTTCAACCGGGTCGAGGGCGATGCGCCTGCGGTTGATCTTGCCGCCGAAAAGCGCAACGGCGATTTCATCCGCGCCCAGCACGCATGGATCACCGCCTGCCTCGATCTGTCCGACGGCGGCCTCGCCATGGCAGCGTTTGAGATGGCCGAAGCCTCGGGCGTCGGCGTCCAGATCGACAGCGAGAACACCCAGGAGCTGTTTGGCGAAGATCAGGCGCGCTACCTCGTCGCCTGCAACTTCGATCAGGCCGAAGCCCTGATGGGCGCAGCAATGAGCGCCGGCGTTCCGATCACGGCGGTCGGCAAATTCACCGGCCATGATGTCAGCTTCGGCGCAAGCTCGGCTCCCCTCGCCGAGCTGCGCAGCCTCTACCGCAGCAGCTTCGCAGAAACCTTCGCCTGAGCCGCTTGCGGACAGGCCCCATGACGCTTACATCTTTTGCAAGCGATCCAAGGAGAGAGACATATGGCAATCTTCGCTGACGAACTCGAAACCATCCTGCGCGCCGCCTTTCCAGAGGCCGAGATCACAGTCGCCGGCAGCGACGGCGTGCATATGTCCGCCATGATCATCGACGAAAGCTTCCGCGGCAAAAACCGCGTTCAGCAGCAACGCGCTGTCTATGCCGCCCTCAAAGGCAAAATGGACGGCCCCAATGGCGAGCTGCACGCGCTCGCCCTCACCACAAAAGCCCCCGAATAAGCGAGACCCCTATGACCGACGCAAAAACCCAGATCGACGAAACCGTCAAATCCAATGACGTGGTGCTCTATATGAAAGGCACCAAGGAAATGCCCCAATGCGGCTTCTCCTCTCGCGTCGCCGGCGTGCTCAATTTCATGGGCGTGGAGTATCAGGACGTCAATGTGCTCGCCGACGAAGCCATCCGCCAGGGCGTCAAAGACTATTCCGACTGGCCAACCGTGCCACAGCTCTATGTCAAAGGCGAATTCGTCGGCGGCTGTGACATCATCACCGAAATGACCCTGTCGGGCGAGCTTGACACGCTCTTTGCAGACAATGGCATCGCCTTCAATCAGGACGCCGCCAATAAAATCCGCGAAGCCAACGCCTAGGCTTTTTCTTTCCCGAAATATCCCGGGGAGTGTGAGGGGCAGCGCCCCTCACCTGACTCTGCGGCGCGCGGCCCAAGGGCTGCGCTCCTTTGGCTCAAGGTCGCGTCAGATCACTTCGGTGCGCTGCGCGCCAAGCCCGTCGATCTCAAGCTCCATAACATCGCCCGCCCGCAAGAACCGCTGCGGGCTCATGCCCATTCCGACCCCTTCGGGCGTTCCCGTCGCGATCACATCGCCCGGCACAAGCGCCATAAACGCGCTCATATGGGCAATGATCTGGGCCACCGAGAAAATCATATCCGACGTGAAATTGTCCTGCACCGGTTGCCCGTTCAGGCTCAAGCGCAGCCCGAGCGCCTGCGGATCAGGCACCTCATCGGCGGTGACAAGATAAGGCCCGACCGGCCCGAAGCCCGGCGCGGATTTGCCCTTGGTCCACTGCCCGCCGCGCTCGATCTGATAGGCCCGCTCGCTCAGATCATTGATCACACAATACCCGGCCACATAGCCGAGCGCCTCCTCCACGCCGATGTTATGCGCCCGCTTGCCAATCACCACGCCCAGCTCGACTTCCCAGTCGCTCTTCTCGGAGCCTTCCGGCAAACGCAGCGCATCATAAGGCCCCGCCAGACAGGAGGCCGACTTGTTAAAGACAATCGGCTCCTTGGGCGGCTCCATCCCCGCCTCTGCGGCGTGTTGGGCATAGTTCAGCCCGATGCCGTAAAACGTCTCCACCCGCGCCAAAGCCGCCCCGATCCGGGGCGCGCCCCCCACAAGCGGCAGCGCCGCCAGATCAAGCCGCTTGAGCGCCTCAAGCGCCTCAAGGCCCACAGCCTCGCCCTCAAAATCGGCACAAACCCCCGACAAATCGCGGATCCCTCCCTGAGGGTCCAGACAGGCCGGCTTTTCCTGGCCCACCGGCCCCACACGCAACAGCTTCATATCGCCACTCTCCCTTTTGCGGCCAGATTAGCGCTGCGCGCCGCCAAGGCAACGGCTCATTTGCGGCGCGCCTCCTGTTTGCAGCGCACCGAGCAATAGCGCACCTGCTCCCAGACCTTTTCCCATTTCTTGCGCCAGTCAAACGGACGCCCGCAACAGGCGCAGATCTTTTGGGGCAGATCGCCCTTGCGCCGCATCTTCATAGGTCATCCTGCCCGAACGAAAAGCGCATCTGCGCCTGCGCCTGCGCGACAGACGGCTTGGCGCTGTTGGCGCGCCCCCGGCCGGTCCCGCTCCGCCCGGCTTTGCGTGACGCGTGTTTGACAAGAAGCCGCTGCGCCTCCTCGCGAAACAGCGGCCCCTTGCGCACCGCCCAGACCGCCTCTCTCGCCGCTTGTGCGGCACTTGCCGGCTCGACAACAGGCTCAGGATAGGCCCGCCCCAAAACCTGCGCCGCATTCGGCGCGCGCCACGGCTCCTGCACAAAAGCATCGTCAATCGGCCCAAGCTCGGGCAGCCAGCGGCGCGTAAAGGCGCCGGTCGGGTCCTGATCATAGCCCTGCTTCACAGGGTTATAAATCCGCACCGTGTTCATTCCGGTTGTCCCCGATTGCATCTGGACCTGACTCCAGTGAATGCCCGGCTCATAATCCGTAAAAAGCCGCGCCAGAACCGCCCCGCTCTCCTGCCAGGGCAGCCAGAGATGATAGCTTGCCACCGCCTGCACCATGGCGCGCATCCGAAAATTGAGCCAGCCCGTCGCCCGCAAACTGCGCAGACAGGCATCCACAAACGGCAGCCCCGTTTCCCCTTCCGAAAACGCCCCCAAACGGGTGGCATCCGCCGTTGCGGGGCGCAAACCGTCATAGGCGCGGTGCAGGTTTTCATATTCCAGTCGCGGCGCATCCTCGAGCTTCTGGATAAAGTGGCAATGCCAGTGCAGCCGCCCCGAGAAGGCCTTAAGAGCGCCGGGAAAGCGCCGGTCCTCGTTGGGTCGCTCTGCCAGCGCAACACGCCGGCGCGCGTTGGCCTGATGGACCTCGCGCATCGACAGCGCCCCCCAAGCCAGATAGGGCGACAGCCGCGAGCAATGGCGCGCGCCCGCCAGCGGCGAGGACATCGCCTTGCGATACGGCGGGGCGCGCTCGCTCAAAAAGCTGTGCAGCCTCTCAAGCCCGGCCCTACGTCCGCCCCTCTGACGCCCGTCACAGCGCTCTGGTGCAAGCCCCAGATCCTTTGCACTCGGGATCGCCCCGAGCGTCAGATCGCCCAAAGGCCGCAGCCGGGGCGCAGCGGTCAGCGGCTCGCCCATAAAGCTGTCCCAAGAGGCCGCCCAGCCATTGCGCGTGGCCAGCGCCCGCGTCACGCCGTGGTTTTTTATCTCACAAAACGCAAGCCCCGCCGCCCGGCACCAACCCGCAACACGCCGGTCCCGCGCATAGGTCCAGCCATTGCCGGTTTCCTCATGCGCCCAAAGCGTAAAGGCGCCATGCTCGGCCCTGATCCGCTCCAGAACCCGGCATATCTCGCCCTGCCGCACAACAAGCCCCTGTCCGAGCCGGGCCAGCTCACCGCGCAGCTCGACAAGTGTTTCTGCAACAAACGCCCACTGCCGCGCCGACATATCGCGCCCCGCCCAAAGCTCAGGCTCCACCACATAGAGCGGCAGAACCGGCCCACGCGCCGCCGCCGCCGCCAATGCGCGATTGTCAAAACTGCGCAAATCCCGCTTGAACCAAACAACTTGCAGATCGCGCAGCCTCATAGCGTCTCAATCGCCGCAAGTATCTTGGCCGCGCTCTCAAGATAGTCTCGCTGCTTTGTCTCGCTCATCCGCCCCCATGTGGCATACATCTGGCCCAGCCGCGGATTGCCTCTGAGCTGGCCCTCGTTGCGCACAAGAAAATCCCAATAGAGCGCGTTGAATGGACAGGCCCCCTCACCGGTTTTCTGGCTCACACTATATGTGCAGCCCGCGCAGTAATCAGACATCTTGTTGATGTAATTGCCACTGGACGCATAGGGCTTTGATCCGAGAAACCCGCCATCGGCAAACTGGCTCATCCCGATCACATTGGGCGCTTCCACCCACTCATAAGCATCCGCATAAACCGCAAGATACCATTCATGCACCTGTTTGGGATCAATCCCCGCCAACATGGCAAAATTTCCGGTCACCATCAGACGTTGGATGTGATGGGCATAGGCCTCCTGTCGGGTCTGGCCGATTGCCGCAGCCAGACAGGCCATGCTGGTTTCGCCCGTCCAGTAAAACTGTGGCAAATCGCGCTGTGCGCCAAGGTGGTTCTGGTCGGTATAGCCCTCGGGGCTGAGCCAGTAGATCCCGCGCATATACTCGCGCCAGCCGATAATCTGGCGAATAAACCCCTCCACCGCATTGAGCGGCGCATCCCCCTCATAATAGGCCCGCTCCACACGGCGACAGACCTCAAGTGGCCCGAGCAGGCCGATATTGATATATTGCGCCAAGACCGAATGATAGAGAAACGGCTCGCCCGACAGCATCGCGTCCTGATAGTCGCCAAACCGCGGCAAAGCCTCGCTGGCGAACTGCTCGAGCGCCACAAGCGCCTCCTCGCGCGTCACAGCAAACCAGAACCCCTCCAAAATACCAAAATGATCGCCCCGCTCGCGCTCCACCATCTCAAGCACCTCTTGAGTGATCGCGTCAGGCACAAACCGCGCGGGCTGGGGCATAAACAAATCCGCCTTCGCGGCCTTGCGGTTGTCTGCATCAAAGTTCCATTGCCCGCCCTCGGGCTGGTCTGCCTGCATCAACAGCCCCGTCTTGCGCCGCATCTCACGGTAGAAATACTCCATCCGAAGCTGCTTGCGGCCCTCGGCCCATTGTGCGAACGCCTCATGAGACGCCAAAAACCGCGCATCCGCGCATATCTCAAGCGGCACAGGCCAATCGGCACTGGCCCGCTCAAAGGCCTGCTTGAGCCGCGTCTCGCCCGCCTCGGTCATCACCACACGCCCAAAGCCCCCCGCCGCCAAAACAGCACTGACCTCCTCGGTCAGGCTGGCGCGAGTCGCAGGGTCGGCCAGCGCGCGATAGAGCACAGTCCACCCCGCACGCCGCAACCGCTCTGCAAAATGCCGCATGGCCGAAAATACAAAGGCGAGCTTTTTCTTGTGGTGCCAGACATAGCCCGCCTCCTCGCGCACCTCCGCCATCAGCACAACAGAGCGCGCCGGAGAGCGCCCCTGCAAAGACGATATATCCTCGCTGAGCTGATCGCCCAAAATGACAATCAGATCTTTGTCGTGGCCCTGCTCGCTGCTTTGCATTTTGTATTCCGCCTTGCCCTATAGGAAGCCATACAGCCTGCCACACCCTTCAGATCAAAGAAAATACCGCCTTTGAGCGCTTTGCCGGGCGCATAAAAAAAGCGTGGCCCGCCATCGCGACCCACGCCCAAGGCCACATCGGCCTTCTGATCTTTTGGAAGGGTTTATCCTTCGCGCTCGGCCTTTTTGCGGGCGAGCTTACGCTGGCGACGAATGGCTTCTGCCTTCGTGCGGGCCTTTTTTTCCGAGGGTTTCTCGAAGTGCTCCTTAAGTCGCATCTCGCGAAACACGCCTTCGCGCTGGAGCTTCTTCTTAAGGGCACGAAGCGCCTGATCGACATTGTTGTCGCGTACACTGACCTGCATTTTATTTCCGATATGATATTACAAAGGTTGAAGGCACATTGCAGAAAACCGCGGTCAAATCAATTGATATATGAGATTTCCCCCCAAATAATTACGCCCCCCACCACGCTCTCAAACCAGCCCAAGGACCAAAGGCTTTCTCAGCGTAAAACCACCAAAAAAGCTGACTGTCGCCGACGATAAGGGGATATGGCGGACAGGAAGGGATTCGAACCCTCGAGACGGTCACCCGCCTACGCACTTTCCAGGCGCGCGCCTTCGACCACTCGGCCACCTGTCCGAGGTCCGTCTATCGAAAAAACGGGTGGTCCTGCAAGCCCAAACTGCCCAATCTCTCAGATCAAATGCAGGTTCACCCGGCGGTTCTGTTTTCCCTTGTTTTCGATCTTGCCCAGTCGCAGCCCGCCAATCTCTCCGGTGCGCGCCACATGGGTGCCGCCGCAGGGCTGAAGATCGACCCGATCCGCCCCTGCGCCGATCTGCACAAGCCGGATCAGCCCGCCGGAGCGTGGCGGCGACACGCTCATGGTTTTGACAAGCTCAGGGGTGCCGTCAAGCTCTGCTTGGCTGATCCATGTTTCGCTCACAGGCAGATCCGCCGCAACAAGCGCATTGAGCGCCGCCTCCACAGCCTCACGGTCCTCGGGCGGCTCGGGCATCATAAAATCAAGCCTGCCTTTCTCCGCGCCGATCTGACCGCCCGTCACAGGCAAAGGCAAGACAACCGAAAGCAGATGAAGCGCCGTATGCACCCGCATATGCCGGTGGCGGCGCTCCCAATCCAGATGTTGCATCAGTTTCACCCCGACCTGCGGCAAAGCCTCGGGCGCCGCCGGGACAAGCACACTCTCGCCACTTGCCCCCTTGACCGTCGTCGCAATCTCAAGCCTGTGGCCGTCCCAGACAAGGTGTCCGCTGTCGCCGGGCTGCCCCCCGCCGGTCGGGTAAAAAATCGTGCGATCCAACACAATACCGCCCTCGGCGGTGTGGCCCGTGACGGTTGCGCTCAGGTCACGCAGATAGGCATCCTCCCGAAAACGCGCGTTACTCATGCGCCGTCTCCGTCGCTCTTGTCAGCCCTCACAGCCGAGGGCGCAGCAGGCAAAAGCGCCTCGGGGTTTCTGATCCAGATATCACGCTGGCTAAACGGAATCTCAACACCTTCCTCTTGGAAGCGCTTGGCGATTTCATGGTTCATATCCGAACGCACAGACATCACGAAATTGACATCTCGCAAAATGGCGCGAATTTCAAAATCGAGGCTGTCCGCTCCAAACCCCTGAAAGACAATCGTCGGCTTGGGGTTGAGCAACACCATAGGATGCGCCTCGGCAATCTCGCTCAGGATCCGTTCGATCTTTCGGGTGTCATTCCCATAAGCCACCCCAACCGGCACAATCACCCGCCCGACCGTGTTGCCACGGGTGTAATTGGTGACTTTTCCGCTGATCAGATCGGCATTGGGCAAAATCACATCCGAGCGATCAAATGTCTCGATTCGCGTCGAGCGCACCGAAATGTCGCGCACCGTGCCATGCGTGCCCCCCACTTCGATCCAGTCGCCCTCCGAAATCGGCCGCTCGATCAGAAGAATAATGCCCGACACGAAATTGGAGACAATATTCTGTAGCCCGAAACCGATCCCGACAGAGAGCGCCCCCGCCACAATCGCAAGGCTCGAAAGATCAATTCCCGCCCCGGTGATCGCGGCCAGAGCCGCGAGGAATATCCCGATATAGCCAACCCCGGAGACAAGCGCGTTCTGCCCGCCCTGATCCATCTGGGTCTTGGGCAGAACCGTGTTTTTAAGCGCGCCCTGAACCAGCCGGGTGATGATATAGCCGACCACAAAAACAATCGCAAAGGTCAGAAACGCCCCGGCCGTGATTGTGGTCTCGCCAATGGTAAAGCCTTCGCGGGCACGGCTCCAGAAGGCCGAAATCCGGGCGTCACTTGTGCCCCATATCCGCAAGAACTGAGGCAAGGCCATCAGGATCAGCGCAAAGCCCGACAGGGTCGGAACCAGCCCCTCCCGCGCGTCCTCGGCGCCGGCGCGCAGCACAACCCAAAGCTCCGCAACAACCCGCTGCGCCAAAATCAGCACAGCAATCAGCACCAGTGTTTCAATCGTCTGGAACACAGCCGTGGTGCCGGCTTCAAAATACCCTGCGGCCAAAAGCACAACGCCGCCAAGCCCGAAGGCCATAATGACGCGGCCCAAAAGCCCGTACATCCGGTCCACATAGCGCGGCGCGTCCTCCTCTTTGAGCGCATCGGTGGCCGCCTGTGAGTGTCTGCGCAACAGCCGCCCGAGCTGCCAGAGCAAATAGCCGCCCACCAGAACCAAGGGGAAAACCGTGACGGCCTTAGCCCCCGCCGACCAGCTGTCATAGCGCGACAAAGCCTCGAGCACAAAGCTGAGGCCAAAAATCACCCCAAGCCCGATCACGGTCTGACGGCCCCGCGTGTTTTGCGACTCACTCAGTGAAAAGCTGTGAAAGCTGCGATCGGAACGGGCAAACACATAAGCGCTCAGCCAGACCGAGATGATGACAAAAAAGCCGCCCTCAATGAGCGCTTCAATCAACGGATCCAGCCGCAATCCCACCAGTTCCGAGGAATAGACCGCAAAGGCCAGCCCATACAGGCCAAGCCCGGCAACACAGAGCTGCACAACCGACAGAACAAACGCCGTGAGCCAGCCTTTTGCCGTGTTGCGGTGGCGCACAAAGCGCTCGCTCAAGGCCCGCACCCATCTCCAGCCCATCAGCAAAAAGACGATCGAAACCGAAATCAGCGTCAGAAAGGTTGGCAAATTCTGAATAAAAGCCTCGCGCTGGCTGGGCGTGTTCCAGCTGGTGACAAGCTCGCCGCGCGTATTGACCATAGAGCTTTTAAAGGCCGTCCAGCCCCGCGCCCAAAGCGTCGGGTTGAGCGGGCTTGGACCGCGCTCCAGAAAGGCATTGGCTTGGCGCTGCGCCAGAATGCGATCAATCTCTTCAATCAGCGCATCGGCGCGGCTTTGCGCCACTTCGGCGCGCTTGCCCGGCGCCTCAAGCGCGGCCAGCCGCGCTGTCAATGTCTCGCGCTGGGCGGCAATCTCTTCTGGCTCTGTGCCGCTCTCAGGCGCAGGGCCGAGCGCTGTCACCTGGGCTTGAACGGCGGCAATCGTGCGCACATTCGCGTCCTTGGCGCTCAAGAAGTCACCGCGCCATCCAACAAGATCGGCGCGCAGGTTTTCCAGCACAACATCCGAAGCGCGCCCCGCCTCCACAGCCCCCTCGATCCGTGAGGCCAGCGTCTGCCAGGCTTCATAGTCAGGCTTGGCGGCACTGCCCGTCTGCGCGCTCAGCGGCGCAGAGAGCACCACAATCAAAAGCCACAGCGCGGCCAGCGCCTTGATCAGACCGAACTTGCTCATGGGGCCACATCCTCCATGACCGAGGGAATATCCCGTGGCGCACGCTCCATCCAGTCTGGCACAGGTAGGCCCTTTTCATGCAAAAACGCCGGGTTAAACAGCTTGGATTGATAGCGCGTGCCATAATCACACAGGATCGTCACAATAGTATGCCCCGGTCCCAATTCGCGCGCCATCCGCACCGCCCCCGCAATATTCACACCCGACGAGCCGCCCAGACACAGCCCCTCCTCGGCCAATAGATCAAAAACATACGGCAGCGCCTCTTCGTCGGGCACCTGATAGGCCATATCGGGCGTAAACCCTTCGAGGTTCTTGGTGATCCGCACCTGCCCGATGCCCTCGGCAATCGAACCGCCCTCCATTTTCAACTCGCCTGTGGTATAATAGCTGAACAGCCCGGCGCCCATCGGATCGGCAATCCCGATTTTCACGCCCTTGGGCTGCAAGACCATCCCCGTTCCGACAAGCGTGCCCCCCGAGCCAACCGCACAGATAAAGCCGTCAACCTTGCCAGCCGTCTGCTCCCAAATCTCCGGCCCGGTGGTTTCGATATGCGCCTGCCGGTTCGCCACATTGTCAAACTGGTTGGCCCAGATCGCGCCGTTCGGCTCGGTCTTGGCCAGCGCGCGCGCCAAACGCTCGGAGTAGCGCACAAAATTATTCGGATTGCGGTAAGGCGCGGCGGGCACCTGCACAAGCTCGGCCCCGGCGAGGCGCAGCATCTCTTTTTTCTCTTCAGACTGCGTCTCGGGAATCACGATCACGGTCTTGAAGCCCATAGACGCCCCGACCAGCGCAAGGCCAATGCCTGTATTGCCCGCCGTGCCCTCGACAATCGTGCCGCCGGGCTTGAGCGCGCCGCGCGCAATCGCGTCTTTGATAATATAGAGCGCCGCACGGTCCTTAACCGACTGGCCCGGATTGAGAAACTCGGCCTTGCCATAGATCGTGCAGCCCGTCTCTTCGCTGACTTTTCTAAGCTTAATCAAAGGCGTATTGCCCACGGCCTCGGCCAAATCTTGTGCAATTCTCATGGGCTGTCTCCTTAGGCTCAGTGCCGCACAACCTAGGCGTTCAGATAGCGCACCACAAGCCGCTTAAGCCGCAAAGCACCGCAAAAACCGGGTGTTCCACCCAAAGCCGCAAAAGCAGGACACTATCCCTGTTTCAGGCGCTCCCGCTCGATTTTGAGCCACAGCAAAAGATGCAAAAGCGGGCCGATATTGATTTCACCGCTTTTCATCAGCGCCTCCGCCGCCTCAAAGCTCAGCACATGGCTCTTGATATCCTCGGCCTCGCTCTCAAGCCCGCCCATCCCGCTGGCGCTATCAGGCAAATCGCAAAGGCCGATAAAGGTGTGAAAATACGTGCTGACCTCCCCCGGCGAGGGATAATAGCCCGCCACAGGCTCCAGCCGGTCCAACAAAAGCCCCGCCTCCTCAACACATTCGCGCCGCGCCGCGGCCTCGGGGGTTTCGCCAAGGTCGACCCGCCCCGCAACCGGCTCAAGCGTCCAAGGCAAAGGATCGCCCCGCCCCCATGGCCCCATGCGAAACTGCTCCACAATCAAGACCCGATCCCGCACAGGATCATAGGGCAGCACAAGCGCGGCATCCCCGCTCAAAAACACTTCACGGACCATCTCTGCGCTCTGCGTGCCATCATAGCGCAGATGGCGCAAACGGAGCGTATCGGTGCGAAAATAGCCGATATGGCTCAGCTGCCCGCCAAGCGGCGTCACATCGCTCTGGCCGTGCGCTGCCCGCACTGTGGCCGGGCAAGGCTCTGTCTCGGCCAGAAAGCGCGAATAGGCCCGCGCCCTGATCCGCTCAAAATAGCGCCCCAGCTCATCCGGGGGCACCTGCCCCATCAGCCCCATAATCTCGCGGGCCGAATGCTGCGTCACGGGCCAGTCCGTTTCGCTCCAGCGCTCAAGGCTCCAAGGCTCCCCCGCACGCCAAAGATCAGGCTCGGGAAAATAGACCCATGTCTGCTGCCCTTCACACACAACCGGCAAAAGCCGGTAGCCAAAGCCAAGCTCGTAATAATCAAGCCGCGCCTGCTCTTGGGGCGTCACATCACAGAGCAACAGCCCCTCACAGCGCTGCCCCTCTTGCGCCAGAATAAGCGGAAAGTCATGACCCGCCGCACGCGCCACGCGGTAGCCCTCTAGCTCACAGGCGCGCAGCCTGTCCTGCGGCACATGGCCCAAGACAATTTCAAGCAGCCCCTTGTGGCGCAGCGTCCCGTATAAAAATACCTGTGTCACAGCCCGCCTCGTGTCCCCCACCGTCGCTCAGCTCCAGCGGCGGCTGATAAATTCTGCAAATGCGCCGCACAGCATCCCGCCAGCGACCAAAGCCGCAATGATCGCCACGCGCAATAGCTCGGCCGCATAATCAATCCCAAGCTGGACCGCACCAATCAAAGCCTCCATCGGGCCATCAAACTTGCGATCCAGTGACAATTGCAACATCTCCCAAAACGCATGGGCAAACAGGCAAAAGAACACGGCACTTGCCACCGCCGTCAAACCCAGCCCAAGCGAAACCGAATAAGGGTTTCCCACCCGCGACCCAAGCATCCACCAGCCAACAGCCGCCGCGATGACCATGTTGATTTCGACAAACCGGCCAAAGTTCTGGTCCGGATCCTCCGCCAGCATCGCCGCCTTGATCATATCACTCACCACATAGGCAAAAGCGGCGAGACAGAGGGCAGAGAGCAATTTGGCGGCTGTGGGCATCTAATCTGACTTTACAATGGTGATCTGTACTACATCGCAGTTACCGCCATGAAACGACGCGGCGCAAGAGGTTAGGTAAAAATTCCACATCCGGCGAAAGCGCTCATCAAAGCCCATCGGCGCGATATCCGCCCAGGCCGCATTAAACCGCTCGTGCCAGCGGCGCAGCGTTTGCGAGTAGCTTTCGCCAAATTCAAGCACCGCCGTCTCCGTCAATCCGGCCCGCGCAATCTCTGCGCGCAGCGCTGTTTTTGACGGCAGCATCCCGCCCGGAAAAATGTATTTCTGGATGAAATCCACGCCCTTGCGATAGATTTTGAAGCGCTCCTCCTCCAGCGTGATAATCTGAAGGCTCGCCCGCGCTCCGGGCTTGAGGCACGCGCGCAGCCTGTCAAAATAGACCGGCCAGTATTTTTCGCCCACAGCCTCAAACATCTCGATAGAGGCGATCCCGTCATACTGCCCCGTCTCGTCCCGATAGTCCTGCATCTTCAAAGTCACAAGATGGGAAAGACCAGCCTTTTCAATACGCTCCTTGGCATACTTCAACTGCTCTGCGCTGATTGTCAGCCCCGTCACACGCAGCCCGCGCTCTGCGGCTGCATATTCGGCAAACCCGCCCCAGCCACAGCCGATCTCCAGAACATGATCCCCCGCCTTGACGCCCAACGCATCCACAAGGGCCGCATATTTTGCGCGCTGCGCGCTCTCAAAGCTCTCCTGCCCCGTGTCAAACAAGGCGCTGGAGTAGGTCATGCTCTCGTCAAGCCATTTGGCGTAAAAAGCATTGCCCAGATCGTAATGGTAGGAAATATTCTTGCGCGCCTGCCCCTTGCTGTTGGCCCGCATCAGATGGCGCAGCCGCTCAAAGGCTTTGACAAGCCCCTTTCCGGGAAAGCCGCGATACAGGATTTCGTTGCCCGAATTCATCAGGTCAAGAAAAGCCTGAAGGTCGGGCGACGACCAGCCCTCCTCCAGATAGGCATCACAAAAGCCAAGTTCGCCCTCCCGGATCAGCCGCGCAAAGACGTCCGGATCGTGAATCACAACCTCCGCCACAGGCCCCGCCGTCGCGCCCTCGGCCCGAAACCGCCGCCCATCGGGCAAAACCACATCAAGCCGCCCGACGGGCATCTGCTTGGCCAGCGCAAAAACCCGCGCAAAATATCGCGGCAGATCGGCCTGACCTCTGGTGTCTGTCATTATCATTCCTATACCTCCCCCGGCGCGGTCCTGCCTGAGCCACATCGCGCCAGCCTCTGTGCAAAACCGCTGTGCAAAACCTCTGTGCAATACCGCCTATGATCGGGCGCTATAGGCCGCCAAAGCCCGCTCGCGGCCTTCTTTCAGCCCGACAATCGGCTGTGGCCGTATCGCCTTGGGCGACAGCCCCGCGCTCTTTGGAATCGCCTCATAAAAATCAAGCGCCGTTTCGGGCGCGTCGCGCTGCCCCTCGGCAATCCAGCGCCGGAAGTAGCGCCGCTCCGGATCAAATTTCTGCAGCTGGGTGTCCGGATTGAACACTCTAAAATAGGGCGCCGCATCCGGTCCACTTCCCGCAACCCATTGCCAACCCATCGCATTGTTGGCCGGATCAAAATCAATCAGCTGATCGGCAAACCAGCGCTCGCCCACCCGCCAGTGCACCATCATATGTTTGGTCAGATAGCTCGCAACCACCATCCGCGCCCGGTTGTGCATCTTGCCCGTCACCCAAAGCTCGCGCATCGCCGCATCCACAAAATCAACACCGGTGCGGCCATATTTCCACGCCTGCACTTTGGCGTCCTCTGCCTCCTCGCTCCAGGGAAAGCTGTCCCAGCCCTCGCGCCAGTTGTCCTCAAGCATATGCGGCGTGTGATACATCAGATGATGCGCAAAGTCGCGCCAGCCGATCTGGCGCAAAAACGGCTCAAGCCCGCGCACCCCGGCCCCGGTTGCCGCCTGCCCCGTCGCCCAGATACTGCGCGGCGAAATTTCACCATAAGCCAGATTGTCCGACAGATCAGATGTCCCCGCCGTCGCCACCATATCCCGCGCCGCCTTGTAAGAGCTGGCCCGCTCCTCAACAAACAGTGTCATCTTGCCCCAAGCCGCCGCCTCGCCCGCCGAACTGTGGCGCGCCAGAACAGCCGCGCCCCGGCGCATCGCGCCCGACAAGGACCAATCGGCAAGATCATCGCTCACAGGCCAGGCCGCAGGCGCCGTGAGCCGCTCGGGCACAGGCAAAGGCGGCGCAACCCCCAAAGGCTCGATCGCGCGCCAAAACGGCGAGAAGACCTTATAATAATCGCCCAGTTTGGTTTTGACCGTCATCGGCTCGTGCAAAAGAAGCCCCGCATGGCTTTCTGCCGTCACGCCCTCGTCGCGCAGCGCCGCCTTGACAGAGGCATCAATCCGGCGCGACGCCGGATCATAAAGCCGCCCCCAATGCACAGCGCCCGCCCCGGTCTCGGCAACAAGCGCCCGCAAAACCTCAAGCGCATCGCCCCTGCGCAGCACAAGCCTCAGCCCGCGCGCCTCAAGATCCGCCGCAAGCGCCCGCAAGCTCTGCTCAAGCCGCCAAAGCGGCGCCGCCCCAAGCGCCTCGCTGCGTTCGTCATGAACAAACACAGGGATCACAGGCCCCCGCGCCGCAGCCGCGCTCAAGGCTGCATTGTCCATAAGACGCAGATCGCGCCTGATCCACCAAAGTGATGTTGTGCCTGTCTCGCTCATCTGTCCCCGCCCGTGTTTAAAGGTCTACGGGCGCGCGCCGCGCATAGATCACAAAACGTGATCCAGCGCCTCCAGAAGCTGCTGCACCTCGGCCTCGCTCGTATAATGTACAAACGACAGCCGCAACACACCCTTGTCAGGGTCAACCCCCATCGCCTTGAGCGCGCGCACCGCATAAAAGTCGCCGCCCCCCGCCATAACCCCATGCGCCGCCAGCGCGGCGGCCACAGGCTCCCCCGCCTGCCCCAGCTCCAGCGCAACTGTGGGCGCACGCCCCGCCGCCGCGCTCGGGCCAATCAGCCGCACCGAGTTTTTCGCGCTCACATAGTCCAGCAACGGCTGCAACAGCCGCGTTTCATGGGCGCGCATCAAATCATGCAAAGCGCTCGCCCGCTCGGCTGCGCTGCCCTCAAGCCGGTGATGTGCCGCCAGCGCATCGGCATAATCCGCCATCCCCGCCGAAGCCGCCACTTGGGCATGGTCCGGCCCCGCAGGGGTAAACCGCTTGTAAAGGCTGGCGGCGTTGAAATAATGCCCCTGATTGGGCAATGTCTCGCCCAAAGCCCGCCGCATCACCATAATGCCCTGATGCGGCCCATAGGTTTTATAGGCCGAGAACAGATAAATATCCGGTCCCATCAAGCCCACATTCGGCAATCCATGCGGCGCATAGCTGACCCCGTCCACACAGACAAAAGCCCCCGCCGCGTGCGCCAGAGCGGTGATTTCCACCACAGGGTTGATCTCCCCCACCACATTGGAACAATGCGGAAAGCACACAAGCCGCACCCGCTCGTCCAACAGCGCCTCAAGCTTGGCAAGCTCCAGATGCCCGCTCTCCGGGTCGATCTGCCACTCGCGCACCTCAAACCCCTCCTCGGCCAACCGCCGCCAAGGGCCGGTGTTGGCCTCATGGTCCTGATTGGTCACAATAATCGCATCACCGGGCTGCATAAACTGACGAAACGCATTGGCCAGAACATAGGTGTTCTGCGTCGTTGACGGCCCAAAGCTCAGCTCGTCCTGCGCCCCCCCCATCATCGCCGCAAGCCGCTGGCGCGCCTCGTCCATCTCGGCGCCGCCGAGGCGACTGGCCTCATAGGGCGCATAGGGCTGGACTTTGCGCTCGGTGTAAAACCGCGTGAGCCGGTCAATCACCGGCTGGCAGGTGTAGGAGCCACCGGCATTTTCAAAAAACGCCTGCCCCTTCAGGCTGGCTTGCGAAAAGGCCGGAAACTGGCGGCGCACAAAGTCAAGATCAAGCATAACGGGTTCTCCTCGGTCGATGGGTCTCAAGCGGCCTCTGCCTCTGCCTCTGCCAGACGGCTCCGCTCAAGGGCCGCCCGCGGGGCCGCGCCGCCAAGCCGACCAGCCCAGCCCAGCCCAGCCCAGCCCAGTGGTAGCCTGCGCAAAACCACAAGGTCAAGCACCACAAGGTCAAGCCTCACCGCCCGCCAAAGCAAACGCCGCGCCTGCTCTTTTTCTTTCCAGAAATATCCCAGGGGGTATGGGGGACTGGTCCCCCATCGGGCGTGCGCGGCAGCGCGCGCCCCTCAAGGTCCCTGCGCCAGCCCTAAGCGAGCGCCGCCACCAGTTTTTCCCCGTTGGCCTTGATCTCGGCCATATCCCCCATCACGCCCGCAGGCCCCAGAGAGCGCCCCTCATGGCGCGCCAGAATATGGAAATGCAAATGGAAGACCTCCTGCCCCCCCGCCGCTTCTGAAAACTGCTGCAAGGTGATCCCCTGCGCGCCAAAAGCTGTCATCGCCGCCTTCGCCAAGAGGTTCACCGTGCGCATACAGGCCCCGAGCTGCTCGGGGCTGGCATCCAGAAGATTGCGGCAGGGCGTCTTGGGAATGACCAGACAATGGCCGGGGCTGCGCGGCATAATATCCATAAAGGCAAAGGTTTCCGCGTCTTCATACACCTTGAACGCCGGGATATCGCCCCGCAGGATCTTGGCAAAAATATTGTCAGTGTCATAGCGCATCACATCACTCCCAAAGGCATCGGCCCATCTCTTTCATATCTCGCCGCCCTCGCCAAGCGCCTTCGGGCCAAAAAAGAAAGCCGCCCCAATGGACGGCTTTCCAAACAGGATATGAGGCCGCTCAAGCGTTCACATCGACAACCACACGGCCCTTCACCTGGCCTTTGAGAATGTCCCGCCCAAGCTGGGGCAGATCGCTCAAGGTGGCGGGCTGCACCATCGCCTCGAGCTTGTCCATCGGCAGGTCTTTGGCAATCCGCTCCCAAGCCCGCAGACGGTTGTCATAGGGCTGCATCACCGAGTCGATCCCAAGGAGATTCACCCCGCGCAACAGAAACGGAATCACCGAGGCCGGCAGGCCCGCGCCACCGGCAAGGCCCACAGCCGCAACAGAGGCGCCATATTCCATCTGGCCCAAGACCCGCGCCAGCATCTCCCCGCCCACGGCATCAATACAGCCGCCCCAGGTTTCGCCTTCCAGCGGACGTTTGACCGTTTCGTTCAGCGTCTCGCGCGCCACAATCTGGCGCGCCCCAAGTGCTGTGAGGTAGTCCGCCGTTTCGGGCCGCCCCGTCACCGCGGCCACCTGATAGCCCAGATTGGCCAGGATCGCCGTGGCCACAGAGCCAACACCGCCAGCCGCACCCGTAACAAGGACAGGCCCTGCCTTGATGCCGTGATCTTCCAGAGCCATAACCGCCAGCATCGCGGTAAAGCCCGCTGTGCCCACCGCCATAGCCTGACGCGTATCAAGACCCGCAGGCAACGGCACAAGCCAGTCCGCCTTCACGCGTGCCTTCTGACCATAGCCGCCCCAATGTGCCTCGCCCACGCGCCAGCCTGTGAGCACAACTTTGTCTCCCGCCTTGTAG
>JAHBAM020000195.1 GCA_018500125.2 Roseobacter sp. | reverse complement strand
TGGGTCGGGGGTTTTGTAAAAAGGCCGGCCCTTCCTTCCGGGTTTTTTGCTTGGGCCCCCCCCTTGGACCGGCCGATTTTATACCACCACCGGCCCCCCATGGCCGAGTCCACAGGCCACGGCTCGCCTCTGCCGCATATGGTTCATGGCGGGCCGGGCCGCGCGGGCGGGGGCGAAGAAATGGGCGGTATCCGGGGCGTCATGCATTATATGCAGCGCACCGCCATTCAGGGCAGCCCCGATATGCTCACCGCCATTGGCCAGAAATGGGTTCCGGGGGCCGACCAGATCACCGGCCCGACACATCCCTTCAAGCGCCGCTTTTCGCAGCTTGTGCTGGGCGAGACGCTGCTCACCAAGAGCCGCAGCATCACGCTGGAAGATATCGAGACATTCGCCCATTTCACAGGCGACACTTTCTATGCCCATATGGATGAGGCCGCGGCGGCGCGGAACCCGTTTTTTCCGGGGCGTGTGGCGCATGGCTATCTTCTGCTCAGCTTTGCGGCGGGGCTGTTTGTCGAGCCGTCCGAAGGGCCGGTTCTGGCCAATACGGGCCTTGATAGCCTGCGGTTTATGAAGCCCGTGGTCGCAGGCGACGCCATCAAGGTTGCGCTGACGGTCAAGCGCAAGACAACCCGCAATGAGGACTATGGCGAAGTGCGCTGGCACGTCGCGCTGACCAATCAGGACGACGAGCTGTGCGCAACCTATGAGCTTCTGACGATGAACGCTCTTTAACGCCCGCTCCCGCCCCGCTAAGATGGGCCTATGAACACCGGGTTTGAAACAGGCGCATCAGAACTTTTTGAAACCACCTTCACGGCCCTGCACGCGCAGGCGCCGCTGAAGACCTGGTCGCTGATTGTCACGGTTTTTGGCGACATCGCCCCCGCCAAAGAAGACCAGATCGACAGCCAGCTTCTGGCCGCCCTGACCGCGCCCTTTGGCGTCAAGCCCGAGGCGCTGCGCGTGGCCCTGCACCGGCTGCGCAAGGATGGCTGGCTTGAGGCCGTCAAAACCGGCCGCCGCTCGGCCTATCACCTCTCCAAAACGGGGCAAGCGCTGACCCAAAGCGCCTATGAGCGGATCTATCGCGCCGCCCAAACCGGGCCGGGGGCCGATTGGCAGATCGAGCTGTTTGAAGATGCCGCCGCCGCAGGGCGCGCCCGAACCGCGCTGATCGGGGCCAATATCCTTGTCTCCCCCGCGCCCGCCACAGGCGCGCCGCTGGCGCTTGCGGCGCGGGATGTGCCCGACTGGATGCGCACCGCCCTTGTCTCGCCCGAGGCCCAAGCCGATTTTGCGGGCTATGTCCGTGCGCTGGAGGGCCTCGCCCCCGCGCTCGCGACCGCGACGCTGAGCCAAGAGGCCCGCGTCGCGCTGCGCTTTCTGGTGCTACACCACTGGCGGCGCATCATCCTGCGCCAGCCCGAAGCGCCCGAACTCCTGTTGGGAGAAGACTGGCCCGGCCACCGCGCCCGCCAGCTCACGCTCAAAGTCTTTCAAGACCTGCCGCGCGCCAAGCTCTCCGATCTGGCCGCCCAGACCGCCGCCTAGGCGCTGTCTTTCTTCTCGGCCAAGGCCTGCAAGCTTGATTCCAGCTCTTTTTCAAGCTCGCGCACGCGCTTTCGATACTCCGCATTACTGGCCATGTCCTGATCGGGCTTCCAGAGCTGCGCCAGCTCCTTCAGCGCCATACGGTCATGGGCATAAAACGCCTGTTCCGCTTCGGCCGCCTCATATTCGCTCATCCCGACATTCTCCAGCACATAGCGCCCGGCCCGCAACGAGCTGTCAAACAGCTCGCGCACAATGTCATTGGCCCCCGCCTCATAGAGCGCAAAGACATGGCTGCGGTCACGCGCCCGCGCAATGATATGAATGTCGGGCCGCTCTTTGCGGGCATGGCGCACAAGCCGCAAGGCGGCCTCGGTGTCATCCAGCGAAATCACCAAGACCCGCGCATCGCGCAGCCCCGCCGCGCGCAACAGCTCGGGCCGCGTCGGATCGCCCAGAAAGGCGCGATAGCCAAAACTGCGCATCAGCTGGATGCGCTTGAGGTTGTTGTCCAAGACCACCGTCTTGAAGCCGCTGCTCTCCACAAGCCGGTTCACAATCTGCCCAAAGCGCCCCACACCGGCAATAATCACCGGCCCCGCATGGTCGATCTCGTCCGGCTCGCTGGCCGGCTTGGCGCCCTCAAACCGCTTGTGCAGAAAATCATAGGCCAAAAACAGCATCGGCGTCATCAGCATCGACAGGGTGATGATCAGCAACAGCCGGTTGCCTAGAGCCTCGTCAAAGACGCCCTGTTGCCCGGCAAAAGAAATCAGAACAAAGCCAAATTCCCCGGCCTGCGCGAGGGCGAGGGTAAAGAGCCACAGCTCGCGCCGCCGCAGCCCAAAGCCAAAGCCCAGCACAAAAAGCACAACCCCCTTCAGCAAGATCAGCCCGCAGGCCAGCGCGACCATCAAAAGAGGCTCCGCCATCAAGGCCGTAAAGTTGATCGACGCGCCCACCGTGATGAAAAAAAGCCCCAAAAGCAGGCCCTTGAACGGCTCGATATCGCTCTCTAGCTCATGGCGGAACTCGCTGCTCGCCAGAACGACCCCGGCCAGAAAGGCGCCCAAAGCCGGCGACAGCCCCAAAAGCGTCATGATATAGGCGTTGCCAATCACAATCAGCAGGGCCAGCGCGGTAAACATCTCCCTGAGCCGCGTGGCATGAATATAGCGAAACAAGGGCTTGGTCAGAAAAACCCCCGCCGCAATCACCGCGGCAATGGTGATCAGGGTCGCAAGGGTCACGCCCCAAGCCGGCAAATGCTCAAACAACGTGGCATGATGCACCGCGTCTGCGGCGTTCAGCACTATCGCCCCGTCAGGGCCAAGCCGGGTCGTGGCCGCCACGCCCAGAAGCGGGATCAGCGCCAAAAACGGGATCACGGCAATATCCTGCGTCAGCAAAACCGCAAACACAGAGCGCCCGCCCGATGTCTGAACAAGGCCCTTTTCGGTCAGGGTCTGAAGCACAATCGCCGTTGAACTCAGCGACAGCACAAGCCCGATCGCAAGGCTCGTCTGCCAAGCGAGGCCAAACAGCCCGCCAACCACAAAAAAGGCCAGACAGCTCAGCACAACTTGCACCCCGCCCAGCCCGATCAGCCTGTGGCGCATGGCCCAAAGCGCGCCCGGCGTCAGCTCAAGCCCGATGATAAACAGCATCATCACAACGCCAAATTCGGCAAAATGCTGCAAGTCGCGGGTCTCCTGCCCAAGTCCGGGCATCAGACCAATGATGATACCGGCGCTCAGATAGCCCAGCACAGAGCCAAGCCCCAAGCGCGAGGCCAGCGGCACCGCGATCAAGGCGGCCAGAAGATAAATCGTCGGAAGGAGGAAAAGAGAATGCATTAAGCTGGCAACGGTGCGTCTTGTTTGATTTGGTTCATCACGATCTGGCTGTGCACACGGCTCACCGCCCCATGCGCGAGCAGACTGTCATGAATAAGCGTGTTTAGCGAGGCCAGATCCTTGGCATAAATCCTCAGCAGCAAATCCGCATCCCCCGTCATGGCCCAGGCCGAAATAATCTCGGGCTGCGCGCCGATCAGCTTGTTAAAGCTCTTGGTGAGGGCAGGGTCGTGATTGAGCAGCTGGACCTGAACAAACGCCTGAACGCCAAGCCCGAGCGCCCCCGCATCGAGATGGGCGCGATAGCCCAGAATAACGCCGCTGGCCTCAAGCCTCTGGCGGCGTCTGGCGGCTTGGCTCGCAGAGAGGCCGAGGCGCTCGGCCAGCTCTTGGGCCGTGGCTTGGGCGTTTTGTTGCAGCGCGACAATGAGTTTAGAATCAATAGGGTCTTTCATGCTCCCTATTTACGATTTAATTCTTCACAATGCGATAATGTCGCGTCCCCCTGCGGTGGGTTGCGTAAAATTTAGCAAATATGCGCCTAGAGCCAGCCCCAGACCAGAGCCGCAACCGTCAGGTAGCGCCCGGTTTTTGCCAGCGTGACCAACCCGAGAAAAACCCAGATGTTTTCCCGCAGTGCCCCCGCCGCCAAGGTCAAGGGGTCGCCCACCACAGGTGCCCAGCTCAGCAAGAGAGAATAGCGCCCATAGCGGCGATACCAGCCTTCGGCGCGCGCCAGAGCGGGCTGGGAGAGCGGAAACCAGCGCCGGTTGCGCAAAGCGTTTGCGCCGCGCCCCAAGCCATAGTTCAGACAGGCGCCCAGCACATTTCCAAAGCTCGCCACACAGAGAAGCCAAAAGGCTGCGCCGTCTTGGGAGGCCAACAGCCCCGCCAGCACAAGTTCTGACTGTGCCGGCAGCAGCGTCGCCGCGAGAAATGCCGACAGGAATAGCCCGCCATAGACAGCCAGTTCGCTCATGGGGAGGCCTTTTCGTCTGGGGTGATAGGCGCAGGCTGTGACGGTTTGGTAAAGCCTGCGCGCGCAGTGTTATATAATTTTGTCTTAACAAAAAAGCCGTTTCAGGGGGTGCACGCATGGTGCACGGGTTGTGCACGCTTTTCACCCCCCCTGCTTGTGACGGGTCGGCAAAGCGTAAACAGGCCAAAACGCTGCCTTCAGATAATATTAAGATCAGCCTTTTGGCATCTTCAACGTGACGCCGCGCCCGTTCTTTTGATAGATGAGTTCGGTCTCGCCAATCGCCGAGACACGGCCCCCGTCGATCCGGTCGCCGACCTTCACTTTCTGATAGCGCCCGTTGGACAGCCGCACGAGGGCGCTGCGGCTTGAGGGCTTGCCATAAACCCCGATCAGATTGACCCGTTTGAGGTTGATTGCATTGCGCAGGGTGGCTTGTTTTGCAACCGAGGAGCGCGAGGGGATGCTGGGCGATACAGTCCGCGGCGCCAGGGCGGCAACTTGCGTAACCCCTTCTTCCTGATCGGTATTTTCTTGGTTTCTTGCGGCGCGCTCTATGATGCTCTCGAAGTTTTTGGGGCGGTCTTTTGGCTTGATCGAGCGCGCCACAGCCTGCGGCGTTGCGTTCGGGTCAAGGTCGGGCGCCGGTGTCTGGGGCACCCGAATGACCACAGCGCCGGGCGTCGGCGGAACCGCCTGTGCAACGGCCTCTTCTATCGCTGCGCCAAGGGCAGACTCGGGGGTGGTTTGCGGGCTTGCGGCGGCTGTGTCGCGGCCCAACGCGGGCCGCAGCTTGGGCCGAATCGCCGCCAGTTCGCTGCGGCTGCGCCCGCCCAAAGTGGCCCGTTCATGGGCCTCGGCCAGCCCCGAAGGCCGCGCCCGTGGCCGCAGCTCTGCCAGCCCCCCGCCAACAGCCTCCACCCGCTCGGTTCGCTCGGGTAATTCCCTAGGAAAATAAGGGGGTTTGCCCGCAAAAACGCGATGTCCCTCAGGCGAAAGCGCCCCCTCAGGCGTGGCCTTTACAAGCCCCCTGTCATCCAGCTCAAAGCTCTGCCCCCGCGCCGCCGGATTCGCCTGCCGTCCGAGCAATCCGTCTTCCTCCACAGGCGCAAGCGCAGGCAATGCAATCGCATCCTGCGCCTCGATTGCGGGGTCGATCGAGGCCACATAGAGATCGTCCAGATCCTGCCGTGGCGGGGCGATAGGGGCCTCGGGCGCAAGCACCCAAACCCCTGTCACTACGTAGTTTTCCACGGCGTCCTTGAGCGTGATCTGTGGGCCGGTCCGCGGCACCACAGGGCCAACGCCCGCGCTGGACGGCGCCTCGCCTGTGTCAGGCGCGCGAAGGTTGAGAGGCGGCTCAAGCACCATGGCCTCATCGCCTTCGATCTCGGTTTCATCCGGATCAGAGGGTGCCAGCACAGAGCGTTCAGGCGCGCTGCCAAAGAGCCGCGCCAGCCCTTCGCCCACAAAGATCGAAGCCCAAGCCGCAACCCCGAGCAAGAACACAAGCAAGACCGCCGTGAGGATCAGCCCCAAGAACCGCGGCTTCCCCGTAGCCGTCTGCTTTGGAACGCTTTTTCCTGTTCCAACAGGGGCGAAGCCGGTGCTCTGGAGAGGGCGGGTGCCGGTGGTTTTGGCCGCCGTCTCGCCCTGCGCCTGTGCCGCCGGAGCGGCCTCCGGCTGGGCGGCTGGGACGGTGCGGGCATCAGGCGTGCCATCTGGCGTTGACAGGGCAGGGCTGCCCGCATCGCCCGCACCGAGCGGGATGCTCGGCGCAATCACATTCGGGGGCGTGCGCGTGACGCCTGTCAAGGCTGGCGTCGAGGAGGGCAGGCCGGCGCCGTCGCGCCGTGAGGAGAACGTGGGCACTGCCGCCTCTGGCCCCTCCGCTGCCTCAGGCTCAAGCTCAAGCTCAAGCTCGGGCTGCGGCGCAGCCGGGATCACAGCGCTGCCGATGATCGCCCCGACCTCGGTGTCTGGCTCCGGCGCGGCGTCAAGCCCCGAGCATGGGCCAAAAAACGGCTCCCCGGTATACTCGCCCGCCTCGGGGCGCGCGGTAAAATAAAGCGGCTGAAACCCGTTGTCGCGCGCGAAGTCTTCCGCTTCCCTCAGCGTTTCACGCGCCACAGCCGCAACGACAAGCGCCTGATCCGCCTCGGCCCAGCAATAGGCAAGCTCCTCCAAAGCATAAGGCGTCGCCCCGTCAAGCGCGGCTTGCACAGCGCGCTCTTGGGCCTGCGCTCCACCGTCTTGGCGCTCCAAACGCAGGTATTTTATTTGCTCGGGCGGCAAAGCAATCTTGACGCTCAGCGCCTCTGGCGTGATTTGGGCGGCGGTTTTTTTAAGCAAAGCCAGAGCGCCGGGAAGATCGGGCACATCAAGAGGCACCTCACCCACACGGGCCCAGCCCGCGGGCGAACGGTGCAGAAGGCCGATGCCTTCAAAAGATAAAGTTAACGCAAAATTCGGTTTCATACAGCCGCCTTAGAGCCGGTCACAACACTCTTAAGCCCCTATTATATCAATACTTAGCTGAAGAACATAGACCAGATGCCGCTCGGGGTATTTCCGGGCGGCATCTGGCAATAGCGGGCAGAGAAGCGCGTTTATGCGCTGGCTTTGGCGAGGGCTTGGTCGAGATCGGCAATCAGATCCTTGGCATCTTCAATCCCGATTGAAATCCGCACAACGCTGGGGCCTGCGCCCGCTGCTTCCTGCTGCTCCGGTGTGAGCTGTCGGTGGGTTGTCGAGGCCGAGTGGATCACAAGGCTGCGGGTGTCCCCGAGGTTTGCCACGTGGCTGAAGATTTCCAGACTGTCGACAAACTTGAGACAGGCCTCATAGCCGCCCTTCAAGGCGATGGTGAAGAGGCCGCCCGCCCCTTTGGGGCAAATGGTGGCCACGCGGGCATTGTAGGGCGAGGATTTCAGGCCCGCATAGGTGACATAATCCACTGCCTCATGGCCCTCAAGCCAGCCGGCAATCTGCTCGGCGTTCTGCACATGGCGCTCCATGCGCAGGCTGAGGGTTTCGATCCCCATCAGCGTATAATGCGCCGCCTGCGGGTTCATCGTCATCCCCAGATCGCGCAGACCGATGGCAATCCCGTGGAAGGTATAGGCGAGCGCGCCGAAGGTCTCGTGAAACTTGAGACCGTGATAGGCAGGCTCAGGCTCAGAGAGCGACGGGAATTTGTCAGAGGCTGACCAGTCAAACTTGCCAGAATCAACAACACAACCGCCCGTAACCGTGCCATTGCCTGTCAGGTATTTTGTGGTCGAATGGACAACCAATGTGGCCCCATGCTCGATCGGGTTGCACAGATAGGGCGTGGCCGAGGTGTTATCGACAATAAGCGGAATGCCTGCGGCATCCGAGATAGCCGAAATCGCGTCAAGATCGGTGATATAGCCGCCCGGATTGGCGATTGATTCGCAAAAAACAGCGCGCGTATTTTCATCGATCGCTGCTTTAACCGCGTCTAGATCATCAAAGTCTACAAAGGTCGCCGACCACCCGAAACGCTTGATCGTTTGGCTAAACTGCGTGATCGTGCCCCCATAGAGCCGCGAAGACGCCACAACATTGCGTCCTGGCGCCATCAGCGGGAAAAGCGCCATGATTTGGGCGGCATGGCCTGAGGAGCAGCAAACGGCGCCTTGACCGCCTTCAAGCGTGGCGATGCGCTCGGCCAGAACGGCCACTGTTGGGTTTGTGAGGCGCGAATAGATATAGCCGACTTCTTGGAGGTTAAAGAGCGCTGCGGCGTGATCGGCGTCGCGAAAAACATAGGCCGTGGTCTGATAAATCGGCGTTTGGCGGGCGCCTGTGGCGGGGTCTGGCGCCGCGCCTGCGTGAATTTGAAGTGTGTCGAATCCGTAAGCCATCTGGGCCTCCCAACTGTGTGTTTTACCAAGTGTTAGGCAAAGAATCGCAGCTTCACAACTGTGAGGCCCAGAACAGGGACAGGAGTGTGAAACTTGATGGCGATGTGGAAAGCTCTGCTGTCTTTGGGGGCGAGCTAGGAATATTATTCTGTCCTAGCGCATCCAATAGCCTTCGCGTTTGATGCGATTGCGGATCGCCTGTTCCTTGCGCGGCAGGTCGTTTTGGTCAAACAGCGCCCGAACTTTTTGGCCGCGGCCCTGATAGACCATGCGCTTGATTGGGTCATAAGACTTCAGGGCTTTTTTGATCTTGTTTGGCGCGCAGATCTCCTCCAGAGCGCTGACGACAGCGTCCGCCTCCCGCGCATAAAGCATTGGTAATAAACGATAATGGCAACTTGTTGCGCCGTCCAGATAGCCCTCTGGCAGGGTGTCGCGCCCGCCACCCAAAGCATGAATGACCAGTGGAAGCGCGACCTGATCAAGCCAGGGGTCCATGGTCTGACAGACCAGCTCCGGCGGTGGCGTGTCGCGAATTGTCACGGCATACTCGAGAAATTTTGTGCCAAAGACCTGCGGACATTTGTAAAAAAAATAGCCCGCGTTGAAATAAAGATAGCGTCGCCAATACTCATCCGGCTGGCCCAGATCGAGCGAGCTGGCGTAGTCCAGCCCGAAGGCGTCATAAAGCGATTTCCAGATTTGGCCATATCCCGGCCCGTAAAGCTCGGGTGTCGGCCAGGTGCCTTCACGCTTGAGAGAAGCGGACGGCTTGTCAAAGTCAAACGGCACAGATGTTAGCTCGCCTGTGATGAGCGTATCGGTGTCAAAGAAAAGAAATGGCTCGCCTGCGGGCAGGGCCGTGAGCGCTTCGATTTTGTTTCCATAGGCATAGCTGCTTCCGAAGACCTTGCTTTCAAAGGGAATAATCTCGACCTCAAGATCATTGAGTGCGTCAAGCACAAGCGAATCCTCGATCCGCGGATCGCGGGGCCAGAGGGCGCCCGGTTGTGGCTCGGCAACAATCAGGCGGCCTTTGAAGCCGGGGCTGAACGCGCGCAAGGAGGCTGCAAACAAAAGCGCCTCATATTGTAGACGTCCGGCCTGTCCGATCACAAAAACATTGAAATCATCAATCATCGTCGGTTTTGCAGCCATAGGCTCCACTCAGCACTCGTTATATGTTGCTAGTATAAAGACAATACGCCGCTGCGTCCAAGGGGCTTGGAAGAATTCGAAACAATAAACCTGCAGAGGCGCCAAGGACAGGTTCTGGCAAGGGTATTTTGCTGGACTGAAGTGGTGGGCGACCCTGGAATCGAACCAGGCGTGCGTCTCCGCGAGGGAGTTACAGTCCCCTGCCACACCTTGCGGCCTGTCGCCCACTGAGGGAGGGGATTACTTGCCTCGCTAAGGGTCGTCAACAGCAAATTGGCATGATAAGCGGCGCAGGGGAGAGAAAATGTCTCTCAGCATGAAAACAGGGTCTTGCGATGAAAAAGCCGAAGTGGGTTGTGGAAAAAGAACGTGGTAAAAAGCTCGAAGCCGCCGAGACGGTCTGGCTGTTTGGCTTGCACGCGGTGCGCGACGCCCTTGCCAACCCCAAGCGCGAGAAGCTGCGCCTGATCGTGACGCTGAATGCGCAAACCAAACTGGCCGATGTGATTGCACAAAGCGGGATGGAGCCGGAAGTTTCTGATCCCCGCAGGTTTGCGGCGCCGCTCGACCCCCAGTCGGTGCACCAAGGGGCTGCGCTTGAAGTGAAAGCGCTCGATTGGGGCTCGGTGGCGGATGCCTGTGTCAGCGGAGGCGATGAGCGGCCAGCGCGTGTTTTGTTGCTTGATCGGGTGTCCGATCCGCATAACGTCGGGGCTATTTTGCGCTCGGCGGAGGTTTTTGGTGCCCGTGCTGTGATCGGGACAAAGCGTCATGCGGCGCCGGAAACAGGGGCTTTGGCCAAGACAGCCAGCGGTGCGCTGGAACGCCAGCCTTATTTGCGGGTCACAAACCTGTCTCGCGCGATGGAAGAGCTCAAAGGCTACGGGTATTTTCTGATCGGGCTTGATGGCGAG
>JAHBAM020000100.1 GCA_018500125.2 Roseobacter sp. | reverse complement strand
AGATGTGTATAAGAGACAGGTTTCGGGGTTTTCTTTCGCTGTGGTTTGCGCAAAGGCTGTCGGATGGATACGGTTTCTTTCCTCAAGCTCAATGTCAGATGGCTCGCCGCAGGCGCGCTTTTGACCTTTATGTCGAGTTTCGGGCAGACGTTTTTTATTTCGATTTTCGCGGGCGAAATCCGTGCCACCTTTGGTCTAAGTCACGGAGAATGGGGCGGAATTTACGCTCTGGGCACTCTGGCGTCGGCTGTTGTCATGGTCTGGTCGGGCGGGCTGACCGACCGCTTTCGCGTTCGCACCCTCGGCCCCGTTGTGCTCGTCTGCCTCGCGAGCGCCTGCGCCTTCATGGCCACAAATCACGCCGCATGGCTCCTCCCCGCCGTGATCTTTGCCCTGCGCATCACCGGCCAGGGCATGAGCAGCCACATCGCCGTGGTCGCCATGGCCCGCTGGTTCACCGCCGCCCGCGGCCGCGCCCTCTCCGTCGCAGCGCTCGGCTTTTCTATAGGCGAGGCCGTTCTCCCGCTGCTTTTTGTGGCGCTTCTGACAGTCTATGACTGGCGTCTCTTGTGGGCCGCCGCGGGCCTTGTGGCGCTCCTTGGTATCCCTGTTCTGACACAGCTTTTGCATCAAGAGCGCACCCCGCAATCCATGGCGAAATCGTCCCAATCGGTCGGCATGGACGGTCTCCACTGGACCCGCAACAAAGCCATGTCCCACTGGCTTTTCTGGGTCATGGTGCCCGCCCTTCTTGGCCCCTCCGCCTTCGGAACGGCCCTCATGTTTCATCAGGTGCATTTCTCTGAAATCAAGGACATCTCGCACCTGACTTTTGTTGCGATGTTTCCGCTTTATACCGCCGTGACAATCGCTTCGATGGTGCTATCAGGCTGGGCGCTTGACAGGGTCGGAACACCGCGCCTCATTGTCTTTATGTATCTTCCCGCCGTGCTTGCCTTCCTTGTCTTTGGCCTTGGTCAGGGCACAGGCGGCCTGATCCTCGGCTTTGCCCTGTTCGGCCTCACATCCGGCGCAAACTCGACCTTGCCCAATGCCTTCTGGGCCGAGTTCTACGGCACAGGCTCGATCGGCTCGATCAAAGCCATGGCGGCGGCTGTTATGGTTCTTGGCTCCGCCATCGGGCCGGGCCTGACCGGCTGGGGGATCGACGCTGGCCTCAGTCTGGAAACACAATACATCGCCGTTGCCGTCTATTTCCTGCTGTCCAGTGCTCTCCTGTTCATAGGTGTGCGCAAAGCCGCACAGCGTTTACCTCTTCGAACCGCCTGAGCTTGTTATTGATCGCCGTGGTGACTATGAGATCATAAGCAGCCAATACCATGGCTCGGAGATGAGGCCCAATGACCCAAGTTGATGATGTTTCTATCGTTCGCACCGCCCATCGTGTGCTCAAAACAGAAGCCGATGCGATCCTTGAAATGATCGACACCCTGCCGGACGACTTTGCAGATGTCATCAAGCTGATCCTCAAGACAGAGGGCCGCGTGATCATTTCCGGCGTTGGAAAATCAGGCCACATCGGGCGCAAGATTTCAGCGACTCTGGCCAGCACAGGAACGCCCTCCTATTTCGTTCACGCCTCCGAAGCGAGCCATGGCGACTTGGGAATGATCACACCCCATGATATCGTCGTGCTTATTTCAAACTCGGGCGAAACGCAGGAACTGCGCGACATCCTGCTGCACACCCGCCGGTTCAATATTCCACTGGTCGGGATTTCCTCAAAGATCGACAGCACGCTATTACAATCCGCAGATTTCAAGCTCAATCTCCCCAATCTTCCCGAAGCCTGCGCCATCGGTATGGCGCCGACAACTTCGACAACACTCACGCTTGCCTTGGGCGATGCTCTCGCAGTGGCCGTCATGGAGCAGCGCGGGTTTGGCTCTGAAGACTTCCTCAAAAACCATCCGGGCGGCAAGCTCGGCGCACAGCTCTCGCGCGTTGCCGATCTGATGCACAAGGGCGAGGACGTTCCCACCGTGCAAGCCGATACGCCGATGTCCGATGTGCTCCTCTCGATGACATCCAAGGGGTTCGGCATTACAGGCGTTCTCAAAGACGGCGTGTTGACCGGCGTGATTTCTGATGGCGACTTGCGCCGTCATATGGGCCATCTCATGGAAAAAACAGCCGGCGAAATTGCCACGCTCAACCCCGTGACAATAACCCCCGAGCTGTTCGCCGCACAGGCGCTCGCCCTCCTCAACGAAAAGAAAATCTCGGCGCTCATGGTGGTCGACTCAGCCAATCGCCCCGCCGGTATTGTCCATATTCACGATCTTTTGCGCGCAGGTGTTGCATGAAAACTGTTGTCCTTATTCCGGCCCGCTACGCCTCGACCCGCTATCCCGGCAAGCCGCTGGCCACCCTTCGACAGAAAGACGGCAGCACAAAATCGCTCATCCAGATGAGCTATGAAGCGGCAAGCCGGATCAAGGGCGTGTCCGGTGTCTATGTCGTCACTGATGATGCGCGGATTCGCGAGGCCTCCGAGGCCTTTGGGGCGCCGGTGATTATGACAAGCCCCGCGCGCGAAAACGGAACCGCCCGTGTCGCCGAAGCTGTGGAGGTTGCCGCGCTTGACGCCGATCTCATCGTCAACTTTCAAGGCGATGCGCCCCTGACACCTCCTTGGTTTGTCGAAGACCTGATCGCCGCGATGAAAGCAGACGCCGCCGCGCAAATGGCAACACCTGTCTTGCAATGTGACGCGCAGACCTATGCCATGTTCAAAGAAGACCGCGCCGCTGGCCGTGTTGGCGGAACCACAGCCGTGTTCGGCGCAAAGGGCCGCGCGCTCTATTTCTCCAAAGAGGTTTTGCCCTATATCGACGCGGCCAAAGTCCCGTCCAAGGATATTCCCGTCTATCATCACGTTGGCGTCTACGCCTACCGCCCCGAAGCGCTCAAAGCCTATATCAGCTGGCCCGAATGCGCAGTTGAAAAGCTCGAAGGGCTGGAACAGCTGCGCTTCCTTTACAATGGCGTTGCGGTAAAATGCGTTGAAGTTGAAGCACGTGGTCGCCTGTTCTGGGAGTTGAACAACCCGGAAGACGTGGCGCGCATTGAAAAGGTATTGGCAGAGCAATGACAAAAGTAATCGAGATCAACGGCGTCAAAATCGGCGGCCATGAACCCTTCGCGCTCATCACCGGCCCCTGCCAGCTCGAAAGTCTGGATCACGCCCGCATGATGGCCGAGCAGATTGCAGAGGCCTGCGCCCCGACCAAAACAGGCTTCATTTTCAAGGCCAGCTACGACAAAGCCAACCGCTCCTCGATCAGCACAAAGCGTGGCCTCGGAATGGAAGAGGGCCTCACCATCCTGTCCAAAATCCGTGACGAATTTGGCTGTCCGATCCTCACAGATGTTCACGACGCACAGCAATGCGCCCCAGCAGCCGAGGCGGTGGATGTGATCCAGATCCCCGCCTTCCTCTGTCGCCAAACAGATCTCCTCCTCGCCGCCGGCGAGACGGGTGCCGCGATAAACGTCAAGAAAGGCCAGTTCCTCGCGCCTTGGGATATGGGCAATGTCGCCGAGAAAATCGCCAGCACAGGCAACGAACGCATCATGCTGTGTGACCGCGGCACAAGCTTTGGCTACAACACTCTGGTTTCTGATTTCCGCGGCCTGCCGATCATGGCCGCCACAGGCTATCCCGTTGTGTTTGACGCAACCCACTCGGTCCAGCAACCGGGCGGCCAAGGCACAACCTCGGGCGGCCAGCGCGAGTTTGCGCCCGTCTTGGCCCGCGCCGCCGTGGCCGTGGGCGTGTCTGCCCTGTTTATCGAAACACATGAAGACCCCGACAATGCGCCCAGCGACGGGCCAAACATGATCCCGATTGAAGAGATGCAAGCCCTTATCGGCACGCTCGCCCGTTACGACAGTATCAGTAAAGAAAGTTAATTTATGATAGTTACCCCTACCGCTCTTCCCGATGTTCTTATGATAGAGCCTGCCCGCCACGGCGACACCCGAGGGTTTTTTTCCGAAAGCTGGAACAAAGCGCGCCTGGAGGGCCACGGAGTCAGCGTTGATTTTGTGCAAGACAATCACTCCCTGTCTTCCGCCCCCGGAACCGTGCGCGGCCTTCACTTTCAATCCCCCCCCAATGCACAAGCCAAGCTCGTGAGATGCGGGCGTGGCGTGCTTTTTGATGTCGCCGTCGATATCCGCAAAGGCTCGCCGACCTACGGGCAGTGGGTTGGCGCAGAGTTGAGCTTTGAAAATGGCAAACAGCTCTTCATTCCGGAAGGCTTCGCCCACGGATTTATCACCCGCACGCCGGACACCGAGATTATCTACAAGTGCAATGCCTATTACGCCCCGGAGTCAGACGGCGCGATCCGGTGGGACAGCTGCGGAATCGACTGGGGCTTTGACGGCACTGCGGAGCTGAGCGCCAAAGACGCCGCCGCGCCCGCCTTTGCCGACTTTGACAGCCCCTTCACATGGGAGGGCGCAGCATGAAACTTCTTGTCACAGGCGGCGCCGGGTTTATCGGCTCGGCGGTTGTGCGCCTCGCTGTGTCTCGCGGCCATGACGTTGTTAATCTGGATGCGCTCACCTATGCAGCCTGCCTTGAAAACGTGGCAAGCGTGGCAGACAGCCCGCTTTACACATTTGTCCAAGCCGACATTCGCGATCTGGCCAGCCTCGACGCTGTGTTCAAGGCGCACCAACCCGACGCCGTGATGCACCTCGCCGCCGAAAGCCATGTCGACCGGAGCATTGACGGCCCGCTGGCCTTTCTTGAGACCAATGTGATGGGCACCTACAATATGCTTCAGGCCGCGCGGACCAATTGGGAAGCGCGCGGCAGGCCCGAGGCCTTCCGCTTTCACCACATCTCGACAGATGAAGTCTTCGGCTCGCTCGGCGCCACAGGGCAGTTTACCGAAGAGACGCCCTATGACCCCCGCTCGCCCTATTCGGCCTCCAAGGCCAGCTCAGATCACCTCGTGCGCGCTTGGGCCGAAACCTACGGCTTGCCCGTTGTGCTGACAAACTGCTCAAACAACTATGGTCCCTACCATTTCCCCGAAAAGCTGATCCCCGTGGTGATCCTCAGCGCCCTCGCTGGCAAGCCGATCCCGATCTACGGCAAGGGCGAAAATGTCCGCGACTGGCTCTATGTCGAAGACCATGCCGATGCGCTTTTGCTGGTGCTCGAAAAAGGCGCGCTTGGCCGCAGCTACAACATCGGTGGCGAAAACGAGCGTAGCAATCTGGAGCTTGTCCAAACCATCTGTGCCATTCTCGACAAGCTCAAGCCAGCCACCACATCTTATGCACAGCTCATCGAATTCGTCACAGACCGCCCCGGCCACGACCTGCGCTATGCCATCGACCCGACACGCATCCGCGACGAGCTTGGCTGGCGGCCCTCCGTCACAGTCGAAGAGGGCTTGGAAAAAACCGTGCGCTGGTATCTGGACAACGAAGCATGGTGGCGGCCGCTGCTGGCCCGTGCGGGCGTTGGCGAAAGGCTGGGTCGCGCATGAGCATTCTGGTTTTTGGCAAAACAGGTCAAGTGGCTTGCGAGCTGCGCCGCCTTCACCCCGAATTTACATATCTTGGTCGCGGTGACGCCGATCTTTCCAGCCCTGAGACCTGCGCCAAGGCAATTCTCGCCGCCAAGCCTGACGCCGTCATCAACGCCGCCGCCTATACAGCCGTTGACCGCGCCGAAGAGGAAGAGGCGCTGGCCCATACCATAAACGCTGTGGCTCCGGGCGCTATGGCCCGCGCTTGTGCCACGCTGGCTATCCCTCTCGTTCATATCTCGACCGATTATGTCTTTGACGGCAGCGGCGAACAGGCCCGCGCGCCTGATGCGCCAACCGCTCCCATCAACGCCTATGGCCGCACCAAGCTTGCCGGTGAAGAGGCCATCCGCGCAAGCGGCGCGCTTCACGCGATCTTGCGCACCTCTTGGGTCTTTTCCGCGCATGGCACCAACTTTGTCAAAACCATGCTGCGCCTGGCCGAAAGCCGCGATGCGCTCAACATCGTCGCAGATCAGATCGGCGGGCCAACACCAGCCAGCGCCATTGCTGCCGCCTGTGCAAAAATAGCGCAAGACATATCGAAAAGCGGCACATACCACTTTTCCGGCGCGCCAGACGCAAGCTGGGCCGATTTCGCCCGTGAAATATTTTTGCAAGACAATCGTGCGATCACTGTGACAGGCATAGCAACCTCAGACTACCCGACCCCCGCCAAGCGACCCCTCAATTCGAGGCTCGATTGTGCTTCTATCCGGTCAGATTTCAACATAGTTCAGCCTCTTTGGAAAAAAGAGCTGGTTAAAGTAATAAGTGAGTTAATATGACACAACGCAAAGGCATCATCCTCGCAGGCGGCTCCGGTACGCGCCTCTATCCGATCACGATGGGCATCTCAAAACAGCTCTTGCCGATCTATGACAAACCGATGATCTACTATCCGCTTTCGGTGCTCATGTTCGGCGGGATTCGCGACATCGCACTCATCACAACACCGCAAGACCAGGAGCAATTCCAGCGCAGTTTGGGCGACGGTTCACAATGGGGCCTCAACCTCACCTATATCACACAGCCCTCGCCCGACGGCTTGGCACAGGCCTATCTTCTTGCCGAAGATTTTCTTGATGGCGCGCCCAGCGCGATGGTTCTGGGCGACAATATCTTCTTCGGTCACGGCCTGCCCGACGTGCTTGCCACCGCCGATCAGCTTGAAACTGGCGGCACCGTTTTTGGCTACCGCGTCGCCGATCCCGAGCGCTATGGCGTTGTCGATTTTGCCAAGGACGGCACAGTCAAATCAATCGTCGAAAAGCCTGCAAACCCGCCGTCAAACTACGCTGTGACAGGGCTGTATTTCCTCGATGGCTCCGCCCCACAGCGCGCCACCCATGTGCAGCCGTCCGAGCGCGGCGAGCTTGAAATCACCTCGCTCCTCGAAAGCTATCTTCACGATGGCCTCCTCAATGTTCAGCAAATGGGCCGTGGCTACGCCTGGCTTGATACGGGCACACATGGGTCGCTGCTTGACGCCGGAAACTTTGTGCGCACCCTGTCCGAGCGGCAAGGCTTGCAAGTCGGCAGCCCCGAAGAGATCGCCTTTTCGCGTGGCTGGATCACAGCCGCCGAGCTGCAAAGCCGCGCCGAGGGCTTTGCCAAAAATGCCTACGGGCAATATCTTCTCAACCTGTTGAAATAAGTCAGCGCTGGCGGCGCAGATAAACATAATAAGCGCCGCCACCGCCATGCCGCAAATGCGCCTCGCTGATCTGCAAGACAAGCTGCGCCAGAGGCGGCGTCGTAAGCCACTGCGGAACCTGATGGCGCAACACGCCAAGCCGCACAGGAATAGGCCCGCCCTCGTCCCGAGGCTTGCCCTTTCCGGTCACAACAAGCAACAGGCGCTTCTGGTTTTGATAGGCCTTCATGACAAAAGCCGTCAGTCGCGGATGCGCCTGATCTTGTGTCATTCCGTGCAAATCAATCTTCGCATCAGGCTTCAGTTTGCCTTGCTTGAGCTTGCCATGCGCCTTCTTGTCCATCTGCACCGGCGCTTTTTTCACACGCTCGCGAATATCAGGCAAAATATCATGCGCAGGCTGATAGCCCTGCGTCCGGGCTGATATCTCAAAGCTCGGCAGAGCCTCGATCACCCTCTTGGGCGCCGGCTTTGAGGCGCGCAAAGCGTCCTTTGCCTTGGCTCTCTTGGGGTGCATCGGCACAGCCGTCTCGGCCACCTTGCCCCAAAGCTCAAGCTCGTCTTTATGGAGCTTGCGGCGACTCATTGCGCATCCACTGGCAAATAGGCATAGGCCCGCTGGATCGGCATCAAAACAATCATCCGTCCGGGGTCTTTCAACCGCCCTGCTCTCAGCCCCGCCTCATCACCCGTCCCAAAGAAAATATCGGCGCGCTGCGCTCCCTTGATCGCCGAGCCGGTATCTTGCGCAATCATGAGCCTGCGGATCTTGCCCTTGCCGTTCTTTTCCACCCAAACAGGCGCTCCCAGCGGCGTATAGCGCGGATCAACCGCCACCGTGCGCATCTCGGTTACAGAGCGGTTCATCGCACCAAGCGGGCCAAGCTCTGCGGGCACTTCATTGACTTCGCGAAAGAAAACATAAGACGGGTTGTGCCGCAAAAGCTCCAGCCCGTCGATCGGGTTGCGGCGCACCCAGTTCTTGATCACTTGGGCAGAGACCTGATGCGCCGTGTAAATGCCCCGCCGCACAAGCTCGCGCCCGACCGAGCGATATTCATGCCCGTTCTTGCCACCATAGCCCACGCGAATATGCCGCCCGTCCGCAAGCTTTATCCGCCCCGAACCCTGAATCTGCAAAAAGAACAACTCTACCGCATCATCCACCCAGGCAATCTCAAGGCCGCGGCCCTGCATCGCGCCGGATTCTTCTATCTCGCGACGGCTCAGCCATGTGCCGTCCCGCGCCTCTGGCGGAAGCCTGTAAACAGGAAAGCGGAACCGCGCCGAAGGAGACAACGCGCCCTCCAGCTCCGGCTCAAAATAGCCCGTGAACAGCGCAGGCGCCCCATCGCTGATCTCGACGGGGCGGAAAAACATCTCGAAAAAGGCCTTGGCGTTGGTCTGGTCCTCAGCTACACGGCACAGGCCCTTCCAGTCGGGCGATTTCATATCGCGGCAGGTGTTCAAAAAAACCGCCAGCGCCTCGGCGTGGTCGTCATCGTCCCAGCCGTCCAGCTCCGAAAAATCGAGAAGCCGCACATCCGGTTCTTCAGCGGCGCTTGCAGCTCCTGTCATGACCAGCCCAGCCGTTATTGCCGCTAAAAGAATACGCCTCATTCACCCGTGGCAACCAAAATCCAGTTCGGATCGTTCACACCCATTTCGCGCTCGAACGTCCAAATATCTTTCTGGGTTTTGACTTTGCCCTCTTTGCCCTCAACAATCTCGCCCGCCTGATCGCGCACAACAGATGTCAGCTCGCCGATAAATCTCATAGAAATTTCGGCTGTGCCACTTGCCGCATGGAACTCGGCGGAGTGGATGGCCACCTCACGCACACCAATAAACTCGGCTTCAACCCGCAGACCCTTCTTTTCGCGCTCGTCCACAACCTG
>JAHBAM020000242.1 GCA_018500125.2 Roseobacter sp. | reverse complement strand
CGTGGTGCGCTGTGAATGCGCACCCTAGAGTGGGGCGTGGCGCGCTTTACACATCCAGCTCCTCAACAAACCGCGCGTTTTCGGAGATATACTGGAAGCGCAGTTCGGGTTTTTTGCCCATGAGCCGTTCCACGAGGTCGCCGGTTTGGCCCGGTTCGTCCTCGTCGATCGTGACTCTGATCAATTTGCGTGATTTCGGGTCCATCGTGGTTTCTTTCAAATCCTTGGCGTCCATTTCGCCAAGGCCTTTGAAGCGCTGCACGTCGATCTTGCCTTTGCCGCCGAGGCCCTTGTGTAACATCCGCTCTTTTTCGGCGTCATCGGCGACATAGAGGCGCCGCGCGCCCTGGGTGAGGCGGTAGAGTGGCGGGCAGGCGAGGTAGAGGTGGCCGTGGTCGATCATCGGGCGCATCTGGGTGAAGAAAAAGGTCATCAGGAGGGCGGCGATATGGGCGCCGTCGACATCCGCATCTGTCATGATGATGACTTTGTCATAGCGCAAATCATCGACGTTGAATTTGGTGCCGAGGCCGACGCCGAGCGCTTGGGTGAGGTCGGCGATTTCCTGATTGGTGCCGATCTTGGAGGAGGCCGAGCCGAGGACGTTGAGGATTTTGCCGCGCAGGGGCAGGAGCGCCTGATTGGTGCGGTTGCGGGCCATTTTGGCCGAGCCGCCCGCCGAGTCGCCCTCTACGATGAACAGTTCGGTGCCCTCGCGGGTTTTGGAGGAGCAATCGGTGAGTTTGCCGGGGAGGCGGAGCTTTTGGGTTGCGGTTTTGCGCGAAGTCTCTTTTTCCTGCCGGCGGCGCAGGCGCTCCTCGGCGCGCAGCACGAGGAAATCAAGGATCGCGCCGGCGGATTTCGTGTCCGCTGCGAGCCAGTTGTCAAAGTGGTCGCGCACCGAGTTTTCGACCATGCGCTGCGCCTCGACGGTGGCGAGGCGGTCTTTGGTCTGGCCGACAAATTCCGGCTCGCGGATGAAGCAGCTCACGAGCGCGCCGGCCCCTGTGGTGAGGTCTTCGCGGGTGATTTGGGCGGCCTTTTTATTGCCCACAAGTTCGCCGTAGGCCTTGATGCCCTTGAGGATCGCGGCCCAGAAGCCGGCTTCATGGGTGCCGCCTTCGGGGGTGGGCACGGTGTTGCAGTAGCTCTGGATGAAGCCGTCGCGGGAGGGGGTCCAGTTGATCGCCCATTCGACTTTTCCGGGGCGCTCGAACTTTTCGAACGACACGGTGCCGGCGAAGGGGCTGTCAGAGTAGGTCGTCGCGCCGCCCATGACTTCCTTGAGATAGTCCGACAGGCCGCCGGGGAAGTGGAAGGTGGCCTCTTGGGGCGTGTCGCCATCGGTTTGGGCGGTTTTCCAGCGGATCTCGACGCCGGAGAAGAGATAGGCCTTGGAGCGCGCCATGGCAAAGAGCCGGGCGGGCTTGAGCTTGAGAGAGCCGAAGATGTCGGCGTCAGGGTGAAAGGTCACGGAGGTGCCGCGGCGGTTGGGTGCGGCGCCGACTTTGGCGAGCTTGCCTTGCGGCACGCCACGGGAAAACTCCATGGCGAAAAGCTCTTTGCCCCGCGCCACTTCGACGCGCAGATGATCTGACAGGGCGTTGACAACAGAAGACCCGACGCCATGCAGGCCGCCCGAGGTCTCATAGCTGTCGCCAGAGAATTTGCCGCCCGCGTTCAGGGTGCAAAAAATAATCTCGAGGGCCGATTTCTCCGGGTTGGAGGGGTGCGGCCCGGTCGGGATGCCGCGGCCGTTGTCGCGCACGGAAACATGGCCGTGGTCGTGCAGGTCGACTTCGATCCGTGTGGCGGGGCCCGCCACCGCTTCATCCATCGAGTTTTCGATGATTTCGGCGACCATATGGTGCAGCGCGCGGTCGTCCTTGCCGCCAATATACATTCCGGGCCGCAGGCGGACGTGCTCCATATCTTCGAGCACCTGAATAGAGGATGCGTCGTAGCTGTCGGGGCTGGCGCCCGCGCCGGAAAGAAGATCGTCTGACATTGCCGCTGCTCGTCTTGTTATGGGTTTTGGCCATTATGGCAGAGGAGAGGTGGGCAGGGAAGTGGGCACGGCCTATTCCTCTTTTTCTTTCTGGAAATATCCCGGGAGAGCGCGAGAGGGCAGCGCCCTCTCGCATGGGTCGGATTTGCGAAGCAAATTCGAAGGCGCTGGCGCAGCCCGTGCGACCCTTCAGGGCGCAGTCATATCTAAACTGCTTGCTCAAAAGCCTATAGTTCGCATAAAGGGGCGCATGAGCGATACCGATCCAGACCAGAACTGCACAGCGGCAAACCTTCTTCCCAGCACGGGGCGGTCTTTGCCGATTGCCATGCTGCGCGGGCGCGAGGCGATTATGGCGCCGTACCGGCAGTTGCTGGCCAAGATCGGGGTGACCGAACAGCAATGGCGCGTGATGCGCGTTCTGGATGAGCGCGGCATGATGGACCCCAAAGAAATCGCCGAGGCGGCCTGTTTGCTCAACCCGTCGCTGACACGGATCATGCAGCTTTTGGAAAAAAAGGGGCTGATTGCGCGCAAGGGGCATCCGGAGGATCGCCGCCGTGTGCAGGTCCGGATCACCCAGGCGGGGCGGGATATGCTGGTTGCGGCCCAGCCCGAGAGCCTTGTGATTGCCGAGCAGCTGCGCGAGCGGGTCGGGCAGGAGAAGCTGGATGCGCTTTTGGATCTGCTCAACGAGCTTTGCGAAACCACGCCCGAGTGATTCAGCTCCTTATTTCGGCCTCTGTCTTGGGCACTGTCTTGGCCGGATTTTTCCCGACCAGAGTTTAGGCTGACCAAGTCGCTGGCCTTGGCTGTGGTGCGTCACGGTGGCGCTTGCCTGCGGCGGGGTGGTCTTTCGGCTTGCAATACAACCCAAGGTTGTGTCTTCTGGACGGGCTGGCGTTTCGGGGCTGTCTGCGCTCTGGCCGGGCTTGGGGGACTGTGTGATGTGGAACCGTATTGTTGTGAGTGACCAAAACCGCGGCGTGTATGGCGCGCTTGTGCATGAGCATTTGCGCCAGCGCCGCGCGCTTTTTTATGAGAGGCTGGGGTGGGATATTCCGCACAGTGAGCATATCGAGCAGGACCAGTATGACCGCGCCGAAACCATTTATATCCTGATTGAGCGGGGCGGGCAGGTCGAGGGCTATGCGCGGCTGCTGCCGACATCGGCGCGGGTGTCTTATGGGGCGATGGATTACAGCTATATGATCCGCGATGCGACACTGGGGCTTTTGCCGGGGATTCCCTCTGGTATTCTTGGCAGCCGCGGGGCGCCATCGGCGAGCACCATTTGGGAAGTGAGCCGGCTGGAGGCTTCGGGCAAAGCGGCGCTCACGGCTCTTTTTCTCACGATTGCCGAGTTTCTGGAGGAGGCGGGCGCGGTCGAGCTGCTTGCCTTTACCCGTAAGAGCTTTGCCACGATTGTGCGCGGCATCGGCTTTGAGGCGGCGCTTGTGGGGGCGCCGGTGGACTACGGGGGCAAGCCCTATTGTGCGATCAGCATGACATGGGGCGCAGCCGAAAGACCAGACAGCTCAGACAGCTCAGAAAGTTCAGGGGGGGCAGACAGCGCGTCTTCGCCGGCCGAGCCATTGCGGCTTGCGGGCTAGGAGGCGCTTGACTTTGGCGGGACGACGGCCACACTCGGCCTCATGAGCGAGCAAGATTTAAGAGAACAAGGTTTGCGGGAGGTCATCGAGATCCCCGATATGGGGATTGTGATGCCCGACGGGGTGCGCCTTTCGGCGCGGGTCTGGATGCCTGCGGATGCGGGGGAGGCGCCTGTGCCGGCGGTTCTTGAGCATCTGCCCTATCGCAAGCGCGACGGCACCTGCGGGCGCGACGAGATCAGCCATCCGTGGATGGCCGCGCGGGGCTATGCCATGGTGCGGGTGGATATGCGCGGCAATGGCGACAGCTATGGCCACATGGAGGATGAATACACCCAGCAGGAGCTTGAGGACGCCTGCGAGGTGATCGACTGGCTTGCGGCGCAGGACTGGTGCAGTGGCACTGTGGGGATGCAGGGCATCAGCTGGGGCGGGTTCAACTGCTTGCAGACCGCCGCTTTGCAGCCAGAGCCTTTGAAGGCGGTGATCAGCATTTGCTCGACCGTGGACCGCTTTGCCGATGATATCCATTACAAGGGCGGCTGTTTGCTCAACGAAAATCTCGCGTGGTCCTCGACCATGTGGGCCTATTCAAGCCGCCCGCCGGACCCGGCCTTGCGCGAGGACTGGCGCGAGATCTGGATGGAGCGCTTGCAGAACGAGCCTTTCCTGATTGCCAATTGGCTCAAGCACCAGCGGCGCGACGCCTTCTGGCAACATGGCTCTGTCTGTGAGGATTACAGCCGGATCAAGGCCAAGGTCTTGGCGATTGGCGGCTGGGCGGATGGCTATAAGAACGCCGTGCCGGCTTTGGTCGAGAATATCGAGGGCGCCAAGGGGATCAGCGGCCCCTGGGTGCATCTTTATCCGCATATTGCCGTGCCCGAGCCGCGGATCGGCTTTTTGCAGGAGGCCAAGCGCTGGTGGGACAAGTGGCTCAAGGGGATCGAGACCGGGGTCGAGACGGACCCCGCGTTTCGCGGCTATGTGATGGAGGGCTATCGCCCCAGCCGCTTCAATGCGCCGCGCGAGGGCGTCTGGATCGCGGATGGGGCCACGGCGGGGGCGTTTTGTGACTATCGCCTCGGCGCGGCGGGGCAGCTTGGCGCGGCGGGGGAGGCCCATGTGCAGATCGCCTCGCCCCAGCACTGCGGGCTGGGCGGCGGAGAATATTACGCGATTGGCCGTGGGCCTGAGCTGTCAGACGATCAGCGCGGGGATGACCTATACTCTGCGGTCTGGACCGGAGCGGCGCTTGCGCGCTCTGTTGATATTGTCGGGCGGCCCAAGCTGCGCCTGAGGGTGGCGAGCGAGACGGCGCAGGGGCAGATCTGTGTCCGGCTCAACCATGTGCACCCGGACGGTGCGCGCACGCGGGTGAGCTTCGGGGTGCTCAATCTGACCCATCGCAATAGCTCGGCCACGCCCGAGGAAATGCCGCTCGGAGAGGCGGTCGAGATTGCGATCGAGCTGGATCATATCGCCTATCGGGTGCCGGAAGGCCACCGGATTTCGGTTGCGATTTCCACCGCTTACTGGCCCTTGATCTGGCCCTCGCCTGAGGCCGGGCGCCTGACGGTTCTGGGCGGCAGCTTGGGCCTGCCGGAGCGGGCATTGGCGCAGGCCGAGGAATGGAGCTTTGAGGAGGCGACGGGCGCTGCGGGCTGGCAAACAGAGGAATTGCGCGCGCCGCGCAACGAGAAGCGTCAGGAAATCGACCATGAAACCGGGCTGATCACGCTGATCATCAATGACGATTTTGGCAAGCGGCGCGACAGGGGGCACGGGCTTGTCAGCGGCGGGGTGAGCCGGGAGACATGGGTGATTCATCCTGATGATCCGCTTTCGGCGCGCGGGCGCACCCACTGGAGCGAGGAAACCGAGCGCGACGACATAATATTGCGCACCGAGACCTATGCAGAGATGAAAAGTGACCGCGACAACTTTTATGTGAGCGGGCGGCTTGAGGCCTATGAGAACAACGTTCTGATCTATGCGCGCGATGTCGAGGAGACCATTGCGCGCGATCTGATGTGAGCTTCATAACGAAACTGTCACGAGAAAACCCTTGCTGTCTCAGACGCAATCGGCTTTTCTTGACTCAGAAATCAACAAAAGCCGCCTCGAAGCGGTGAGACATCAACCGGGAGACCAGAATGACCAACGAACTTGACGATCTCAAAAAACGCGTGGCGCAAGGCAAGCTTTCGCGCCGTGACTTTATGGGTAAGGCCAGCGCCTTGGGTGTGACTGCGGCTGCGGCCAGCTCCATGCTGGCGAAGACGGCGGCTGCGAGCACGCCCAAAAAGGGCGGCGTTTTCAAGCTTGGCTCTGTGGGCGGCGAGAGCACAAACTCGCTTGATCCTGCGACATATGCGAGCCAGGTGCCGTTTCACAACGGGCGCCAGTTTGGCGAAACGCTTGTGGAAGTCGGGGCCGATGGCGGTCTGACGCCCAAGCTGGCGGAGAGCTTTGAAAGCTCGGCGGATGCCAAGACCTGGATGTTCAAGATCCGTCAGGATGTCGAGTTCCACAACGGCAAGACCATGACGCCAGAGGATGTGCTTCAAACCATGGAGCGCCATTCCAACGAGGAGTCAAAATCCGGTGCGCTCGGCATCATGAAGGGGATTTCCAACATCAGCGTTGACGGCGGCTCGCTCAAGGTTGAGCTGAATGAAGCCAACGCGGATTTGCCCTATCTGATTGCGGATTATCACCTTGTGATCCAGCCCAACGGCGGCATGGACAACCCCGGCGCAGGCATCGGCACAGGGCCGTTCAAGCTTGAAGCCGACGAGCCGGGCGTGCGCCATGTCTATTCGCGCAACGAAAATTACTGGGGCGATGCGGCGCATTATGATGGCGTTGAAATCATCGTGATCAACGATGCGACGGCGCGCACAGCGGCGCTTCAGAGCGGGCAGGTTCATGCGATCAACCGGGTCGAACCCAAGATTGCCGGGCTGCTGGGCCGCGCGCCGAACCTGACGGTGAACTCGACGCCGGGCCGGGGGCATTATGTCTTTATCATGCACGCAGACACAGCGCCGTTTGACAATAACGAGCTGCGTATGGCGCTGAAATATGCGATCAACCGTAGCGAAATCGTTGAAAAAATCCTGCAAGGCTATGGCTCTGTGGGCAACGATATGCCGATCAACGCGGCCTATCCGCTGTTTGACGCAAGCATTCCGCAGCGCGCGTTTGATCTTGCGAAAGCGGCAGAGCACTACAAGAAGTCGGGTCATGACGGCAGCCCGATTGTTTTGCGCGTGGCCGATGGGGCCTTCCCCGGAGCGGTGGACGCGGCAGCGCTCTTCCAGCAGACAGCGGCACAGGCGGGTATTCCGCTTGAGATCAAGCGTGAGCCGAACGATGGCTACTGGTCGGAAGTCTGGAACAAGCAGCCGTTCTGTGCGAGCTATTGGGGCGGTCGCCCTGTGCAGGACCAGATGTACACCACGGCCTATCTCTCAACGGCGGATTGGAACGACACCAACTTCAAGAACGCCGAGTTTGATGATCTGCTTGTGAAAGCGCGGGCCGAGCTTGACACCGCCAAGCGCAAGGAGATGTACTCGAAGATGGGCTATATCGTGCGCGACACCGGCGGTCTGATCTGTCCGATGTTCAACGACTTTGTCGATGCGGTGAGCAACGATGTTATGGGCTGGGAAACCGACCCGAACGCCGAACTGATGAACGGATATATCACGCATAAAACATGGCTCGCGTAAGCGAGAGAGTTTCATGCATCCGATCATAAAACTGATTGCCCAGCGGTTTACGCTGGGCATACTCCTCCTTGTTGCGGCCTCGGTGCTGATTTTCGGGTTGACCGAGGCTTTGCCCGGCGATGCGGCGCAAGCGGTGCTGGGGCAGGCGGCCACGCCGGAGAGCCTTGCCAACCTGCGCGAGGAGATGGGCCTCAACCGCCCGGCCACCACACGGTATTTTGAATGGTTCGGCGGCATCTTGCAGGGCGATATGGGGGTGTCGATTATCAACCGTCTGGACATTGCCGAAAGTGTTGGCAAGCGGCTGGGCAATACGCTGTTCCTCGCGTTCTGGGCGGCGATTGTCTCGGTGCCTCTGGCGATTTTCCTCGGGCTTCTGGCGGTGCGCTACCGCAACCGCTGGCCTGACAAGCTGATTTCGGGCGTGACGCTCACGACGATTTCTATTCCTGAATTCCTGATCGGCTATGTGCTGGTGTACTTCCTTGCGGTGAAGCTCGGATTTGGCTCGGCGCTGGCAATGATCAACGACAGTATGACGCTCTGGCAAAAGCTCCAGTCGATTATGCTTCCGGTGATGGTTCTGACGCTTGTTGTGCTCGCGCATATGATGCGCATGACGCGCGCCGCGATCCTCAATGTGATGCAATCGGCCTATATTGAAACCGCCGAGCTGAAGGGGCTGAGCATCTTCAATGTGATTGCCAAACACGCCTTTCCCAATGCGGTCAGTCCGATTGTGAATGTGGTGATGCTCAACCTTGCCTATCTTGTGGTGGGTGTGGTGGTGATCGAGGTGGTCTTTGTCTATCCGGGTATGGGGCAGTTCCTTGTGGATGCTGTGACCAAGCGCGATGTGCCTGTGGTGCTCGCCTGCGGCGTGATCTTTGCGGCGATCTATATCGGGCTTAATATGCTTGCGGATATTATTTCGATCCTTGCGAACCCAAGATTGAGGCACCCGAAATGATCAAGACTATCCCTCTTTCGGCCTTGATTGGCCTGATCATCACAGGCGTCTATTTCTTTGTGGCGATTTTTGCCGGCTGGATTGCGCCCTACGGGATGGCCGAGGTTGTCGGCGATGTCTGGGAGCCTGCGAGTGGTGCGCATTTGTTGGGCACCGACAATATTGGCCGCGATCTGCTCACCCGGATGATCTATGGCGGGCAGACCACGATCTTTATTGCCACCGCCGGCACGATCCTGAGCTTTGTCACCGGCTCGACGCTGGGCTTTCTTGCGGCTGTTCTGGGCGGCTGGGCCGACCAGCTTCTGAGCCGTCTTGTGGATCTGTTGATGGCTATTCCTTCGCTTATTCTGGCGTTGGTGATCCTTGCGATGGTGCCTGTGACGGTGCCTGTTCTGATCCTTGTGATGGGGCTTTTGGATGCGACGCGGGTGTTCCGTCTGGCGCGCTCTGTGGCGGTGGACATCAATGTGATGGATTATGTCGAAGCCGCATCCCTGCGCGGGGAGGGGCGGCTTTGGGTTATTTTCCGCGAGATCCTGCCCAATGCGCTCAGCCCGCTTGTGGCCGAGCTGGGCCTGCGCTTTATCTTTATGGTTCTGTTTATCTCGACCCTCAGCTTTCTGGGGCTGGGCGTGCAGCCGCCCTTGGCGGACTGGGGCGGGATTGTGAAGGAAAACAAGGACGGGATCATCTATGGCATCGGCGCGGCGCTTTACCCGGCGATTGCGATTGCCACATTGGCGATCTCGGTGAACCTTGTGGCGGATTGGGTTTTGAACCGGACCACCAGCCTGAAAGGGGGCCGCGGATGAGCGAGGCTTTTGTCAGAGTGCGCGATCTCAAAATTGGCGCGACGGTCTATCCGCCCGGCGAAAAGCCGCATGATATCGAGATTGTCCACGGGGTTTCCTTTGACCTTGAAAAGGGCAAGGTGCTCGGGCTGATCGGGGAGTCCGGCGCGGGCAAGTCGACCATTGGCCTCGCGAGCATGGCCTACGGGCGCGGCGGTGTTGAGCTGACCGGGGGTGAAGTCTGGGTCAACGGGCGCGATATTTTGAAAACCTCCAAGGGCGATCTGCGCGCCTTGCGGGGCGGGGAAGTCACCTATGTGAGCCAGTCAGCGGCGGCGAGCTTTAACCCTGCCAAACAGATTTTGGAGCAGGTGACCGAAGCGGCGATCCGCCATGGCAAATTCACCAAACCCGAGGCTGAGGCGCGCGCGATTGTCTTGTTTGAAAAGCTCGGCTTGCCGGACCCGCAAAATATTGGCCGGCGCTATCCGCATCAGGTCTCGGGGGGGCAGCTTCAGCGCTGTATGAGCGCGCTGGCGCTGTGTCCAGAGCCTGACCTTGTTGTCTTTGACGAGCCGACCACGGCGCTGGATGTGACCACGCAGATTGATGTTCTGATGGCCATAAAGGAAGCCATCCGCGACACGGGGGTGGCAGCGCTTTATATCACCCATGATCTGGCCGTTGTGGCGCAGGTGTCTGATGATATCATGGTGCTGAAGATGGGCGATATGGTGGAATATGGCTCTGTGGACCAGATCATCAACCGCCCGCAAGAAGCCTATACTCAGGCGCTTGTTTCGGTGCGCTCGATCGAGCATGAGGAAAAGCAGCCCACCAGCGATCCTGTGCTGATCTGCGAGAACATCACCGCGCGCTATAAGGGCACAAAGTTTGATGTGCTCAAGGATGTGACTGTGGAAGTGCACCCCGGCCAGACTCTGGCTGTTGTGGGGGAAAGCGGCTCGGGCAAATCGACGCTGGCGCGGGTTATCACCGGGCTGTTGCCGCAGCGCGAGGGGCGGGTGCATTTTGCCGGGCGCGACCTCAACCCTGTGATGCGCACGCGGCCCCGCGAGGATCTGCGCGAGTTGCAAATGATCTACCAGATGGCCGATACAGCGATGAACCCGCGCCAGACCGTGGGCACGATCATCGGGCGGCCGCTCGAGTTTTATTTCGGATTGCGCGGCGCAGAAAAGCAGGCGCGCATTCAGGAGCTTCTAGACGAAATCGAACTGGGCCGCGGCTTTCAGGACCGCTACCCCGCCGAACTCAGCGGCGGGCAAAAGCAGCGGGTCTGTATCGCGCGCGCCCTTGCGGCCAAGCCCAAGCTGATCATTTGTGACGAGGTGACCAGCGCGCTGGACCCGCTTGTGGCGGATGGTATTCTCAAGCTTTTGCTGGATTTGCAGAAGATCGAGGATGTGGCCTATCTCTTTATCACCCATGATCTGGCCACGGTGCGCGCCATCGCGGACAGCATTGCCGTGATGTATCAGGGCGAAGTGGTGCGCTATGGCACGAAGACCGAGGTTTTGCGCCCGCCGTTTGACGATTATACCGATCTTTTGCTCAGCTCGGTGCCCGAGATGAAGCTCGGGTGGCTGGAAGAGGTGATTGCCAACCGAAAGATGGAGAGTGCGGGGAATTGAGCCGCTCGAATTTGCTTTGCAAATCCGACCGGGGCGAGAGGGGCTTTGCCCCTCTCGCGCTCTCCCCAGGATATTTGAAGAAAGAAAAAGCCCATGGGCGTGTTGTGAGGGCGTGCCTTTGGCCGGGGAGATCTGGGGATGAAGCGTAAGCTTTTGTTGATTGTTCTGGATGGTGTGCCGCTGCGCAATTTTCACAGGTTGTTTGGCAATCTGGAGGGCTGGGTGGAGAGTGGCGCGGCGCAGCGCTTTGTGCACCGTGCGGTTTTGCCGTCGATTTCGGCGAGTTGCTATGCGAGCCTGCACACTGGGGTCAGCCCGCAGGAGCATGGCTGCACCGGCAATGGCAATGTGTTTCGCTTGAAAGAAGAAGACATCTTTGCGGCCGTGCGCAAGGCGGGCGGGGTGACGGGGGCTGTGGCGCATAGTTTCTGGAGCGAGTTTTTCAATCGCCATCCTTTTGATTATGTGCGCGACATTGAATATGACGAGCCGGACAGCGCGACGATCAACCACGGGCGGTTTCACACGATGACGGGCTATGGGCAGAGCAACCAGATGACGCCGTGTGATGTGGATCTTTTTGGCACGCTGACCAATCTGTGCGCGCGCTTCGGGCTGGACTACGGGATGTTGCACAGCTGCACGCTGGACAGCATGGGGCACCGGTTTTTCCATGATTGTCAGGAGATGGATCATGCCTGTTTTGTGATGGACGAGATGTTGGCCCCGTTTGTTCATAAGTGGCGGGCCATGGGCTATGAGATTATTGTGACAGCCGACCACGGGCAGGACGCGCGCGGGCATCACGGCGGGCATGATGATTTGCAGCAGCTGACGGCGCTCTATTATTTTGGCGCAGGGCAGGGGCCTGAGCGGGACAGCGAGATCAACCAGCTGCAGCTTGCGCCGACCATTTTGAGCCGGTTGGGCGCCGATATACCGGCGACCATGCAGGGGCAGGTGTTTTTGAAATAGCGCCCGAGGCGACGCATCAGGGGCACATATGCGGCGCTTATTGTGAGTCGGGGGCGGCGCGAGCTGTTGCAGGCCTGCAACGAAAAGGCCCTTATATATCAGGTATGACGCGGTATTTTTGGGGTTCCCCCTAAATTGCCCCTATCCAAATGCGTTTTTTATGCGTAACGATTGTGACAGAAAAGCGGCGCATTCAATGACGTTGCTCATGTTGAGGCAAATGGTGGTGTTTTATGAAACCGATTAGTTTCGTTGCCCGTGGTGGCACGGGTTCTGTCGATCGTGGAAATGTATCGGCGGACCAAAATCTAACAACAATTCAGGCGAGTGCGGGGGGGGAGTATTCCTTTAACCTTCGGCAAAGCGACATTGTCAGCTATGGCCGCGCGGGCACAAATCTTGAGATCACGCTTGCGGACGGGCGTGTGATCCTTTTGGAAAACTACTTTGACGGATCGGGCACGCCGGTGGCGAAGCTCTATGTCTCGGCGGATACCTATATCAGCGAGGTGACGCTGGTGGATGGTGCCAATGGCGAGCTTTATGGCCAGTATGGTGTGGCCGAGACCTGGGGCAAATACGGCGCGGGCGATGATCTGATCTTTGTCGATGGCACTGAAGTTGCCCACGCGGTTATGGGCCAGGATGACGAGGTGTCGATGCTCGGGGCCGGGCTTCTGACCGGGCTTGGTGGCGGCTTGGGGACGGCGGCGGCTGTTGCGGGCGGCGTTGGTGTGCTGGGCGGCGTTGCCGGT
>JAHBAM020000084.1 GCA_018500125.2 Roseobacter sp. | reverse complement strand
CTTGCTCCTCTGCACGGTCACATTGCGCATGATCATGCGCCAAATGCTTATTCACGCCTATCAAAAAGACAGCACACGCACGCGCATTCTCGTCTACGGAGCGAGCCAGACCGGCGAACAGCTCGCCATGGCCCTACAATCAGACGACAGCCTCGAACTGGTCGCTTTCATTGACGAAAACCCGACATTGCAAAGCCTGATGATCGCAGGCTCGCCGGTCTATTCGCCTGTCAAACTGGCCGAACTGGTCAAAACAGAAAGCATCGACCGGATCGTGCTCTGCCTGCCCTCGTCGCAGATCGAACAGGCGCGTCTGGCCTATAAACTGCGCACATTGGGCTGCGAGGTTCATTCTCTGCCAAGCTTTGCGACCCTGCTCAGCAAAGGCTCGATCGGCTCCAAAGGCGCGCCGGTCCGGCTCAACGAGCTGCTTGGCCGCGGGCATCTTTCCCATGAATTGCCCAAAGTGACAGACAGCTACACAGGCAAGCGCGTTCTGATCACGGGCGCGGGCGGCTCGATCGGCTCCGAATTGTGCCGCCAGATCGCAGGCTGCAACCCCGAGAGCCTCGTGCTTCTGGATCACTCCGAACTGGCGCTCTATACCATCCACAAAGAGCTGGTCGACTTGCCGACCACGGTCACAATAGAGCCTGTGCTTGGCTCGATCACAGACAAATCCCTGATCGAGCACACGCTCGCCCGCCACAAAATCGACATCGTGCTTCACGCCGCAGCCTACAAACACCTGCCCATGGTCGAAGACAACGCCATCGCAGGGCTGGCAAACAATGTTCTGGGCACAAAAATTGTCGCCGAAGCGGCCCGCGCGGCAGGGGTTGAACGGGTCACGCTGATATCGACAGACAAGGCCGTCCGGCCCGTAAGTGTCATGGGAGCCTCCAAGCGGCTCGCCGAACTTGTGTTTCAAGATCTTGCCTCACGCAGCGAAACCACGCGTTTCTCTATGGTGCGCTTTGGCAATGTGCTCGGCTCCTCTGGCTCGGTCATTCCGCTCTTTCGCGAGCAAATCGCCAGAGGCGGCCCCGTCACGCTCACCCATACAGAAGTCACACGATACTTCATGACAATAACAGAAGCCGCGCGGCTCGTTCTGCTCGCGGCCTCCTATTCTCGCGGTGGGGATGTCTTCGTGCTCGACATGGGCGCGCCCGTGCCCATTGCCAAGCTGGCGCGCCAGATGATCGAGGCGTCGGGCTACTCTGTGAAAGATGCCGACCATCCGAAAGGCGATATCGAAATCGAGATCACCGGTCTGCGCCCCGGCGAAAAGCTCCACGAAGAGCTGCTCATCTCCTCTGATATGCTCACAACTCCACACCCCAAAATCCTGCGGGTGCAGGAAAGCGCGCTCTCCGAAATCGAAGTCGCCAATGCCATGCGCGACATCCGCAGCGCCATCACACAGCACGACGAAAGCCTCGCGCGCTCCATCGTGACCCGTTGGATCATCAAAGACACGGCTCACGCCGAAAAAGCGACGACCCCGCTCACCGGCTAGGCGCACCGCGCCGCGCTCGTGCCCGGCCGTTGCTCAGTCATCCTTGCGAAAATAGTCGCGCCGTCCAACCGAAACATAGGCGTCAAAGCCCGCTTTCTTGGCGTCATGCTCTGAGTAAATATTGCGAAGATCGGCCAGTTTGGGCGCATTCATTTTCTTCGCAATCCGCTTCAAATCAAGCGCTCGAAACTCGTTCCACTGCGTCAGGATAACCATCAGATCCGCATTCTGCGCCGCCTTATAGGCGTCCTCGCTCCACTGCACCCCCGGAAGCAGCGCTTCGCCCTCATGCCGCCCCTGCGGGTCCACAACACGCAGTTTCGCGCCCCCGCCGATCATCGCAGGCACAATCTTGAGCGCAGGGCTGGCGCGCATATCGTCCGTGTTCGGCTTGAACGTCACTCCAAGCACCACAACAATCTTGCCGTTGAAGCTCCCGTCGACAAGGTCAAGCAGCTTCTGGATCATCCGGTCTTTGATCTCTTCATTGACCTTAATCACCGTCTCGGTGATCTGCATCGGCAAGCCATGCTCTTGCCCGATCCGCGCCAAAGCCTTCGTATCCTTGGGAAAACACGAGCCGCCATAGCCCGGCCCCGCATGAAGAAACTTGTTGCCAATCCGCCCGTCCAGCCCGATTCCCTTGCTGACCTGCTTCACATCCGCCCCCGTCAGTTCGCAGAGCGCCGCAATCTCGTTGATAAAGGTGATCTTGGTCGCCAAAAATGCGTTTGCCGCGTATTTGATCATCTCCGCGCTCTCAAGATCGGTCGTGACAATCGGAAAATCCCGCAGGAAAAGCGGGCGATACACCTCCCGCATCACCTCATCCGCGCGCGCGCTCTGCACCCCGAGCACAACACGGTCCGGCTTCATAAAATCGTCAATCGCCGCGCCCTCGCGCAAGAATTCGGGGTTGGAGGCCACATCAAAGTCAAGCGCCGGGTTGGCTTTGCGCACCGCCTGTTTCACCTGCCGGTTGGTGCCCACAGGCACAGTCGACTTCGTGACAATCACAGCATATCCGGTGAGCGCCCGCGCCACTTCCTCCGCCGCCGCCATAACATAGGTCAGATCGGCATGGCCGTCGCCCCGCCGTGTCGGCGTGCCCACTGCAATAAACACCGCCTCCACACCCTGCACAGCCGCCACAAGATCGGTGGTAAAGCTGAGCCGCCCCGCCGCGACATTCTTCGCCATCAAGCTCTCAAGCCCCGGCTCGAAAATAGGCACCTCGCCGCGCTTGAGCGTATCGATCTTCGCCGGGTCCATATCGACACAGACAACATCATGGCCGAAGTCGGAAAAACAAACCCCGGAAACAAGGCCCACATATCCCGTGCCAATCATCGCGATCTTCATAAAACTGCCCTTTACTCGTACACACCAAATCCTTGTCGCAGCGCCCCAAGGGCCTGTCAACGCAGCCTGAAAACCGCGCTCAGGCTTGGCACAAAAAAGTAACGATCCCCTAAAGCGGCTGCGAAAGTTCAATCAGGTTTCCATCCGGATCACGGATGTAAAGCGACAGAAGCCGCCCCTGCGCCCCCGTGCGCTCAAGCGGCCCGGCTTCAATCGCAACGCCCAGCGCCACAAGCGCCTCCCGCGCCGCGCTCACAGCGCCCTCAAGCAAAAAGCAAATATCGGCGCTCCCCGCGACAGGCTGGCGCGCATGGGGCGCAAATTCCGCCCCGGCCTGATGCAGATTGATCTTCTGCGCCCCAAACATAAGCGCATGGCGCTCCGTTCCGTCCGCGCCTGTAAACCTCTCGTGGCGCATCCCCAGAACCGCCTGATAAAACGCAGCACTCCGCGCCAGATCCGCCACCGTCAAGACCAAATGGTCCAGCGCCACAGCCTTCACGCCCATCTTGTTATTCCTCCCCAGCCGGTTACTTTGCCTTCAGACACTATAGGCCGAATGCGATGGAACACAGAACCGATATCCTCGATCCCGCCCGCGCCAATGCCTGCGCCGCAAGCCTCGGCCTGCCGGCCCGCATTCAGCCCGGTGATCCGCTGCCGCCCTTCTTCCATCAGCTCTATTTCTGGCAGGCCGAGCCGCCCGAAGCCTTGGGCCGCGACGGTCACCCCGCCAAAGGCAGCGCCCTGATCCCCGATTTCGGCCTGCCGCGCCGAATGTGGGCCGGGGGGCGCCTGATCTTCAAAGCCCCTCTTCTCGCGGGCGTGAGCGCCGAAAAGCAAACAACCCTGAGCCAAGCCACGCAAAAGCAAGGCCGCACAGGCCCGCTCGCCTTCGTCACCCTGCGCCATGACATCCTCCAAGAAGGCCACCTCAAGCTCACCGAATATCAAGAGCTGGTCTACCGCGCAGATCCCGCGCCCGATGCGCCCGCCCCCGTGCCGCCCCGTGCCGCCACAAATGAAACCTTCGCAGAGACGCACAGCTTCGGATCAACCCTGCTCTTTCGCTACTCCGCCCTCACGTTCAATGGCCACCGCATCCACTATGACGAAACATATGCCCGCACAGTCGAGCATTACACAGGGCTGGTCGTTCACGGCCCGCTCCTTGCCCAACGCCTGATGCTGATGGCCACAGAGCAGCTCGGCCCGCTCAAAGCCTTCGCCTTCCGCGCCAGCTCCCCCCTGATGCACAGCGAAACAGCCACCCTCTGCCTGAAAGACAAAACCCTCTGGGTCCGCGCCGGAGATGGCCGCCAAATCATGACAGCCCAAGCCCAAATTTAGACTTTCCTCTTTCTGAAAATATCCTGGGGGGTGCGGGG
>JAHBAM020000158.1 GCA_018500125.2 Roseobacter sp. | reverse complement strand
GCGCAAGAGCGCGGCGGCCTTGGAGAGAGCGGATGTTGACAAATCTTGATCTTGTGGAGCTGACGGCGTTTCGCCGTGAGCTGCACCGCTTTCCGGAAGTGGCGGGCGAGGAGCGCGAGACGGCGCGGCGGATTGTGACGGCGCTTGAGGCGCTCGCGCCGAGCCGGATTTTGACCGGGCTGGGCGGCCACGGGGTTGCGGCGGTTTTTGACAGCGGGGTGGCGGGGCCGACGGTTTTGTTTCGCGCCGAGCTGGATGCGCTGCCGATCGAGGAACAGAACGACAGGATCGATTATGCCTCAGAGTGTGCGGGCAAGAGCCATGTGTGCGGGCATGACGGGCATATGACCATGCTTTTGGCTTTGGGGCGGTTGCTGGCGCGCGGGCCTGTGGCCAAGGGGCGGGTTGTTTTGATGTTCCAGCCTTCTGAGGAGGACGGCAGCGGCGCCAAGGCGGTTGTGGCGGACCCGGCCTATCGGGAGATTGCTCCGGATTGGGCGTTTGCGATCCATCTGGAGCCGGGCCGGCCTTTCGGGTTTGTTTCGACGGCGCCGGGGCTGATCAACTGTGCGTCTCTGGGCTTGAAGATCAGGCTGAGCGGCAAAACCTCTCATGCGGCGGACCCTGAAGACGGGGTGTCACCGGCGCGCGCGATTGCCGAGCTTGTGCCGGCGCTTGAGGCGCTTGGCACGGGGGGCGCTCTGGATGAGGCGTTTCGGCTTGTGACGCTGACCCATATCCAGCTTGGCGAGCCGTCGTTCGGGATTGCGCCGGGAGAGGGCGTTGTGTTTGCGACGCTGCGCAGCACGCAGGATGCCGGGCTTGGGGCGATCGAAGCCGCGGCGCGCGCCGAGGCCGAGGCGGCGGCAGAGCGATACGGGCTGGGCGTGACTTTTGAGATTGAGGATCATTTTGCCGCCTCGATCAATGATGCGCAGGCCTATGAGGTGGCGGCGCGGGCGCTGGATGCGCTCAAGATTGCGCACAGCGGCGCGGGGGTGCCGATGCGGGCGTCCGAGGATTTTGGCGTCTTTGGCTGGGATGCGAAGGCGGCGATGCTGTGTCTCGGGCCGGGAGAGGATTATGCGGCGTTGCACAACCCGGATTATGACTTTCCCGATGATATTTTGCCGATTGGCGCGGCGATTTTTGAGCGGATCGCGCGGGACCTCTTGGGCCGTGCCGGGGCGCAGACGGGCTGAGGGGCAGGAGCTTGGCCGCGCTGGTCTGCTTGGCGGGCGTGGCAGGTTTGGCGGCTTGTGTGGCCTGTGTGGCGGTGGGTTTGGTAGGCCCGGTAGGACTCGAACCTACGACCAAAGCGTTATGAGCGCTCTGCTCTAACCAACTGAGCTACAGGCCCGCCATAGCGTCTGGTTAGCAGACAGACGGGCGGCGTCAAGTCTTTGCGTGTCTCTGGCGGTCCATGGGCCGTTGCTATGCGGGAGGGGATGATTTAGGACGTGGGCAACTTTGATATGGGGGCTTCAGAATGGCTGGCAAAGACGGACTCACCTATGCGGATGCAGGCGTAGATATTGATGCGGGCAACGCGCTTGTGGAGCGCATCAAGCCGGCGGCCAAGCGCACGGCGCGGCCCGGCGTGATGTCGGGGCTGGGCGGCTTTGGCGCGCTGTTTGATCTCAAGGCGGCGGGCTATAGCGACCCTGTGCTTGTGGCGGCGACAGACGGGGGGGGCACGAAGCTGCGCATTGCGATTGATACCGGCGAAGTGGACGGTGTTGGCATCGACCTTGTGGCGATGTGTGTCAATGATCTGGTCTGTCAGGGCGCGGAACCGCTGTTCTTTCTGGATTACTTTGCGACCGGGCGTCTGGAGATGGACACGGCGGCGCGCATCATCGAGGGCATTGCAGAGGGCTGCGCGCTTTCGGGCTGTGCCCTGATCGGCGGGGAGACGGCCGAGATGCCCGGAATGTATCCGGATGGCGACTTTGATCTGGCGGGATTTGCTGTCGGGGCCATGGAGCGCGGGCAGGATTTGCCAAGCGGTGTTGTGGAGGGCGATGTGCTGCTCGGGCTGGCCTCGGACGGGGTGCATTCAAACGGCTATAGCCTTGTGCGCAAGCTTGTTGAAGTCTCGGGCCTTGGCTGGGACGCCGACTGCCCCTGGGCCGAGGGCACGCTTGGCGCGGCTTTGCTGACGCCGACGCGGCTTTATGTGAAGCAGGCTTTGGCGGCTGTGAAAAGCGGCGGCGTTCATGCGCTGGCGCATATCACCGGCGGCGGCCTGACCGAAAACCTGCCACGGGTTCTGCCCGAGGGCCTTGGCGCTGAGATCGACCTTGACGCTTGGGAGCTGCCTGCGGTGTTCAAATGGCTGGCGGCGACAGGCCAAATGGCGGAGGCCGAACTCCTTAAGACGTTCAACGCGGGCATTGGCATGATCCTTTCGGTGGAGGCGGGCGAGGCCGAGCGGCTCAAGGCGCTTCTGGAGGCCGAGGGCGAGACGGTCAGCGTATTGGGCCGGGTGAGCGCGGGCGAGGGTGTGCGCTATTCAGGCGCGCTGATCTGATGCGGGTTGCGCTCTTTATCTCGGGGGGCGGCTCAAATATGCTCTCGCTAGTGAAGAGCATGGCGCAGGATCATCCGGCGCGGCCCTGCCTTGTTTTGAGCAATCGCGCCGAGGCCGGCGGGCTGGCCAAGGCCGAAGCGCTCGGCATTGCCACAGAAGTTGTCGATCATCGCCCTTACGGGGCGGACCGAGCGGGCTTTGAAGCGGCGTTGCAGGATGTTTTGCTGCGCCATGCGCCCGATATGATCTGTCTGTGCGGCTTTATGCGGGTTTTGACCGAGGGCTTTACACGCGAGTGGGAGGGGCGAATGCTCAATATCCACCCCTCGCTCTTGCCCAAATACAAGGGGCTGCACACCCATCAACGGGCGCTCGACGCGGGCGACAGCGAGGCCGGCTGCACTGTGCATGAAGTCACGGCCAAGCTGGATGACGGGCCGGTCCTTGGGCAGGCGCGTGTGCCTGTTCTGGCGGGGGACACCGCCGAAACACTGGCGGCGCGGGTGCTTGTGGCGGAGCATCGTCTTTATCCGGCGGTTCTGCGGCGGTTTGTGAGCGGGGACAGACGCCCTGTTTTGCTGGCCTGATTTTCTGGCCCGATTTTCTGGCCCGATTTGCTGGCCCGATTTGCTGGCCTGACTGTCTGATCTGCTCTGATGATCAGGGGCAAACCCCTGAGCCGCGCCGCCGAAGGCGCGCTCTGGAATATCCCACGGAACATCCCACCGCAGATCCCATGGCACATTCTCTTGAGAATTCCCCTGATAATCTTCTGCGCGATGGGGAAAGGTGATTTTACCCTGACGCTTTTCATTCCTTGCGCGCTCGCGTAAAGGGAGAGCCATACACCACAAGAGCAAGCCCCTTCATGAGAACGATCACCACGACCGCAGAGCTGGCAGACTATTGCCAAGAGGCCGCAACCCACGACTATGTCACTGTTGATACAGAGTTTTTGCGGGAGCGGACCTATTATTCCAAGCTCTGCCTTGTGCAGCTTGCCATGCCCGGAACGAGCGATGACAACGCTGTGCTGGTCGACCCTCTGGCGAGCGGTATTTCGCTTCAGCCGCTGTATGATCTGATGGCGGATGAGGGCGTTGTGAAAGTGTTTCATGCCGCGCGGCAGGACCTTGAGATTTTTTTCCACGATGGGGATGTGATCCCTGCGCCTTTGTTTGACACGCAGGTGGCGGCGATGGTTTGCGGCTTTGGCGAGCAGGTTGGCTATGAGACTTTGGTGCGCAAGATCGCCAAGGACACGGTGGATAAGACCAGCCGCTTTACCGACTGGTCGCGGCGGCCCCTCTCGGAGGCCCAAAAGAGCTATGCTTTGGCCGATGTCACGCATTTGCGCCAGATTTATGAATATTTGCGCGACCAGCTGGCCAAGAACAAGCGCGCCAAATGGGTGAGCGAGGAGCTGTCTGTGCTGACCTCGCCGGCAACCTATCAGATTGATCCGGCCCGCGCCTGGGAGCGGGTCAAGGTGCGCACCAGTTCGGGCAAGTTTCTGGCGGTTGTGCGCGAGCTGGCGAAGTTTCGCGAGGCCTATGCGCAGGCCCGCAATGTGCCGCGCAGCCGCGTCTATAAGGACGATGCGCTCACCGAGCTGGCCTCGACCAAGCCCAAGGATATGAACGATCTGTCGCGCTCGCGGCTGTTGCTGCGCGAAGCGCGCAAGGGCGAGATTGCCGAGGGGATTCTGGCCGCTGTGGCGGCGGGGCTGGCCTGTGCGCCCGAGGATATGCCACAGGGCGACAAGACGCGCGAAAAGCTCAATGTGAATCCGGCGCTGGCCGATTTGTTGCGGGTGTTGCTCAAGGCCAAGACCGAAGATATGGGGGTTGCGGCGAAGCTGATCGCTTCGGCCAGTGATCTGGATATGATCGCGGCTGGCGAGCGGGATGTGGCGGCGCTGAGCGGCTGGCGGCGGGAAGCCTTTGGCGAGGATGCCTTGCGGCTCTGTGACGGGCAGATTGCCCTTGCGGTCAAGGGGCGCTCTGTGCAGGTTATTTCACTTTAAGAAAGTGGCTTAACGCCTTACGGAGCGGGAATTTTCTGCGCCTGACACCTGAACGCTGCGCACCCCGCGCAGCATCTCGTCAGAGAGAAAGACCGCAACCGACAGCTCGCGCGAGCGCGGCGGCGCGGCGGGCCGCGAGCGGGCGGAATACTCGGCTTTCAGACTGTAGCTCAACAGCTCTTGCGGGCCGTCTTCATCAAGGTCAAACGCGGGCACGAGCTTGACATTGTGAGCGCCGAGCGTCGGGGACAGACCTGTCACCCGCAGGATCGCGCCGCCGGCTGTCGGCTCGAGGGTCATGTCAAGAACCTGCGCCACCAGAACGCTCTGATCCTCGGCGGGGCCGCGCTTGAAGGCGGATTCTTTGGGAATGAGCGGGTTTTGCGGCCCGCTGTCGCGCGCTTCGCTGCGGCTTTTGCCAAACCAGTTGAGCGGGTTATATTTGGCGCCGCCCGTGCTCTTGCCACATCCTGACAGGGCGAGGGCCGAGGCCAGAGCTGTTGTGAGGATGATCCGCATTTGTCACTCCGCCTTTGGGGTTTGCCTCTTGCTACCTGATTGCGGGCGGCTTGAAAAGACGGGAAAGCATATGGACCTTCGCCCCTTTGGGGCCTATTTCAGGGGGAGGTTCGGGGCGAAAGACCGGACGGGAAGAGAAGGGATGCAGGATGAGCAGCGCGGCATTTGAAGACCTTGTGGATGATTTCCAGTTTCTGGAGGACTGGGAGGCGCGCTATGCCTATGTGATCGAACTGGGTAAGGCGATGGCACCGCTTGAGGAGGCGTTGAAAGTGCCGGCGACCAAAGTCGAGGGCTGCGCCAGCCAGGTCTGGCTTCACCCCAAGATCGAGGCCGGGGTCTTCAGCTTTGAGGGCGAGAGCGACGCTATGATTGTGCGCGGGCTGGTGGCCGTTTTGCGCAAGCTTTACAACGGGCTTGAGCCGGGCGCGGTTCTGGCTGTGGATGCGCAGGGCGAGCTTGGGCGGCTCGGGCTGCAGGACCATCTTTCGGCCCAGCGCAGCAATGGTGTGCGCGCGATGATCGAGCGGATCAGAGCGGTGGCGGCACAGGCCTAAGAGCGTCGGATTTGCTACGCAAATCCGACCCGTGAGGGGCTTTGCCCCTCAGCCCCAAAAGCTGAAGGGCTTTTGAGGCTTCACCCCAGGATATTTTGAGAAAGAAAAAGCGCAGATCGGGGCGGAGCGGGGTCAGGTTTTGGCGGCTTGGGCTGTGAAGTCTGTGAAGTCTGTGAGGGCTGTGGCGAGATCGCCGTAGCCTGTGAAGCGGTATTCATAGGCCAGGCCGAGGCGCGCGGCGCAGTCGCGGGCTTTGGCTTCAAGCGCGGGGTCGCGGGTCTGGGCCTGATAGACGAGTTTTGTGTAATTGCCGAAAATCATATCCCGCAGCTCGGGGTTTTTGTGGAGGCCCATGGGCTTCCAGACGAAGGCGTCAAACTGTTTCACCAGAAAATCGGTGAGATAGAAGGCGGTGATTTCGTCTTCATGCGCGGCGAAGGCGGCGTTGCCTTCAAAGAAGGAGTAGCAATGCGGGCCGGCGACCATATCGACGCCAAGCGCGGCGCATTTGGCGGCCAGAAGCCCGCCTGTGCCGCAATCGGCGTAGACCACAAAGATCTGCTCATAGAAGGCGCGGTGCTTGAGGACGCTGTCCTCGACGGCCTGTGTGATGCGCTCGGGGTAGAGGTGCAGATTGGCGGGCAGGCAGGTCAGGTCGAGGTGATCCCAGCCGTTTTGCGCCTTGAGGGCGAGGATCTCACGGGCCAGCGCGCCGCAGGCAATCAGCAGGAGCCGCCCTGTGCCTGCGGGGGCGAGGCCCTGTGCTGTGAGCGTGGTGTCGTCCGGTAACATGGTCGATCCTTCAATAAAAAGGCCCGCGCGGTCACTCCGGCGGGCCTTTGAACAGCGTGCATCCTGCGGCCTTGAGCGGACCGGCGCCCCTCGCTCAGCCGGCGGAGGCTTTGTTGTGTTTGCGCAGCACAAATTCCTTGGCGGTTTCCACTGCCACGGCCGCATCACGGCAATAGGCGTCTGCGCCGATGGCTTTGCCGAACTCTTCGTTGAGCGGCGCGCCGCCCACGAGAACGATATAGTCATCCCGGATGCCTTGTTCGACCATCGTGTCGATCACGACTTTCATATAG
>JAHBAM020000023.1 GCA_018500125.2 Roseobacter sp. | reverse complement strand
TGATGTATAAAGACGATCACATGATCGTGCTCAACAAGCCGACCGGCTTGCCGACACAGGGCGGCTCAAAACAGCTCAAACACGTCGACGGGCTGGCCGAGGCGCTGAAGTTCGGCTTTGAGGAGAAACCGCGGCTTGTGCACCGTCTGGACAAGGATACCTCCGGGATTTTGGTTTTGGCGCGCACGCGGCTTGCGGCGAAAGCCTTGACCGAGGCGTTCCGCCATCGCGAGACCCGCAAGATTTACTGGGCCGCGGTCGCAGGTGTGCCCAATCCGCGCATGGGCATGATCCGCTGGGGCCTTGTGAAGGCTGCGGGCCATGGCGCCAAGGGCGAGGGCGAAAAGATGATGTGTGTGCATCCGCGCGCGGTCGACCGGACAGAGGGCGCAAAGCGGGCACAGACCGATTTTATGGTGCTTGAGAACGCCGGCCAGCGCTGTGCCTGGGTTGCTATGGTGCCTGTGACGGGGCGCACGCACCAGCTTCGGGCGCATATGGCAGAGCTTGGCCATCCGATCATTGGCGACGGGAAATACGGCGGCTCTGGCCAAGAGAACCTCGGGGACGGCTGGGGCGCGCAGCTTGGCGGCGGTCTGAGCAAGAAGCTGCATCTCCACGCGCGCTATTTGCGGATCGAGCATCCAGAGACACGCAAGGTTCTGGAGTTCCGTGCGCCTTTGCCCGAGCATATGGAAGAGACATGGAACACGTTCCAGTGGGTCGAGAGCGATGCCTTGTCTGATCCGACCGAGGAGATGTCATGAGAGTTGTTATCTTTGATGTCGACGGGACACTCGTTGACAGCCAAGATGATATTTGCGCCGCGATGGGCGCGGCTTTTGCGGGGGTTGGTGCCGAGACGCCGACCCGTTCCGAAATCTGCGCGATTGTCGGGCTGTCCTTGCCCGAGGCAATGGCTGTGCTTGCGCCTGACCGCGCCGCCGATCATGCCGCGCTGGTGGAGGGCTATAAGGCCTCCTATATGAGCCTGCGGGCCAAGAAGGGCACGGCAGAGTCCTCGCCGCTCTATGAGGGCGCTTTGGCCGCTCTGAAGCGCTTGCGGGCGCAGGATGAGACGCTTTTGGCCGTGGCGACAGGCAAGTCGCGGCGCGGGCTTGATAAGCTTTTGCAGGGCCATGGGCTGACGGGGTATTTTGCCTCCGAACAGGTGGCAGACCACCATCCGTCAAAGCCGCACCCTGCCATGCTTGAGGCGGTCTTGCAGGAGACGGGGCTTGCGCCGCATCAGGCGGTGATGGTGGGAGACACCCGATTTGATATGGAGATGGCGCGCGCGGCCGGGATCGCCACTGTCGGTGTGCGCTGGGGCTACCATGCCCCCGAGACACTGGGCGCGGACCGGCTGATTGGCCATTTTGACGAGCTTTATGACGCTATAAATGCGCTATTGGGGGAGCCAGCATGAGCGAATGGAAAATGAAACGCTTCTGGAGCGACGTGACACCAAAGGCGGTTGAAACCGGGGTCGCCATTGCGCTTGACGGGCGTCTTGTGAAAACGCCAGCCAAGGCGGCGTTGATTGTGCCCAATGCTGTTCTGGCGGAGCGGGTGGCGCAGGAGTGGCGCGCCGTTGACGGCGAGATTGATCCGTCGAAAATGCCATATACGCGCTCGGCCAATGCAGCGCTTGATAAAGTCGCGGTCCAGCATGGTGAAGTCGCGGGGCTGATTGCGGCCTATGCGGAGACAGATCTGCTCTGTTATCGGGCTGATTCGCCTGTCGAGTTGCAGGCGCGTCAGGCTGCGGCCTGGGACGGGCCGCTGGCGTGGGCGCGGGACAGGTTCGGATTGCAACTCGGGGTTGCAAATGGGGTTATGCCGGTCGCGCAAGCTGAGGAGAGTCTTGCTCGGGCGCGGGCGATCACCGAGGCGATGAGTGCTTTTGCGCTGACGGCTTTTCACGATCTGGTCAGCCTGAGCGGCTCGTTTGTCCTCGGACTGCGCGCCTCTGAAGCCTGTGATACGGCCGAAAACCTATGGAATGTCTCAAGAATCGACGAGACCTGGCAGGAAGAGCAATGGGGCGTTGACGAGGAGGCCAGTGAGATGGCGGCACTCAAGATGGCTCAATTCCGACACGCTTATGACTTCTACCATGACAGCGTAAAGCCCTGATTAAACTGGCTTAACGCTAGGTAAATCAAGGGGAATTCAATCACCTGTTAAGGGTCTTTTTGCTGTTCTCAGGCTTGACCTTTGCTCAGAAATGCGACCAAACTCGTCGCCATTGGAGGGGCAACCCTTCGACAAACTCACCTCGGTTTGGGAGAACCGAGATAAACCGTCTGCTCAAAGGCGGACAATCAGGAAGAGGTAATTATGAAAAAAACCGTATTTCTTGGCGCACTGACAGTCGCGGGCCTCGCGGCTGGCGTTGCAGCCGCCGGCACGCTTGACGATGTGAAAGCGCGCGGCAAGCTGAACTGTGGTGTGACCACTGGCCTCGTTGGCTTCGCGGCTCCAGACGCCAATGGCGAATGGAAAGGCTTTGACGTTGCTGTCTGTCGCGCTGTTGCAGCTGCGACATTGGGCGACCCTGCGGCCGTCGAATTCGTTCCGACAACCGGCAAGACACGCTTCACAGCGCTTGCGTCAGGCGAAATCGATATGCTGGCCCGTAACACCACATGGACATTCTCGCGCGATGTTGACCTCAAGTTCACTTTCACAGGTGTTAACTACTACGACGGTCAAGGCTTTATGGCTCCTAAGGCTCTGGGCGTAAGCTCGGCCAAGGAACTCGACGGCGCGACAGTCTGTATCCAGACCGGCACAACAACCGAGCTGAACCTCGCGGACTTCTTCCGCGCGAACAACATCAGCTACCAGCCTGTTCCAATCGAAACAAACGCAGAAGCACAACAGCAGTATCTTGCTGGCGCTTGCGATGTTTTCACGACAGACGCATCTGGCCTCGCGGCGACACGTGCTACATTTGAAGCACCTGGCGACCACATCCTGCTGCCAGAAATCGTGTCAAAAGAGCCACTCGGCCCGCTTGTTCGCCACGGCGACGACGAATGGGCAGATGTTGTGCGCTGGACGCTCAACGCTCTGATCACAGCTGAAGAGCTGGGTGTGACATCGGCCAACATCGGCGAAATGTCAGCTGCTGCTGGTGGCAACCCAGAAATCAACCGTCTGCTCGGCACAGAAGGCAACCTGGGCGAAATGCTCGGCCTGTCGGCTGACTGGGCAACCAAAGCCATCATGGCGAGCGGCAACTACGGCGAAGTTTTCGAGCAGAACATTGGTGAAAGCACACCAATCGGTCTGTCACGTGGTCTGAACGCCCAGTGGACAAACGGTGGTCTTCTCTACTCACCACCCTTCCGCTAAGACTTGACTGGAAAGGGCGCGGATACTCCGCGCCCTTTTTATATCGAATTTAATCACAAAATAAGAAACTGGTCTCTTTGCGCGCAACGACGCGACTGCTGTCAGGCGAGCCAGCCAAAAACGGGGACGTCATAGATGTCGACACTCACCGATTCTCCCGAGGGCACGTTTCGGCTTTCGATGCTTCTCAATGATAGACGCTATCGATCCTATACATTTCAGGGCATTGCTCTTGTTTTGCTCATTGCTGTTGTGGTCTATCTTGCCAACAACGTGATGACCAACCTGCGCGATTTGGGCCTGAACATCAGCTACGAGTTTTTGGGAAGCCCTGCGGGCTATGACATCAACCAAACGCTGATTGACTACAGCAGCCAATCCACCAACCTGCGCGCCGCTTTTGTCGGGATCATCAACACTCTGCTTGTGGCTGTTCTCGCGTGCATCACCGCGACCTTCTTTGGCGTGATTGCGGGTGTGCTGCGGCTTTCCAACAACTGGCTGGTGCGCAAGCTCATGGCTGTCTATGTGGAGATTTTCCGCAATATTCCGGTTCTGATCTGGATCATCATTATTTTCACCATCCTGACGGCTGTTTTGCCGGGCTCGCGGGCCTATCTTGGCGAGACGCCTGACAAGGATATGCTGCTTGGGTATTTTGCCTTTACCAACCGTGGCGTCTATGCGCCGGCGCCGATCTGGAACGCCGGCTCCGGTGTGGTTGTTGCGGTGTTTGTGGCGTCGATTGTCGGCATTTTTGCCTATCGCCGCTATGCGCGCAATCTGCTCTATGCGACGGGCAAGCTGCTTCCCACCGGCTGGCCGACACTGGCCATCCTTATTGTGCCTGTGGTTCTGACCTTTTTCATTATGGGCCAACCGATTGGTCTGGATGCGCCGGACCCTCTGGCCAACCGGTTCAACCTCAAAGGCGGAATCCAGATTGGCGCACCACTGATCGCGCTTTGGCTGGCTTTGTCGATTTACACGGGCGCGTTCATTGCGGAAAATGTGCGGGCCGGTATTCAGGCTGTCTCCAAGGGGCAGACAGAAGCGGCGGCGGCGCTTGGCCTTCGCTCGGGACGGATCATGAACCTTGTGGTTCTGCCGCAAGCCTTGCGCGTGATCATCCCGCCGCTGATTTCAAACTATCTCAACATCACCAAGAACACATCGCTTGCGATTGCTGTGGGCTATGCCGACATCACGGCGACGCTGGGGGGCATCACGCTCAACCAGACGGGCCGGGCGATTGAATGTGTCATGCTATTGATGCTGTTCTATCTCGTTATCTCGCTCGGGATCTCGATGTTGATGAACGTCTATAACAACGCCATGAAGCTGAAGGAGCGCTGAGCCATGTCAGATAAACGTGCCGACTCTGTCGCCTTTGTGCGCGAGACCTTCCTTGCAGAGCAGCCCGCCCCGGCTTCGGCCACAGGCGTGGTCAAATGGTTGCAGGACAATCTGTTCCCCACATGGGGCAACGGCCTGCTGACGATTGTGTCGCTCTATGTGATCTATGCGCTGGTGACATCAACCGCGCCTTGGATGTTTAACGGGATTTGGAACACCGAGAGCCTTTCGGAGTGTCGCGAGATACTCGACGGCGCCTCGGCCGCCTGTTTCTCGGTGCTCACCGAGCGCTGGAACCAGCTTTTGTTCGGATTCAAATATCCGCCGTCAGAATACTGGCGTCCGACAGTGGCCTTCGTGCTGATGTTTGCAGCCCTTGCGCCTGTGTTGTTCTTTGATCTGCCGCGCAAGCTTCTGATCATCACAGCGCTCTTTCCCTTCACGGCCTATTGGCTGATCTGGGGCGGGACGATCTTCACGCCTCTGGTGGCGCTTTTGGGCGTTTTTGCGGGCTATTTGGTCTATGCGCGCTTTGTCAAAGGCAGCTTTGCCATGGGCTTCTTTGGCGGAGTCGCGGCGGCTTTTGCTGTCTGGATTGTCGGTGGAATGATGATCCCTGAAGGCGCCAATGACGCGGCCCTGCTGGAAGCTGTGCCAAGCCGTGATTTGGGGGGCTTCATGCTCAACATGATGCTGGGGCTGACCTGTGTGTCACTGTCGGTTCCGATCGGGATTGCGCTGGCGCTTGGGCGTCAGTCAAGCCTGCCGCTCATCAAGGTCATCTGCGTTGTGTTCATCGAGTTCATTCGCGGTGTGCCGCTGATCACGCTCTTGTTTGTGGCAAACGTGATGCTGGCCTATTTCTTCCCGCCCGGCTCGGGCGTCGACCTCTTCCTGCGCGTGGTGATTATGATCACCATGTTCTCGGCGGCCTATATCGCCGAAGTGATCCGGGGCGGCCTCGCGGCTCTGCCCAAGGGGCAGTATGAGGCGGCCGACAGCCTTGGTCTGGATTATCCGCAAGCCATGCGCCTGATTATCCTGCCGCAAGCGCTCAAAATCTCCATTCCGGGGATCGTGAACGTGGCCGTAGGCCTCTTTAAGGATACAACGCTGGTTTCGGTGATTTCCATGTTCGACCTCGTCGGCATGATCCGCGGACCTATTCTTGCCTCGACCGAATGGAACGGCATTTATTGGGAGCTGTTCATGTTCGCTTCCGTGCTGTTCTTCATCGTTTGCTATGGCATTTCACAATATTCGCAGTGGCTCGAACGCCGCCTTGCGACAGATCACCGTTAAAGGGAGGGTTGGGCTATGGCCGAGACCGCACAGATGAAAGTTTCCGACGAAGTCGCGATCAGCATCGAGAATATGAACAAATGGTATGGCGCGTTTCACGTGCTGCGCGACATTGACCTGACGGTGTATCAGGGCGAGCGTATCGTCATTTGCGGGCCGTCCGGCTCGGGCAAGTCGACGTTGATCCGCTGTATCAATGCGCTCGAAGAGCACCAGCAAGGCCGGATCGAAGTGGATGGCACGTTGCTGTCCTCCGATCTCAAAAACATCGACAAGATCCGCTCTGAAGTGGGTATGTGTTTTCAGCACTTCAATCTCTTCCCGCATCTGACGATTTTGGAGAATTGCACTCTGGCGCCGATCTGGGTCCGCAAAACGCCCAAGAAAGAAGCCGAAGAGATTGCGATGCACTTTCTTGAGAAGGTGAAGATCCCGGATCAGGCGAATAAATACCCCGGCCAACTCTCGGGCGGACAGCAGCAGCGGGTTGCGATTGCGCGGTCGCTCTGCATGAAGCCGCGGATCATGCTGTTTGACGAGCCGACATCAGCGCTTGATCCGGAGATGATCAAGGAAGTGCTCGACACGATGATCGAGCTGGCGGAAGAGGGCATGACCATGCTCTGCGTGACCCATGAAATGGGCTTTGCCCGTCAGGTCGCCAACCGTGTGATCTTTATGGATCAGGGCCAGATTGTTGAGCAAAACGAACCCGAAGAGTTCTTCAACAATCCGAAGTCGGACCGCACACAGCTGTTCCTGAGCCAGATTTTGGGTCACTGAGCCGCTGTGACACGATATGAGGAGGGCGGGAGCTTAGGCACCGCCCTTTTTTCTTTGCCCCTATACAAGCGGTGCAAAAGGCTTTAAAGGCGGGCGCTTGACCAGACCTTTAGCCCAAAGCAGGCCCTCCCTTGAAAAATGCACTCTCCCAAGCGCTTGAAACGCGCGGATATGACACGCTCACACCCGTTCAGCTCGCCGTCACCCAAACCGACCTTGAGGGCAAGGATATGCTTGTCTCGGCCCAGACAGGCTCGGGCAAGACCGTGGGCTTTGGCCTCGCGATTGCAGGCTCGGTTTTGGGCGAGGCCGAGGCCTTTGGCCCCGCATCCGCACCGCTGGCCTTGGTGATCGCCCCGACCCGTGAGCTTGCCTTGCAGGTCAAGCGCGAGTTCGTCTGGCTCTATGGCAATACGGGTGCACAGATCGCCTCGACGGTCGGGGGCATGGATATGCGGGACGAACGCCGCGCGCTTGACCGTGGCGCGCATATTGTTGTCGCCACACCGGGCCGGTTGCGCGATCATATCATGCGCGGCAGCATTGATCTTTCCGAGTTGAAAGCTGTTGTGCTGGATGAGGCCGACGAGATGCTTGATCTGGGCTTTCGCGAAGACCTTGAGTTTATTCTCTCCGAAGCGCCCGAAGAGCGCCAGACACTCCTGTTCTCGGCGACTGTGCCCGCGGCGATTGCCAAGCTGGCCAAGAGCTATCAGAGAGAGGCGGTGCGCGTTGAGACTGTTGCAGAAGAAAAGCAGCACGCCGATATCACCTATGAGGCGCTGAATGTGGCGCAGCGCGATGCGGAAAACGCAATCATCAACGTGCTGCGCTATCACGAAGCGCCCAATACGATTATTTTTGGCAACACCCGTGCGATTGTGAACCGTCTCACAACCCGCCTGTCAAACCGTGGCTTTGCTGTTGTGGCCTTGTCGGGCGAGCTGAGCCAGGCCGAGCGCACCCATGCGCTGCAAGCGATGCGCGATGGTCGTGCGCGGGTCTGTGTGGCGACAGATGTTGCGGCGCGCGGGATCGACCTGCCCAAACTCGACCTCGTGATTCATGCCGAGCTGCCCAACAACCATGAAACGCTTTTGCACCGCTCGGGCCGCACAGGCCGCGCCGGGCGCAAGGGCACCTCTGTTCTGATTGTGCCGCCCAAGGCGCGCAAGAAGGCCGAGCGGCTTTTGAGCTGGGCCAAACTGAGCGCCAATTGGGCCGAAGCACCCTCTGCGGACGCAGTCCTTGAGCGTGATGCCGAGCGGATGCTTGCGGACCCCGCCTGGCATGAGGCTGTGCCTGAGTCCGAAGCCTCGCGCGTGGCTATGTTGTCTGAGGCCTTTACGGCCGAACAGCTCGCCGCCGCCTATTTGCGGCTCTATCAGGAGCATCACTCCGCGCCCGAAGATCTGGCGAGTTCCGGGGCCTCCGAGCCGCGCGCGCCGCGTGAGCCTTTTGGGCCGAGCGTCTGGTTTGCTCTGGCGGGGGGCAACAATGGCGGCGCCGAGCCGCGCCGCGTTTTGCCTGCCGTCTGCACAGCAGGCGGGCTGAACAAGACCGACATCGGCGCGATCCGTATTGGCGCTGACGAGAGCTATATCGAAATTCGCGAAGCCAGTGTTGCGGGCTTTCTCGGCAGTCTGGGCGAGGCCATGAAAGTGGAGGGCGCGGCGATCAAGAAACTTGAGCAAGCGCCCGATCTTGCCAGTCTGCCCAAGCCGGCCTTCAAGCCGCGCGAGAGCAAGCCGCGCTTTGACAAGGGCCGCGGTGGTGACAAGCCGCGCTATGACAAGCCCAAGGGCGATGGTCCGCGCGGCGACAAGCCTCGCTATGACAAACCCAAGGGCGACAAGCCCCGTTTTGACAAACCCAAGACAGAGACCCCCTGGGGCGAAAAGCCACGCTATGAAAAGCCCAAAGGCGAGCGCCCCTCAAAGCCCAAGCGCCCCGAAGACAGCCGCCCCAAAGGCGTTGTGAGCGAGCCGAAAAAGCCGGCGGGCAAGAAGCCGGCCCCCCGCAACGCGGCCAATCCTTCTGAGCGGATGGACTTTAAGGGCAAGCGGCCTGCACGCGGTGCGGCGGCGGCAGGGGGCGACAAGCCACGCTGGAAGACGGCAGGCAAGAAAGGCCCGAGCGACGGGACCGCGCCGCCGAAGGGCAAAGGCAAGCCGACCTCCAAAAAGAACAAGGCCCGCCGCGCCGCGGCTGACGGCGGAGCCAAGGGGGGCAACTTTGCGCCAAAGCGCAAAGGCTAAACCGGCTCAGGGGCGCTTGATGTGGTTGACGTGACCCATCTTGCGCCCTTTTTTCACCTCGGCCTTGCCGTAGAGGTGCAGCGCGGCGTCAGGTGATTTTGCAAGCTCCGGAACGCGCTCCATATCCTCGCCAATCAGGTTTTCCATCACAACATCAGCATGACGCGCGCCATTGCCCAAGGGCCAGCCCGCGACAGCGCGGATGTGCTGTTCAAACTGGTCAACCGTGCACCCGTTTTGGGTCCAGTGGCCCGAATTGTGCACGCGCGGGGCGATTTCATTGACGATCAGGCCTTGGGGTGTGACGAAAAGTTCGACCCCCATGACGCCCACGTAGTCTAGTGCATTGAGCACGCGGGCCGCGAGCAGGACAGCATCGGTGCGCAGGCTCGCCGGGATCGTGGCGGGCACAGTTGTGGTGCGCAGGATACCGCCGTCGTGGATGTTTTCCCCGGGATCATAGCAGGACACTTCGCCCGAGGGGCCACGCGCCGCGATGATGCTGATTTCTTTGGTGAAGCTGATAAAGCCTTCCAGAACAGATGGCGCCCCGGCCATGGCCGCCCAAGCCGGGGCGATATCGTCTTCGGTTTCAAGGCGGGCTTGCCCCTTGCCATCATAGCCGAAACGGCAGGTTTTAAGGATCGCCGGGAGGCCGACTTTGGCAACCGCGGCGCGCAGATCGGCTTCGGACTGAACCGCGGCATAGGGCGCGACTATCAGGCCGAGGTTTGTGAGAAAGTCCTTCTCGATCAGGCGGTCCTGAGAGATCCGCAGCGCCTCGCGAGAGGGGTGGATCGGGCGAATGGCTTCGAGTGTGTCAAGTGCCGAGGTCGGAATATTCTCAAACTCATAGGTGATGACGTCAACGCTGTCGGCGAAGTTTTTGAGAGCGTTTTCGTCGTCATAACCGGCTTGCAAATGGTAATTTGCAACATGGCTGGCGGGGCAGTCGCCCGCCGGCTCAAACACGCAGGTTTTGAAGCCGAGGCGGGCTGCGGCGACAGAGAGCATCCGCCCGAGCTGACCGCCGCCGAGAATGCCAATGGTGCTGCCTTGGGCGAGAGGGTTAGTCATCTGTGGGTTCCTCGGGGATGGAGGCGGAGAGAGCATCGCGCCAGGCGTCAAGGCGTGTGGCCAGTGCCGTGTCTTGCAGCGCAAGGATGCCGGCGGCCATGAGGCCCGCATTGGCGGCACCAGCGCCGCCGATCGCCATCGTCGCGACAGGAAAGCCTTTGGGCATCTGGACAATGGAATAGAGGCTGTCAACGCCCGAGAGCGCCTTGGTCTGCACCGGAACCCCGACCACGGGCACACGGGTCTTGGAGGCCATCATGCCGGGGAGGTGGGCTGCACCACCGGCGCCGGCAATAATCACTTGCAGGCCACGCGCGGCGGCCTCTTTGCCATAGGTCCAGAGGCGGTCGGGCGTGCGATGTGCCGAGACGATCTTTGTCTCATAGCTGAGTCCCAATTCGTCCAGAACACGCGCGGCTTCTTTCATTGTGGCCCAGTCAGACTGGCTGCCCATAATGATCCCGATTTTAACACTCATGATGTGGCTCCGATCCTTAGGAAGCGCGCACTATAGGCGGTTTTGGTGGGGGTGCAATGGCGCGACGTATCAGGCGATGATGTCAGGCAGAAGCCTGTCTTCGATCAGGGCGATTTTGTCTTTGAGCTGGAGTTTTTGTTTTTTGAGACGTTTGATTGTGAGCTGGTCGGCGGTGCCCTTTTCAATGAGCGCTTCAATCGCTTGATCAAGGTCGCGGTGCTCGTGCTTGAAAACTTCAAGCTCAATGCGCAGCACATCTTCGGTCTTCATGGCGAGATCAGTGTGGTGCGTCATGGCGCTGTGATTCCATTTGGGTCAAGAGCTTCAAGATACTGAAAGAATGCAATTTCGCAAAGCTCTTGCAGAGCGGCTGCGGCTTTCCCATATTATAGCAGGACAGGTCGCCATAAAGGGGCCTGAATACACACACTGTCGCTTGAGCAAAAAGGGCGTGTCATGAGCAAACTTACTTTGGGGTCACACCCCTATCTCTTGGGCTTTGAACAGCTGGAGCGCCTTCTGGAGCGCACAGCCAAGTCTGGCAACGAGGGCTACCCCCCTTTCAACATCGAGCAAACCTCGCACAATTCCTATCGCATAACCTTGGCTGTGGCCGGCTTTGCGGAAGAGGATCTGTCGATCACGATTGAAGACAAGCAGCTTGTCATTCGCGGGCGGCAATCGGAGGAGGCCGAGGAGCGGGTCTTTTTGCACCGGGGCATTGCCGCGCGCCAGTTCCAGCGCTCTTTTGTGCTGGCCGATGGTGTCGAGGTGGGCGAGGCCCTGATTGAAAACGGGTTGTTGCATATCGATCTGACGCGCGCAGAGCCGGAGCAGGTCGTGCAGACGATCAAGATCAAATCCAAGGTAAAGTGAGGAGCGCGAGGCATGAATACAGTCTATGATTTCAAAGAGAATGCGGCGCAGCCGATTGTTTACGTGCGCGAAGTGGCGCTTGAGGAGCTTCCCGAAAAGCTCCGCGCCGAAGCGAGCGGGCTGAAAAAGCTGTATGCGGTGCATGACGCCTCAGGCGAACGCCTGGCGCTGGTCAAGGACCGAAAGCTTGCCTTTGTTTTGGCGCGCCAGAACGATATGATGCCTGTCACGGCGCATTGACCGCCGCTGACGGACACAAAAAAGGCGCGGTGCTGATGCCCGCGCCTTTTTGCCTGTCTGGGGGTGCCTTACTGTGCCGCGATCAGACCCATGCTTTCGAGTTTGAGCAGCACTTGGTGCGCGCAGTTGTCGACATCGACATTCTCGGTTTCCACGCTCAACTCAGGGCTGGCCGGAACATCATAGGGGTCTGAAATCCCTGTGAACTCTTTGATCTTGCCTTCGCGGGCCAGTTTATAAAGCCCTTTTCGGTCGCGGCGCTCGCATTCTTCAAGACTGGTGGCCACGTGAACCTCGACAAAGGCGCCAAAGGCCTCGACATCTTCACGAACAGCGCGGCGGGTGGTGGCGTAGGGCGCAATCGGCGCGCAGATGGCAATACCGCCATTCTTGGTGATTTCGCTCGCGACATAGCCGATACGGCGGATGTTCAAATCGCGATGGGCTTTGGAGAAGCCCAGCTCCGAGCTGAGGTTCTTGCGCACGATATCCCCGTCCAGCAGCGTGACAGGGCGACCGCCCATTTCCATGAGCTTGACCATCAAGGCATTGGCAATGGTCGACTTTCCCGAGCCTGAGAAGCCCGTGAAGAAAACCGTGAAGCCTTGTTGCGAGCGTGGCGGGCGCGTTTTGCGCAGCTCTGTCACCACTTCGGGAAAAGAGAACCATTCAGGAATCTCAAGCCCCTCGGCCAGACGGCGGCGCAGCTCTGTGCCCGAGATGTTGAGGATCGTGACGTCGTTCTTGTCTTTGATCTCGTCCATCGGCTCGTATTGCGCCCGTTCCTGAACCCAGACCATATGTTTGAAATCAACCATCTCGATGCCGATTTCGTCCTGATGCGTGCGAAAGAGGTCTTGGGCGTCATAGGGGCCGTAGAAGTCTTCGCCAGCGGAGTTTTTGCCGGGGCCGGCGTGATCGCGGCCAACAATGAAGTGGGTGCAACCGTGGTTGGCACGGATCAGCCCATGCCAGACCGCCTCGCGGGGGCCGGCCATACGCATGGCAAGATTGAGCAGGCTCATTGAGGTTGTGGAGGCGGGGTATTTGTCGAGCACAGCTTCATAGCAGCGCACGCGGGTGAAGTGATCGACATCGCCAGGCTTCGTCATGCCGACAACGGGATGAATTAGAAGGTTGGCTTGGGCTTCGCGGGCGGCGCGGAAGGTGAGTTCCTGATGGGCGCGGTGAAGCGGGTTACGGGTCTGGAAGGCGACAACCTTGCGCCAGCCAAGCTTGCGGAAATAGGCGCGCAGCTCGTTGGGGGTGTCGCGGCGGCCGCGGAAATCGTAATGCACGGGCTGTTGGATGCCTGTCACGGGGCCGCCGAGATAGATCTTGCCGGCCTGATTGTGAAGATAATTCACGGCCGGGTGCGCCACATCATCGGCGCCAAAGACTTTTTCGGCTTCGCGGGATTTGTTCGGCTCCCAGCGGTCTGTGACGGTCATGGTTGCAAGGATCACGCCCTCCTGATCGCGCAGAGCAATATCCTGACCCAGCTCCAGCCCGGCGGCAAACTCCTCGCTCACATCCAACGTGATCGGCATCGGCCAGAGTGCGCCGCTCTCAAGGCGCATAGTGTCGACAACACCCTCATAATCGGCCTCACTCAGAAAGCCCTTGAGCGGGTTGAACCCACCGTTCATCAGGAGTTCAAGATCGCAAATCTGGCGCGGCGTCAGATCGTGGCTCACCAGATCTGCGGCTTCGGTTTTCAGCTTCTGCGCACTTTCATAAGAGACATAGAGCTCGGGAATGGGGACAAGATTGGGTGCAAACATGATGGTTACTCTTGAGTTGGGGCGCTGCGCAGGCACGCAGGCAATATTGTAATCGCGGTCAGCTATGACACCGAGGGGGTAAATTTCAAGCTAAAGGCCACCCGACAAAACCAAATAAGGATAGGGTGAGTCATTTGGAGCGCAGAATGACGATAGTGTTCTGTGCCACAGTTTTTTGACAAAACTTTTTCTGGACAGAAATGTCCATTGATGCTGTGGTTCGCTCAACACGCAAAAAGACTCGTCAAAGCGATGCGCGCAGAGCGGCTTTGCCAGAGGTCAGGGAGAGAAGTCATGAATACGCATTATCGAGTGGTGGTGATCGGTGGCGGCGTTGTGGGAACGTCTGTTCTTTATCATTTGGCAAAATTCGGCTGGAAAGATGTCTGCTTGCTGGAGCGGTCGGTGCTCACGGCCGGGTCAAGCTGGCACGCGGCAGGGGGCTTTCATGCGCTCAACGCCGATCCGAACATTGCCCAGCTCCAAGCTTATACCATTGATCTCTTCGAGGAAATTCAGGCAGAGAGCGGCCAGAATATCGGGTTGCATATGACAGGTGGTCTCACGCTTGCGGGCACGCCCGACCGCTGGGAATGGCTCCAGTCGGCTTACCGCACGTTTCAATCCATCGGGATTGAGGACTGCCGCCTTGTCACCCCCGAAGAAGCCGGCGAGCTGTGCCCCATCATGTCCACCGAGGGAATTCTTGGCGGGATGTGGGCCGACCGTGAGGGCTATATCGACACGACAGGAACGGTGCACGCCTATGCCGGCGCTGCCAAAAAACGGGGCGCAAGCATATTCGAGCACACCAAGGTCGAGCGCCTTGAGCAGACGGCGGATGGCTGGCGTGTGATCACGGATAAGGGAGAGATCACCTGTGAGCACGTGGTCAATGCGGCGGGCCTCTGGGCCAAGCAGGTGGGCCGTATGGCCGGGATCGAGCTTCCGGTGGCGCCGCTGAAGCATCATTACCTGATTTCTGACACGATCCCGCAGCTCGAAGAGATCGACTTTGAAGTGCCAATGACCGTCGATCTTGAGGGCTTTACCTATCTGCGCCAGGATCAGAAGGGGGTCTTGCTCGGGATTTACGAGATCAATCATGAGCATTGGGCGCTGGATGGCGCGCCTTGGGATTACGGAATCGAGCTGTTTCAGGAGCAAACCGACAGGATCGAGAATGAGTTGACCCTCGGGTTTGAGCGCTACCCGGCCTTGCAGGAGGTTGGCGTGAAAACATGGGTCAACGGGGCGTTTACCTTTGCGCCGGATGGCAACCCGCTTGTCGGCCCTGTGCGTGGCAAGCCGGGATATTGGTGTGCCTGTGCGGTGATGGCGGGCTTCCTGCAAGGCGGGGGCGTTGGCAAATCTCTGGCCGAATGGATGATCCATGGCGAGCCTGAGGCGGATGTCTTTGGCATGGATGTGGCGCGGTTTGGCGATTTTGCCGAAAACCGCCAGTTCATCAAAGAAACCACAGGGCAGTTTTACACCCGCCGCTTTGTGATGACCTATCCCAACGAGCAGCTGCCTGCGGGGCGCCCCTTGAAGATGGCGCCCGCCTATTCGGATATGACCGAAGCGGGCTGTCGCTGGGGCGTCAGCTACGGGCTTGAAGTGCCGCTCTACTTTGCGCCCGAGGAGTTTACCGAAACGCCCACGCTCAAGCGCTCCAATGCGCATGATCTTGTGGCCGCCGAGTGCAAAGCCGTGCGCGAGGCTGTCGGGCTTCTGGATATTTCGGGCTTCTCGCGGTTTGAAGTCACAGGCGAAGGTGCCGAGGCATGGCTCAATCAGATCATGGCCTCCAAGCTCCCTGCGCCCGGGCGCGCCAAGCTCGCCCCGATGCTGTCAGAGACCGGCAAGCTCAAAGGCGATCTGACAGTCTTCAACTGGGGAGATGGCACCTATTGGATCATGGGGAGCTATTATCTGCGCGAGTGGCATATGCGCTGGTTTGACGATCACAGGGACGCGGGCGTCACGGTGCAAGACAGGTCGGATGCGATTGTTGGCTTCTCCCTGTCAGGGCCAAACAGCCGCAAGGTTCTGGAAAAGCTCACGGTTGATGCGATTGGCGCGCTGGGCTTTATGGGCTGCGGCACATATGATTTGGGCTTGCTCAAATGTAAGGTCGGGCGGCTCTCGGTCACAGGCGAGCTGGGGTATGAAATCCACTGCTCGGCGGCCGAGCATATCACCCTGCGCAAGATGCTGCTTGAGGCCGGGGCCGATCTGGGCCTGAAAGAGATCGGCTTCAACGCGCTTCTGAGCCTGCGTCTGGAAAAGAGCTTTGGCATCTGGAGTGCAGAGTTCACCCAAGGCTATACGGCTGCGCAGACGGGGATGGACCGCTGGATTGACTGGGACAAGGACTTTATCGGCAAAGCTGCCGCACAGGCCGAGCAAAGCGGCGCCGGACCGGCGCAAAAGCTGGTGATGCTGGAAGTTGAAGCCGAGGACGCCGATGCGAGCGGCTATGAGCCGGTCTGGTCCGCAGGCGCCCTTGTCGGCTTTGTCACCTCAGGGGGGTATGGGCATACGATGGGCAAATCCTACGCCATGGCGATGGTCAATCGCGAGCTGACGGCGGAGGGGACCGAGCTTATGGTGCACGTCGTTGGGGCCGAGCGGGCGGCAAAGGTTATTGCCGCTTCGCCTTATGACCCTGCTGGCGCGGCGATGAGGGGCTGACATGAGTGAAGATGTCAAAAGCCGGCCCCGGCGGCGCGGCAGGGCAGAGGCCAAGGCCACGCCCTTTGAGCGCAAAACAAATTACAGCACTCTGAAAAATCCGTTTCCGCCGATGAACGTGTTCTCGGAGGATCAGATCGAGGCTATGCACAACACTGCGCTGCGCACGCTGGAAGAGCTTGGGATGCGGGTTCTGCTGCCCGAGGCCATTGCTCTATACAAAGCGGGGGGGGCGCGGGTTGAAGGCGATATGGTCTATATTGGCCGCGAGATGGTTGAGGCGACGTTGGCCACTGCGCCCAAGTCGATCACGGGCCGGGCCGGCGCGCGCGCGCGCGATGTAACGCTCGAGCTGGGGAGCCTTGTCTTTCAACCGGGAGCCGGCGCGCCCAATGCGACGGATCTGGTGCGTGGCCGCCGGCCGGGATCGGCACAGGACTTTACCGAATACACCAAGATTGCGCATCATTATGATGTCTTTCAGATGATGTCGCCGTCAGTGGAGCCGCAAGATGTTCCGACCCATCTGCGTCATTATTTCACCATGCAGACCCAGATGGAGCTGACCGACAAGTTTCCCTTTGTCTTCGCGCGGGGCACGCCGCAGACGATGGACGGCTTTCAAATGTTGCAAACGTTCCGGGGCGTGGATGACGAGAGCTTTCTCGCCAATCCCTATTGTTACACCATCATCAACACCAACAGCCCGCGCACGCTCGATATTCCAATGGCGCAGGGGTTGATCGACTTTGCCCGCCATGGGCAGCTTTCGATTGTTACGCCCTTTACGCTGATGGGCGCGATGGCACCGATCACCGTCGCGGGCGCGATCACGCTGAGCCACGCTGAAGCTCTGGCGGGCATCACGCTCACCCAGCTCGTCCGGCCCGGCGCGCCGGTCTGCTATGGCACCTTCACCTCGAATGTCGATATGAAATCAGGCGCGCCCGCCTTTGGCACGCCCTCGCATTTTCAGGCGAGCCTTGCCGCCGGCCAGTTGGCGCGCTTTACCGGCCTGCCATGGCGCTCGGCCGCTGGCTCGGCCTCCAACACCAATGATGTTCAGGCGGCCAATGAGAACCAGATGGGCCTGTGGGGCTGTCTTATGGCGGGGGCGACGGTGATTATCCATTCCGCGGGGTGGCTTGAGGGCGGCTTGAGTGTTTCTTACGAAAAAGTTGTGACAGATGCGGAAGTGCTCAACATGATTGCCGAGCTTTGCGCCGGCGCAGAGGCAGGGCCGGCCGACATCGGCTTTGAGACAGCCATCAGCGAAGTGCAGCCTTCGGGGCATTTCTTTGCGACAACCCAGACCATGGAGCGCTACAACAGCGCGTTTTATGAGCCTCACGTGCATGACTATGCTAATTTCGGCACATGGACCGAACGCGGCGCACAGGACGCCAACACGCGGGCGACAAAAGTCTGGCAAGATATTCTGGCCGCCGACAAACGCCCGGACGTGGACGAAACGCGGCTGGGCGCGCTCAAAGAGTTTATTGCCAAACGCACGCAAGAAGGCGGCGCGCCGCCTGAAAGTTAAGGAAGGCCCATGTCAAAAGCACCGACCCTGCTCTTACACCGCGACGATCCTGACAAGCCGCCACTTGGCGGGCATATCAAGGTCACGCGTGAAGACTGGCTCAATGTGGCGCGCGATATTCTGATCAGCGAGGGCGTCGGGCAGGTCAAGGTCTTGGGGATTGCAGAGCGGCTCGATGTGTCGCGCTCGTCGTTTTATTGGTATTTTAAGAGCCGAAAAGACTTGCTCAACCAGCTTCTGGACGATTGGAACACATCCAACACGGGCATTTTGATCCGTCACACAGAGATGCCCGCGACAACGATCACGGGTGCGCTCAACAACTTCTTTCGCTGTGTTGTTGACCCGGATGGGTTCAACCCGCAACTTGACTTTGCGGTGCGCGAATGGGCGCGGCGCGACGGTTCTGTGCGCCGGGTGATTGACCGTGCCGATGCGGCCCGGCAAGCGGCCATAACCGAGATGTTTGAGCGTCACGGCTATAGCGCCGCCGAGGCCGATATTCGCGCGCGTGTGCTCTATTACCAACAGATCGGCTATTACGCGCTGGATCTGGCCGAAACCTTGGAGGAAAGGCTCAAGCGGGTCGGGCAATATCTCTACTGCTTTTCCGGCGTGCAGCCCTCGGCCGAGGAGGTCGCGGAGTTTCTGGCCTTCTCCCGAGCCGTCGAGAAGAAATGACTTTTTCTGGCCCTCTTATAAGCTCTTTTCTGGGGCCGCAGACACTGTAGTCTGATCAAAGCAAGACGAGGACACCATGAGCAAAGACGCCCTACTTCAGCCCTATCAGCTCAAACATCTGACGCTGAAAAACCGTATCATGACCACAAGCCATGAGCCGGCCTATCCTGAAAACGGAATGCCGACAGAGCGGTATCGGGCCTATCATGAAGCCCGTGCCAAAGCGGGTGTGGCGCTGGCCATGACAGCCGGCTCTGCGGCGGTGAGCCGCGACAGCCCGCCGGTCTTTAACAATATTCTCGCCTATAAAGACGAGGTTGTGCCGTGGATGCGCGCGCTCAGTGATGCCTGCCATGAGCATGGCTGCGCGGTGATGATCCAGCTCACCCATCTTGGCCGCCGCACCGGCTGGAACAAGGGCGACTGGCTGCCTTCGCTGGCCCCCTCCCACAGCCGCGAGCCTGCGCACCGTGCGTTTCCGAAAATGATGGAAGACTTCGACATTGCCCGCATCATCGAGGATTATGCGGATGCCGCCGAACGGATGCAGGCGGCGGGCCTCGACGGGATCGAGCTTCAGGCCTATGGCCATCTGATTGACCAGTTCTACTCGCCCTTCACAAACGATTGGGCCGCGCCCTATGGCGGCAGCCTTGAGAACCGTATGCGCTTCGGATTTGAAGTGCTCGATGCGATCCGCAAACGCGTCGGGCGCGAATTTATCATCGGGGTGCGCTATACCGCAGATGAGGCAGAACCGGGGGGCATCACCCCCGAGGAGGGGCTTAAAATCGCCCATGCCCTCAAGGCCAGCGGGCAGGTCGACTTTCTCAACGTCATACGCGGCCGTATTCACACCGACCCTGCCATGACCGATGTGATTCCTGTGCAGGGAATGCGCTCGGCACCGCATCTTGATTTTGCCGGGGCTGTGCGTGCCGAGACAGGGATGCCGACCTTTCACGCCGCGCGTATTCCAGATGTGGCGACAGCGCGTCATGCCGTCGCCACGGGGCTGCTTGATATGGTGGGGATGACCCGTGCGCATATGGCGGATCCTTTGATTGTCACCAAGATTATGGAGGGGCGCGAAGACGATATCCGCCCCTGTGTCGGCGCGACCTATTGTCTGGACCGTATCTATCAGGCGGGAGAGGCGCTGTGCATTCACAATGCAGCCACGGGCCGCGAGCTGACCATGCCACATCAGATCATGCCCGCCGACAGCCCCAAAAAGGTTGTGATTGTCGGCGCGGGGCCAGCGGGGCTTGAGGCGGCCCGCGTGGCCGCAGAGCGGGGCCATGACGTCACCGTCTTTGAGGCCGCGCCGGAGGCGGGCGGACAAATCCGCCTCACAGCCCAAAACAAGCGCCGCAGCGAAATGATCGGGATCATCGACTGGCGGATGGCGCAATGTGCGGCGCGGGATGTGCGCTTTCACTTAAACACCTATGCCGAGGCGCAGGATGTGTGCGCGCTTGAGCCGGATGTGGTGATCATTGCGACGGGCGGTTTGCCCGATGTCACAGTGCTTGAGGCCGGCAATGCGCTGGCGGTGAGCGCTTGGGATATCATTGCCGGCGATGCAAAGCCGGGCGAGCAGGTGCTGATCTTTGATGATGCGGGCGATCATACAGCTCTTATGGCGGCTGAGGTCGTTGCGGCGGCGGGCGGCGCTGTCGAAGTGATGACCCGTGATCGCAGCTTTGCGCCCGAAGTGATGGGCATGAACCTCGTGCCCTATATGCGGAGCCTGCAAGACAAGGATGCGCTGTTTACGGTCGGGCGAACGCTCAAAAGCCTGAGCCGCCGGGGCAACCGCCTTGTGGCGCAGATCGGAACGGATTATTCGCGGCACGTGTCCGAGAAAGACTATGATCAGGTGATCGTCAATCAGGGCACTTTTCCCCTTGATGAGCTTTATTTTGCGCTCAAGCCCCAGTCCTCGAACTTTGGCGAGGTTGACCATGATGTCTTGCTCGGAGCGGCGGGAGAGCTTTTTGTGCCACAGAACCCCAAAGGCACATTCGCGCTCTACCGGATCGGAGATGCGATCTCGTCACGCAACACGCACGCCGCGATCTATGATGCGTTAAGACACGGCATTCTCTGGTAGAGAGCCGGAAGCGGGGCGGGCTGTGAACGCCGCGGTGCGATAGAAGCCTGCAGCTTCAGGTGGATTTAATCTGTTTGGAGAAACAGCGCGCCGCGCGCCCCTTGCGGAAGTGTCTCCTTGTCTGAGGTTTTCTTGATGAGTTTCCCCCTCAAGTGTGTAGGGCAATAGCGATAGGGTATAGCAGAAACCTTTGCTTGCAATTTAGGCTGAGGAAACTCAAAATGTAATTGTTGCGGCTTGAAGGATATGACATGGCCGTGATAGTGAATGTTTGAATATGTGCTGAACGGGGTCGGACCCCTTTCTTTTTGAGTTAAACAGTGGTCGTTGTGATGGGTGATAAAGAAACAGTTCTTATCCTACTGGCGTCGTTTGGCGGCGGAAAGTTTCTGGAACAGCAGCTGGACAGCTTTTCGGCTCAGACTTATGAAAATTGGGATCTTCTGGTCTCCGATGACGGGTCCACCGACGATACATTAGATATTCTGTCGCGCTTCAAAGCCGGTGTGGAGGGCTGTCATGATGTTACTGTGGTGGCCGGGCCGCGCTCTGGCTGTGCGCGTAATTTTCTCTCGCTTTTGAGGCGGATACCGGACGGCACCTCTATGATTGCCCTGTCTGATCAAGACGATGTTTGGTTGCCCGACAAGCTCGAAAAAGGGCGCAATGCGATCAAGGCGGCCTCAGAGGGGGAGCGGCCCATCCTCTATTCGGCCAGCACCCTCATTTGTAACGAAAATCTGGAGGGCGTTAGCCCGTCGCCGGCCTTCCGGCGCAACCCGTGCTTTGAAAATGCGCTGGTGCAGTCTATCGGCGGGGGCAACACCATGATGTTGAACGGTCCGGCGATCCGTTTGCTCAAGGCGGCGGCCGAAGAAGTCGATGATGTGGTGATTCACGACTGGTGGATTTATCAGATCATCTCGGCCTGTGGCGGGAAAGTGATCCGCGACAACTCTCCGGTTCTGTATTATCGCCAACACGCCGACAACGTAATCGGGGCCAATAGCTCGATCAGCGGCAAGCTTCACCGCACCCTCTTTGTGGCCGGGCGCCAGTTTGCGAAATGGAACGACACAAACATCGCCGCTCTCAGCGCCTCCTACCACAGGTTTACACCCGAGGCGAAAAACGCCTTCGCGCATTTCTCTGATGCGCGACGCGGTGGCTTGGTCAAGCGCCTGACAGCCCTCTATCGCTCTGGTGCTCTGCGCCAACGCCCCAAAGGGACACTGGCCCTTTATCTTGCTTGCGCCACATCCCGATTGTAGCGCCAATATCTTAAGACAGTATGGAGTTTAAAAACCGATCGGGAGGGACCACCCAAGAGCAAAGCCAAACCCGCACGCCATTGACCGTCATGGCTGATCCAAAACAGACGTCCACGCACTCGCTTTCACCCCTGCCATTTACCTTGTCGCAGCATCTTTCCTGATAGGGTGTTGCACCGCCAGATTTAAAGAGTTTCCAATGATCAAAAGAATTATTTCATACATACAGACACTTACGCTCTATCCCGGCGCTCGGGCCATTGTCACGTTTCAGTCCGAGTATCAGCGTCTGAAAACTCTGGGGCAGAAGCCCAAGGTGCATTTTGAGGCGCCCTATGAGGGCCAGCGCATTATGGTGCTGGCCTTA
>JAHBAM020000126.1 GCA_018500125.2 Roseobacter sp. | reverse complement strand
GCTCGACCAGATCGCGGGCCTCTGTGAGAATACGGTCCACAGGGCGGGAGACCTCGGCGCCGCGGGTGTAGGGCACGACACAGAAGGCGCAGAATTTGTCACAGCCTTCCTGAACGGTCAAAAACGCGGTGGGGCCGCGCGCCGCCTTGGGCCGTGCGGCGAGATGCTCGAATTTGTCATCGAGCGGAAAGTCGGTATCGAGGGCTTTTTGGCCCTCCTGGGTGCGGGCCTCAAGCTCTGGCAGGCGGTGGTAGCTTTGCGGGCCGACGACCAGATCGACCATCGGCTGGCGGCGCATGATCTCGGCGCCTTCGGCCTGCGCCACACAGCCGGCGACACCGATTTTCAGATCAGGGCGGGCCTCTTTGAGCGGCTTGTAACGGCCCAGCTCGGAGTAGACTTTTTCGGCGGCTTTCTCGCGGATGTGGCAGGGGTTGAGCAGGATCATATCCGCGTCGTCAGGCGTGTTTGTCTGCTCGTAGCCCTTGAGGGCTTCGGCCATGCGTTCGCTGTCATAGACATTCATCTGGCAACCATAGGTCTTGATGAAAAGCTTTTTGGGGGGTGTCATGGCGTGTGTCCTGCGTGCGCGAATTTGGCCGCTGAGTAGCGAAAATGCTGCCCACTTGCAATGCACGATGAATTAACCGATTCTGCCCCAAAAACGGGTTTATGAGTATGCAGATTAGTTTTTCCGGGCTTGAGAGCTTTATCAAAGAGGGGGCGGGCTTTTTGAGCAGGGGGCCGATTGCGCTGGTCTTTGCGGAGGATGCCACCGAACTGGACACCACATTGCGCCATCACCAGCAGCTCGGATTTCACCGTGTGATCGGGTTTATGCCGAAGGAATTCTCGCTGGCGGCGGATTTGGCCGATACGGTTGTGCGGGTGAATTACGATATGCGCGGGGAGGCGGCGCTCAGCCGGGCTGTCAATGCTGTGATCGGGGCAGCAGAGGGGCAGTGGCTATATTACTGCTTCAATGCGGAATACCTGTTTTATCCGTTTTGCGAAACGCGGGTTGTGGGCGAGCTTCTGGCCTTTCACAGCGAGGAGCGGCGCGATGCGATGCTGAGCTATGTGGTTGATCTCTATGCCGGCAATCTCACGATCCACCCGAACGCTGTGTCGCTTGACAGCGCCTATATGGACCGCTCGGGCTATTATGCGCTCGCGCGGCCGGATCCGGCGAACCACAATTACCCCAAGGAGCGGCAGCTCGACTTTTTTGGCGGGCTGCGCTGGCGCTATGAGGAGCATATCCCTGTGCCGCGCCGCAAGATCGACCGTATTGCTCTGTTTCGGGCCAAGACGGGGCTGCGGCTGAGCGAGGAGCACAGATTTAACGACGAGGAATACAACACCTATGCCTGCCCCTGGCATAACAATCTGACGGCGTCGATTTGTTCTTTTCGCACGGCCAAGGCGCTCAAGCGCAACCCCGGCTCCACGTTTGATATCAGCACATTTCTGTGGCACAACTCGGTGCCCTTTGAGTGGCACTCGCGCCAGCTTCTGGACCTTGGCTTGATGGAGCCGGGGCAATGGTTTTGAGCGGTTAGGCGTAGACCTCCTCTGGCGGCTCGGCTAAAACCCCCGAAGAAATCGAACGGGGACTGATATGTCATCACACGGCGCGGCACTTCCAATGCTTTCACGCAAATCCACAGGGCTGTCAGGCGAGGCCCATGTGCCCGGCGACAAGTCGATCTCGCATCGCTCGCTGATTTTGGGGGCTATGTCTGTGGGGGAGACCCGCATCACGGGGCTTTTGGAGGGGCAGGACGTGCTTGACACGGGCCGCGCCATGCGGGCCTTCGGAGCGGAGGTTGAAGACCTCGGCCAAGGCAATTGGCGGGTTTATGGCGTGGGTGTGGGCGGCTTTGCGGAGCCTGACAATGTCATCGACTGCGGCAATTCCGGAACGGGCGTGCGTCTTATTATGGGGGCGATGGCGACCACTGACATGACGGCGACCTTTACCGGCGATGCCTCGCTCAATTCGCGCCCCATGGCGCGGGTGACGGAACCGCTTGCGCTGTTTGGCGCGCGGGCCTACGGGCGGCGCGGCGGGCGCTTGCCGATGACGATTGTGGGCGCGGCCGATGCGGCGCCTGTGCGCTACGAGGTGCCTGTGCCGAGCGCGCAGGTCAAGTCGGCGGTCTTGCTGGCGGCGCTGAATGCGCGGGGCGAGAGCCAGGTCATCGAGCGTGAAGCGACGCGCGACCACACCGAGCGGATGCTCGCGGGCTTTGGCGCGATCATCGAGACCGAAGAGACCGCCGAGGGCCGGATCATTCGCCTTCAGGGGCAGCCCGAGCTGACAGCGCAGGACATCACTGTGCCGCGGGATCCCAGCTCTGCGGCCTTTCCTGTCTGTGCGGCGATTATCACCGAAGGCTCTGATGTGCTTGTGCCCAATATCGGCCTCAACCCGACGCGCGCGGGGCTGTTCACCACGCTGATCGAGATGGGCGCAGACCTGACCTATGAAAACCTGCGCGAGGAGGGCGGCGAGCCTGTGGCCGATTTGCGGGCGCGGTTTTCGCCCGACCTGAAGGGCATCGAAGTTCCGCCGGCGCGGGCGGCGAGCATGATTGACGAATATCCCGTGCTGTCTGTGGTTGCGGCCTTTGCCGAGGGGCGCACCGAAATGCGCGGCGTGAAAGAGCTGCGCGTCAAGGAAAGCGACCGGATCGACGCGATGGCCAAGGGCTTGCGCGCGGCAGGCGTGACTGTCGAGGAGGGCGAGGACTGGTGGAGTGTGGAGGGGCGCGGGCATGGCGCTGTGGCGGGCGGTGTGACGGTGGAAAGCCGGCTCGATCACCGGATTGCGATGTCTTTCCTGATTCTCGGCATGGCGAGCGAACAGCCGATGCAGGTCGATGACGGCGGGCCGATTGCCACGTCTTTCCCGATCTTTGAGAGCCTGATGGGCGGGCTTGGCGCTGTGATCGAGCGGATTTGAGATGGGCTTTGCGATTGCGATAGACGGGCCGGCGGCGGCGGGCAAGGGCACGATCTCCAAGGCTGTGGCGGCGCATTTCGGCTTTGCCCATCTGGATACGGGCCTTTTATACCGCGCTGTTGGGGCGCGTGTGCTGGCGGGGGTTGACCCGATCGCGGCGGCGCGAGCGCTTGTGGCCGAGGATTTGGAAGACGCGGGTTTGCGCACAGCGGATGTGGCGCAGGCGGCGAGCCGTGTGGCTGTGATTGGCGCGGTGCGCGCAGCACTGGTGGACTTCCAGCGCGCCTTTGCGCGGCGCGCGGGGGGGGCTGTGCTTGACGGGCGAGACATCGGCACGGTGATCTGCCCTGAGGCGGAGGCCAAGCTCTTTGTCACCGCCAGCGCCGAGGTGCGTGCGGCGCGGCGGCACGCGGAGCTTGTGGCGCGCGGCGCCGAGGCCGTGTTTGAGACCGTCTTGGCCGAAGTCAAAGAGCGCGATGCGCGCGACGCGGGCCGCGCCGAAGCGCCGATGGTTGCGGCTTTGGATGCGGTCGTGATTGACACGTCCGATATGAGCATTGACGCGGCGGTGAGCGCGGCGATTGCAGCCGTGGAGGCGGCCCGAACATGACCCGCCGCAGGCTTGGACAACACGGCCCCGAAATCAGCGCGATCGGCTATGGGGCGATGTCGTTTTCGGATTTTTACGGGGCGACCAGCGAGGCCGAGAGCCACGCCATTTTGGACCATTGCCGCGATGTTGGCGTGACCCATCTGGACACCTCCAATATCTACGGCATGGGGCGCTCTGAAGAGGTGATCGGGAGTTACTTTGCGCGCCACCCGCAGGCCAGACAGGACTTTGTGATTGCCACCAAGGCCTCGATTGCACGGGACGAGAGCGGTAAGCGTATTTTCAGAAATGATCGCAAGCACTTGGAGAGCGAACTTGATAAATCACTTCAACGTATGGGCGTTGATCAGGTGGGGCTGTTTTATGTGCATCGCCGCGATCCGCAGGTGCCGATTGAAGAGGTGACCGAGAGCCTTGCGGCGATTGTGAAAAGCGGCAAGGCGCTTGGCTTTGGCTATTCGGAAATCGCGCCGAGCAGCCTGCGCCGCGCAGCCCAGATTGCGCCCGTAAGTGCGGTGCAATCGGAGTATTCCCTGAGCACGCGCAGCCCCGAGCTGGGCCTTGTGCAGGCCTGCGCCGAACTGGGCACGGCGCTTGTGGCCTTCAGCCCTGTGGGGCGCTCTTTGCTGACCGATGCCCCCCTGAGCCTTGAGGCGGTGCAGAGCCTTGATTTTTTGCGCGGCAATCCGCGGTTTGTCAGCCCGAATTACGAGGCCAATGTGAGCGCGGCGGCCGGCTTTCGCGCGCTCGCTCGGGAGATGGGCGTTTCGGCGGCGGGGCTGGCGAACGCCTGGCTTCTGGCGCAGGGGGACCATGTGATTCCGATTCCGGGGACGCGGTCTGTTTCGCATTTGAGCGATTGTTTGCAGGGGCGTGATCTGGTGCTGACGCGCGAGGATCTGGCGCGGATCGAAGCGCTTCTGCCGGCCGGCTGGGCCCATGGCGACCGCTATTCGCCCGAACAGTGGATCGGGCCTGAGCGCTATTGTTAGAGGCTCGAATTTGCAGGGCAAATCCGACCCGGGCGGGGGAGCGCTGCTCCCCCGCACCCCCTCGGGATATTTTTGGAAAGAGGAAACCTGTGGTTTCCGGCTGTTTGCAGAGTAAAAAAAGGGGTGGGGCTTGCCTTTGGGGGGAGAGCGTTATATACGCGCGCCTGTCGCACAAGGCGGGGCTACCGCAGGACAGAATGAGCAGGGTCGGAACTCTCCGGCCCTCTTTGTTTTGAAAGCCGGTCGCGCTGTCTGACCAATAGAAACCCGAAGACCGGCGGAGACAACCGCACGGCCAGAAACACTTAAAAGGAATGAAACGCCACATGGCCAACACAGTATCTATGGAAGACTTTGAAGCGCTGTTGAACGAGAGCTTCGAAATGGACACGCCCGAAGAGGGCTCGGTTGTCAAAGGCAAGGTGATCGCGATTGAAGCGGGCCAGGCCATCATCGACGTCGGCTACAAAATGGAAGGCCGCGTTGATCTGAAAGAATTCGCAAACCCCGGTGAAGCGCCCGAAATCGCTGTTGGCGATGAAGTGGAAGTCTTTTTGCGCTCGGCGGAAAACGCCCGCGGCGAAGCTGTTATCTCGCGTGAGATGGCGCGCCGTGAAGAAGCCTGGGACCGTCTGGAAAAAGCCTATGCCGACGAAGAGCGTGTCGATGGCGCGATCTTTGGCCGCGTCAAAGGCGGCTTTACGGTTGACCTCGGCGGCGCCGTGGCCTTCCTGCCCGGCTCGCAAGTTGATGTGCGCCCCGTGCGCGACGCCGGCCCGCTCATGGGCCTCAAGCAGCCTTTCCAGATCCTCAAGATGGACCGTCGTCGTGGCAACATTGTTGTGTCGCGCCGTGCGATCCTTGAAGAATCACGTGCCGAGCAGCGTGCCGAAGTCATTGGCAACCTTGCTGAAGGCGATTCTGTGGACGGTGTGGTCAAGAACATCACCGAATATGGTGCCTTTGTGGACCTTGGCGGTGTAGACGGCCTTCTCCACGTGACAGACATGGCCTGGCGCCGTGTGAACCACCCATCAGAGATCCTCACAATCGGGGAAACTGTGAAGGTTCAGGTCATCAAGATCAACAAAGAGACACACCGCATCAGCCTTGGTATGAAGCAGCTTCAGGACGATCCATGGGATCTCGTGGCCGCGAAATATCCGCTTGAGAGCGTCCACATGGGCCGCGTGACCAATATCACCGATTACGGCGCATTTGTGGAGCTGGAAGCCGGTGTTGAAGGTCTTGTGCACGTGTCTGAAATGTCCTGGACAAAGAAGAACGTACACCCCGGCAAGATCGTGTCGACCTCGCAAGAAGTCGAAGTCATGGTTCTGGAAATCGATGGTGCAAAACGCCGCGTTTCGCTTGGCCTCAAGCAAACACAGCGCAACCCATGGGAAGTCTTTGCCGAGACGCACCCAGAGGGCAAGGAAGTTGAAGGTGAAGTCAAGAACATCACTGAATTCGGCCTCTTCATCGGCCTTGAGGGCGACATCGACGGTATGGTGCACCTTAGCGACATCTCTTGGGACGAGCGCGGCGAAGACGCGATCCAGAACTACCGCAAAGGCGATATGGTTCAGGCGGTTGTCTCTGAAGTTGACGTTGAGAAAGAGCGCATTTCGCTTTCCATCAAGGGCCTTGGCGGCGACAAATTTGCCGAAGCCGTGGGTGGCACAAAGCGTGGCAGCATCATCACTGTTGAAGTCACATCCATCGAGGATGGCGGCATCGAAGTTGAATATGAGGGCATGAAAAACTTCATCCGCCGCTCAGACCTCAGCCGCGACCGTGCCGAGCAGCGCCCTGAGCGTTTCTCTGTGGGCGACAAGGTGGATGTGCGCGTGACAAATGTCGACGCCAAAACACGCCGTCTTGGCCTCTCGATCAAGGCGCGCGAAATTGCCGAAGAGAAAGAAGCTGTGGAGCAGTATGGCTCATCAGACAGCGGCGCATCGCTTGGCGATATTCTCGGCGCGGCGCTCAAGTCGGACGACTGAGACCCGCAATAAGACAGTTGAAGGGGCCTCGCAGTGCACGCTGCGGGGCCTTTTCTTTTGGGGCGGAGGGCGCGCGAATCGGGAGAGCGGGCCGCACAGCCCGGGCGGCCTTGGCTGTGTTGCTGCAATGCAGCGGGCCTGTGGCACCGCAAATCCCTGCAAAACCCCTGATTTTGCTTCGGTTTTTCCGTGATTGTGGCAAGGAAGGAGGTTTATCAGCGTGAATTTTCTTCTATAGTCAGAGACAGATAATGATAAAACTTCTGCCTGGGGAGACAGACACAGATGATCCGCTCGGAGCTTGTTCAGAAGATTGCGGAAGAAAATCCGCACCTCTTTCAGCGTGATGTTGAAAGAATTGTTAACACCATTTTTGAAGAGATCATTGATGCGATGGCCGCGGGGGACCGTGTCGAGCTGCGCGGCTTTGGGGCCTTTTCTGTCAAGCAGCGCGACGCGCGCACCGGGCGTAACCCGCGCACGGGCGAGGCTGTTGAGGTGGAAGAAAAGCACGTGCCGTTCTTTAAGACCGGCAAGCTGTTGCGCGACAGGCTGAACGGGAAGTAGGTCATGCGCTTTATTCGGTATGGGGTTTTGGCTGTTTTATCTGTCTGTTTGATCATTGTGGCTCTGGCCAATGCGCAGCCTGTGCGCTTGAACCTCTTGCCCGATGCGCTTGGGCAGGCGACAGGATATGGCGTTTCTGTCGAGCTGCCTTTGTTTGTGGTGATTTTTATGGGGATCCTGTCGGGGCTTTTGATGGGCTTTGTCTGGGAGTGGCTGCGCGAACACAAGCACCGCGCCGAGGCGGCGCGCCGCCGCGGGGAAGTGAGAAAGCTTGAGGGCGAGCTGAAGCGGATCAAACCCGTTGATGGGGAGCAGGGCGACGAGGTTCTGGCGCTGCTTGAAAAAGCCGGCTGACGCGGGATAGGCAGGCAGCGGCGCAGGCAGGCAGACGGGCGGTCTGACACGCGGACGGTCTGAGAGGCGGGCGGCCTGGCAGACGGGCCGTCAAACAGACGGGGGCGCGGGCGAGAGCTTTGCGCCTTTTTATATGAAACGAAAGCAGAGCGGGCGGAGCCGATGGACATCAGGGTGAAGATTTGCGGGCTGACGCGGCCTGAGGATGTGGCGGCGGTGGCGGCGGCGGGCGCGAGCTATGCGGGGTTTGTTTTTTTCCCGAAATCGCCGCGCCATGTGAGTGTTGCGACGGCGCGCAGCCTCGCGCTGGAGGCGCCTGTGGGCTTGGCCAAGGTGGCGCTTGTGGTGGATGCCGAGGATGGCGCGCTGGATGAGATAGTCGAGGCGGTGCCGCTGGATATGTTGCAACTGCACGGGCATGAAAGCCCCGAGCGGGTGTCCGAGCTGCGGGCGCGCTATGGGTTGCCTGTGATGAAGGCTCTGGGCGTGGCCGGGGCCGAGGATATGGCGCAGATTGCGCTTTATGAAGAGGTGGCGGACCAGCTTTTGATTGATGCCAAGCCGCCCAAGGGCGCGGATTTGCCGGGGGGCAACGGTCTGGCCTTTGACTGGCGGCTTTTGTCGGTGCGCAAATACTGGCGCAAGCCATGGATGCTGGCGGGCGGGCTGACGGCGGGGAATGTGCGCGAGGCTGTGCAGATGACAGGGGCGCGGCAGGTGGATGTCTCCTCGGGTGTGGAGGCGGGGGCCGGTGTGAAGGACGCGGGCAAGATCGCCGCTTTTGTGGCGGCTCTGCGCTGAGGTCGAATTTGCTTTGCAAATCCGACCGGGAGGGGGGCCAGCCCCCCTCATTCATAAGCCATAGGGCTTATGAATTCTCCCCCCGGGATATTTTTTGAAAGAAAAAGCAGGGGCGGCGGCTTTTGAGTGCGTTTGTCTTGCTCTTGGGGGCTTGGGCATTTACCAACAAGCAAACGCTGACAGAGAGGGCATCTTATGGCCGACGATCTTTTCAATTCCTTCATGAACGGGCCTGACGAAAACGGCCGCTTTGGCGACTTTGGCGGGCGGTTTGTGTCAGAGACGCTGATGCCGCTGATCCTGGGCCTTGAGGCCGAATATGAGAAGGCCAAGACGGACCCGAGCTTTTGGGCGGAGATGGATGATCTTTGGGCCAATTATGTGGGTCGTCCCAGCCCGCTCTATTATGCCGAGCGTCTGACGCAGCATTTGGGCGGCGCGAAGATCTATCTCAAGCGCGACGAGCTGAACCACACCGGCGCGCATAAGATCAACAATGTTCTGGGGCAGATTTTGCTGGCGCGGCGGATGGGCAAGAAACGGATTATTGCCGAGACGGGCGCGGGGCAGCATGGCGTGGCGACCGCGACGGTCTGTGCGAAGTTTGGCCTGCAATGCGTTGTCTATATGGGCAAGCATGATGTGGAGCGCCAGGCGCCAAATGTGTTCCGGATGCGCCTTCTGGGGGCGGAGGTGATCCCTGTGACGAGCGGGCGGGGCACGCTCAAGGATGCGATGAACGATGCGCTGCGCGACTGGGTGACGAATGTGCGCGATACGTTTTACTGCATCGGCACGGTGGCGGGGCCGCATCCTTACCCTGCGATGGTGCGGGATTTCCAGAGCATCATTGGCAAGGAAGTGCGCACACAGCTTGCCGAGCAGGAGGGTGAGGGGCGTCTGCCCGATACGCTGATCGCAGCCATCGGCGGCGGCTCCAATGCGATGGGGCTGTTTTATCCGTTTCTCGACGATCCGGGCGTGAACATCATCGGCGTGGAGGCCGGCGGCAAGGGTGTGAACGAGAAGATGGAGCATTGCGCAAGCCTCACCGGCGGACGCCCCGGCGTGCTGCACGGCAACCGGACCTATCTTTTGCAAGATGACGACGGGCAAATTCTCGAGGGATTTTCGATCTCTGCGGGGCTGGATTACCCCGGAATTGGCCCGGAGCATTCGTGGCTGCATGACACAAAGCGCGCACAATATGTCAGCATCACCGACAAAGAGGCTTTGGAAGCCTTCCAGCTGTCCTGTGCTCTGGAGGGGATCATTCCGGCGCTTGAGCCGTCTCACGCCTTGGCGCACGTCATGAAGATTGCACCGAAGCTGCCGGCTGAGCATATACTCGTGATGAATATGTGCGGACGCGGGGACAAAGACATCTTTACGGTCGCCAAACACCTCGGCTTTGATATGTCCGACACCGAAGGGCGCGAGGCCGACTGACGCGGGTCTTTGGGTTTCCTCTTTCCAGAAATATCCTGGGGGAGTGTGAGGGGGCAAAGCCCCCTCACGGGTCGGATTTGCGAAGCAAATTCGAAACCCTTCAGTCCAAGGCGT
>JAHBAM020000188.1 GCA_018500125.2 Roseobacter sp. | reverse complement strand
CGCTGGATGTAGGACGTGGAGCACTTGCGATCCTTGATCACGATGGCGACGGCTGTATCGTAGAGCGCATCTTCGCCGTCGGTGTTGCCGCCGAGGCCGAGGACGGCGTCGATATCGCTTGCGTTGTCATCTGGCGGGCCTTGCACAACGCCCGAGACATATTCGGGCGGGCCAAAGGCCTTGAGATGATTGACGATTTCCTCGACTTCCTCATCGGAGACAAAGGGGCCGTGGCAGCGTGTGATTTTTGCGCCACCCGCCATATAGAGCATATCCCCCATGCCAAGCAGTTGCTCGGCGCCCATTTCGCCCAGAATGGTGCGGCTGTCGATCTTGGAGGTGACCTGAAAGCTGATCCGTGTCGGGAAGTTGGCCTTGATTGTGCCTGTGATGACGTCAACAGAGGGGCGCTGCGTGGCCATGATGATGTGAATGCCGGAGGCGCGGGCCATTTGGGCGAGGCGCTGGATACAGGCTTCGATCTCTTTGCCCGCAACCATCATGAGGTCGGCCATTTCGTCGACGATCACGACGATATAGGGCATTTTCTCGGGCGTCATTTCTTCTGTCTCAAACACCGGCTCGCCTGTGTCATCGTCAAAGCCGGTCTGGACGGTGCGCGAGAACATCTCGCCTTTGGCCAGAGCATCGGCCACGCGGGAGTTGTAGCCGTCGATATTGCGCACGCCCATTTTGGACATTTTGCGATAGCGCTCTTCCATCTCGCCGACCGTCCATTTGAGAGCAACAACGGCCTTTTTCGGGTCGGTCACGACGGGGGAGAGGAGATGCGGGATGCCGTCATAGACGGAGAGTTCGAGCATTTTGGGGTCGATCATGATCATCCGGCACTCTTCGGGCGTGAGCTTGTAGAGCAGTGAGAGGATCATGGTGTTGATCGCGACAGATTTGCCCGAGCCGGTGGTGCCTGCAATCAGCAGGTGGGGCATTTTGGCAAGGTTGGCGACAACCGGATCACCGCCGATATCCTTGCCAAGGGCAAGGGGCAGCTTGTGATTGCCGTCGCCGTATTCGCGGCCAGAGAGGATCTCGCGGAAGCCGACCATCTCGCGGTTGTCGTTGGGCAGCTCGATGCCGATGACCGAGCGGCCGGGAACGGTGGAGACACGCGCCGAGAGCGCCGCCATGGAGCGGGCGATATCATCGGCAAGGCCGATCACGCGTGAGGCTTTGAGGCCCGGCGCCGGCTCAAGCTCATACATTGTGACAACGGGGCCGGGGCGGACCGAGACGATCTCGCCTTTGACGCCGTAGTCGTCGAGCACGGACTCAAGCATACGGGCGTTGGCCTCCAGAGCTTCATCAGAGAGATGGAACCGTTCGATTTTGACGGGGTCGGCCAGAAGTGACAGCGGCGGCAGCTCGTAGGCGGGGCGCTTGTCTTCAAATTTGAAGGCGGGCTGGGCCTCGGCCTTGGCGCGTGCGCTTGTCTGGACGGGCTTTTTGACGGCGTGCTGAACGACTTTTTTGTGTTCGGCTGTCGGGATATGAAAGGCCCTTGGCGCGGGGGCGTCGCCCAGCTCGTGGGCGTCTTCAAGGATGTCGTCATCCTCAAACCCGTAGGCTTCATGGCTTTCAAAGCTCTGTGGCTCTGGCGTGAATGCGGCTGTGAGCTTTGGCTCTTCGGGCAGGCTATGTGTGCCAAGGCCCGAGATCGGCGGTTCGACGCGCGGCTGTGGCGCGCTTGTGTCGAGCACAAGCGGGATCGGGCCATGGCCGCGGCCTTTGGTGAGAGGGGCCGCGAGCGCAGATTGGACCGAGGGGCTGTGGCGCACGCGCGATTTGATCACATCGGCGATTTTGGCCTTGATGCGATCATCAGAGGGGGCGGACGGCTCGCCATCAGCAAAGCGGGGCGCGGTCTGAACAAGCTCTTGCTCGGGCATCGGCTCGGCACGGCGGATCAGATTGGGCATGAGCGCGCGCAGGCCGGTTTTTTCGGCTGTGGCGGTGAGGGGTGGCTCGTTTGAATGGCTGTGGGGAAGGGGCGCGCGCGGCGAGACTTCAAGTGTCTGGGCGTCCTGAAGGGCTGTCCATTCGGCGGCTTCGGCGCGGGCCATGGCGCGCTGTTCGCGGCGGGCGCGATTGCGCTCTTGCAGGGTATGCGCCGCGCTCATTGCGCCTGTTGCGGTCTTGCCCAAGAGCTTCATGGCTGTGGCATAGGCAAGGATTGTTCCGATCAGAAGGAAACGGCCGATGTAACGCAGCTCGGCGCGGGTAAAGCCGAGGATAAATGCGCCCAGTGCGATCATGCCTGCGCCGAGCAGCAGCGAGAGAACCTTGAGGCCAAAGCTGGCGCTGACAGGCAGAATGCCCAACAGGCTGCCCAGAACGGTATCTCCAAAGAGGCCGCCGAGGCCAAAAGAGTGGGTCCAGGTCGGGCTTGGGACAAGTGTCGAGGCATAGACCGACAAAAGCGCGAGCCAGATCGGCGCAAAGATGAGCCGGCCAACGGCGCGATCGGCGCCGAAATGTGTCACAAGGCGCGCGCCCCATGCCAGCAGGGCCGCAGCGATCCCGAGGCTGCCCCAACCGATGATCATAAAGAGGGGCGCGGCAATGGTTGCGCCGAAGCTGCCCATCCAGTTTTGAACGGGGGCATCTGTGGCCGATAGCCAGGAGGGGTCACTCGGGTTGTAGGAAAAAATCATGGCCGCCGCAGCCAGAGCCGCAACCACCAGAGCAAGTCCGGCCAGCTCTTTGCCACGTTTTTCGATGGCTTCTGCCATATTGCTATCGAGAAGCGGATCGCGCCCGCGTGTCTGGTATGCCATTTTCCCTCGTCCTCAGCTTTGTAAGCAGCTTTTGAGGCGAAGAAGCCCCAGCTGCATTTCTTCTCTTGGGGCCACCATGGCGACCCTGATGTATGTCTTGCCCGGATTGCGGCCTTGGGCGTCGCGGCTCAGGTAGGCTCCGGGGAGCACGCGCACGCCTGTCTCGCGCCAGAGCTTGAGCGCGGCGGCCTCTCCGTCTTCCACGGGAAGCCAGAGGAAAAACCCGCCTTCGGGGCCTTTGTAGCCTTCAAAATCGGCCATAACCGTATCGGCCACAGCGTATTTTTCCTGATAAAGCCTGCGGTTTTCGACCACGTGCGCCTCATCGCTCCAGACGCGCGCGGCCACGGCCTGAAGCGGCGTGGGCAAGGGCGCGCCGGCGTAGTTGCGCAGCTGTTTGAGGCGGGTGATTGTCTCTGGTCCGCCTGCCACAAACCCCGAGCGCAGGCCCGGCAAATTGGAGCGCTTGGAGAGCGAATGAAAAATCACCACACGCTCGGGGTGAGCGCCCATCTCGGCGGCAACCTCTAGCGCGCTGGGCGGCGGATCATTGCGGTAAATCTCGGAGTAGCACTCATCCGCAAAAATCTGGAAATCAAACTGTTCGGCCAGAGCGATCAGCTCGCGCAGATAGCTGCGGCTGGCAATCGCGCCCTGCGGGTTGGACGGAGAACAGATAAAGGCGGCGGCTGTTTTCTTGAGAATATCTGTGGGCAGACCGGAGAAATCAGGCAGGAAGCCCGTGTTTTCTGTGGCATTGGCAAAAATTGGCTGCGCCCCCACAGAGACCGCGCCAACGGCATAGACCTGATAAAACGGGTTCGGCATAAGGATATTGGGCGTGTCGCCCCGCACCGTCTCGGGCACCAGCGCCATACAGGCGTTATACAGCCCCTCGCGGGTTCCGTTGAGCGCGAGAATTTGGGTATCGGCGGCGGCTGTGAGCGAAAAGCGGCGCTTGAGCCAGCCGGATATGGCGCTGAGCAGGGCTTCGCTGCCGTCATTGGGCGGATAGCTGTTGAAGCCCTGAATATGAGCGGTCAGCTCTTCTGCGACCCAAGCGGGGAAAGGGTGTTTTGGCTCACCGATGGTCATATGCACGGTGTCACCGCCTGCGGGATGGTGATCCAACAGGGCGCGAAGGCGCGGGAACGCATAGGCCGGAAGGTTCGAAAACCGCTCGGGAAACATATCGATACTGCCTCAAAGTCGGGGTCATTGACGCCCCGTTTGAAGCCAAATTACTCAAGCAAGCCCGCTTCGTCCAGAAAAACTGTATGGATTCAGTCAGTTTGTGGCATTTATAGCGCCTCGCGGGTGAGGGCTTTCTCTGTGGCGGCGGCGACGCGGAGGAGCTTTTCTTCGCCAAGAGCCGCGCCCATAAGCAGAATACCGCAGCTGGGTGTGCCCGTGGGCAGGGTTATGGCGGGCAGGCCGAGCAGATTGCCGATACGGGTATTGCGCAGGCTGAGCAGGTTTTCTGTGATGTAATAGTCGCTATCGCTCATCAGGCGCTCGGCGTTGGGCGGCAGGATGGGCGCGCTGGGCAAAAGAACCGCGTCATAGCCTGCCACGCGCGCCGCCCAGTGCTGGCGCGCGGTTTCGATTGTTTGCCATGCCGCGACATAATCGGCGGCGCTGTGGCCCGCACCGGAGCGGAAGCGCGCAAGGATTTCGGGGAACATCTTGTCGGGCGCGGCTTCGATCACGGTTTTCCAAGTGCCGTAGGCTTCGGAGGTGAACAGAATGGGCGACAGCGGCATGATATCGGCGACTTCGGGGGCCTTGATATGCTCGATCGTGGCGCCTGCGGCTTTGAGGCGGGCGATTGCGCTGTCAAAGGCGGCTTTGGGGGCCTCGCGGACCTCATCAAGCGCTATGGTGTCGAGTATGGCGAGGCGCAGGCCCGCGGCAGAGACGCCTTCAAGATCAACGGCTTGCCCGCCTTCCAGCGCGGCGAGCATGAGGGCGGCGTCTTCCACTGTGCGGCAGAGCGGGCCGACTGTGTCAAAGGTTTCGCAGAGCGGCACAACGCCTGTGAGAGGGATGCGGGTGGCTGTGGTTTTGAGACCGACCAGATCGTTCCATGCGGCGGGAATGCGCACGCTGCCGCCTGTATCAGAGCCGACACCGCAGGGGGCCAGACCAAAGGCGACGGAGGCCGCCGCGCCCGAGGAAGAGCCGCCCGCGACGGCACCATGATCATTCACACAGGGGGGTGTTTCTGTCACCGGATTGAGGCCGAGGCCCGAAAAGGCCAGCTCGCTCATATGGGTTTTGCCAAGGCAGACGAGGCCCGCTTGGGTGGCGTTTTGCAGCGCCCATGCGTCAGTCTCGGGCACGCGGTCTTTGAGAAGGGCTGTGCCGGCTTCTGTGGCTGTGCCTGCGGTGTCAAACAGGTCTTTCCAACTGACCGGAACGCCATCAAGCGGACCCCGGCGCAGACCGGCTTTTGCACGAAGGGATGCGGCCTTGGCCTCGGCGCGGGCGCGCTCTTCTGTGAGGCGGGCATAGATCCGGGTGCCGAAGGGGTGGGCCTTGATGGCGGTGAGATATTCTTCTGTAAGATCAACGGGATCAATCTCGCCTGAGGCGATACCACGGCCCAGATCGGCCATGCTCATTTTGAGCCAGTCTTGCATTTCATATCCCTTTTCGTTGCGTCCAAATCCACGGTAGCGGCGTTCTGTTGCATGGACAATCCCGCAGGCTCAGGCATAGTGCAAGACATGACATATGACAGTGATATCGCGATTGTGGGCGGCGGGCTGAATGGCCCCGTTCTGGCGCTGGCTTTGGCGGCGCGGGGGCGGCGTGTGAGCCTGATTGATGCGCAGCCCGAGACCCTGAGGGCGAATGCCGCTTTTGACGGGCGGGCCTATGCTTTGGCCTTTGCGTCGATCCGGCTTTTGCAGCGTTTGGGCCTTTGGAACAAGGTCTCAGAGCACGCCCAGCCGATGAACGAGATCAAAGCAAGCGATGGTCGCGCAGGGCAAGGGCCGGCGCCGTTTTTCCTTCATTTCGAGCGCGGGGAGCTGGAAGAAGGGCCGATGGGCCATATGCTGGAAGATCGCTACCTCAGAGGCGCTTTGCTTGAGGCTGTGAAGGCGCATGAGGGCATCACGAACCTTGAGGGCGAGGTCGTTTCTCAAGAGGTCAATGGCAGCGGTGCCTGGCTGACTTTGGCGTCAGGGGATGTGCATTCGACACGGCTGATTGTGGGGGCCGACGGGCGCGGATCGGGGACGGCGAAACGGGCCAGAATCAGGCGGACGGGATGGGACTATGGCCAGACCGCTCTTGTCTGTGCGATTCAGCACGAAAAACCGCATAATGGCATTGCCCATCAATTTTTTATGCCGGAGGGTCCGCTGGCTATTTTGCCGCTTCCGGGGAACCGCAGCTCTATCGTCTGGTCAGAGCGCACGGAGCGGGCGAATGGCATCCATAGTCTCAGCGATGCGGACTACCTCGAGGTGCTGCGGCCACGCTTTGGTGACTTTCTTGGAGAGATCAGACTGGAGGGCAAGCGCTTTGCCTATCCGCTCCGGCTGACCATTGCGAATTCCTTTATAGATCAGCGGCTTGTGCTTGTTGGAGATGCGGCGCACGGGATGCATCCGATTGCCGGTCAGGGCCTCAATGCGGGGCTGCGGGACGTGGCGGCGCTGGCCCATGTGATCGAGCACGCCCAAGCGCGCGGCGAAGAGTTTACAAGCCCGCTTGTGCTGGAGCGCTATCAAAGCTGGCGGCGGTTTGACACGGCCACGCTTGCGGCGAGCACTGATCTAACCAACAAGTTGTTTTCAAACGACAATCCGCTTCTGCGAGCGGGGCGTGACCTCGGCATGGGGCTGATCAATGCCTTGCCCACGCTCAAACGCGGATTGATGCGCGAAGCGGCGGGTTTGAACGGGGATTTGCCCGACCTCATGAAAATGTGAAGGCCAAAGGTTAACGCGTTTTGGCGCCTGTGAGTCGGGGGGGTGAAAAGCGTGCACATTGCGTGCACAACCCGTGCACCGCCCAATCCGGATCTGGGCGCGCAGACCAGACGTAAAGATGGCGCGCGGCGGGTTTGTGGAATGTTAAGAGATAGCCGGTTCGGGCGCGGCCACGGAGCCGTCTGTGAAAAGGGCGGACAGAGAGGGCGGATGGCGCGGGCAGTGCGCAGCGCTTGCGCAGCCGACAGATCAGTCGTCGAGCTTGCGCGCCTCATCAAACAGCATCACGGGAATGCCATCGCGGATCGGATAGGCGAGCTTGGCGGATGTGCTGATCAGCTCCTGGGCCTCGGCGTCGTAGTCGAGCCGCCCCTGAGAGACGGGGCAGACCAATGCTTCGAGCATATGACGGTCGAACCGGGGGGGAGTTGGGGCTGTGTCGCTCATTGGAGAATATCCTCGCCATCGCCGCCGCTGTGCAGGGCGAATTCGATCAGGGTCACGAGGGTTTCGCGACGGGTGGAGAGAGAGGGCGCTTCGAGCAGTGCCTGTTTGTCTTCGGGAGAGAAATCAAGCAGCATGGAGAGCGAATTGACGAGAAGCTCGTCTTCGGCGTCTTGCAGGGTCTCCCAATCCGTGTTGAGGCCCTTGGCCGAGAAGAACCGCTCGAGCAGCGCAAGGAATTTGGCGCGGTCAAAGGCGGGGTCGTGCTCTTCGGGGCCCATGTCTTTTTCAAAGCCCTCCCAGCTGACTTCGGCGCGCCGGTAGGGCGCGAAGCCCTCGACTTGGGAGGAGATACGGTAGCGCGAAATGCCCGTGAGGGTGATCATGTAGCGGCCGTCTTCTGTTTCGTTGAACTGGGTGATGCGGCCAGCGCAGCCGATCGTCATCAGCGCATCATCTGCGCTGTGTGGGCCAGTGTCGGGCTGGATCATCCCGATAAGGCGCTCGGGCGTTTTAAGCGCGTCATCCAGCATCGTGAGGTAGCGCGGCTCAAAGATATGCAGCGGCATATTGGAGCGAGGCAAGAGCAGCGCCCCCGGAAGCGGGAAGACGGGAATGATGCCGGGCAGATCTTTGAACTTGCGCATGAGGGGCCTCAGATCAGGATCATCGAGCCGAGCTTGCGCCGGCCTGACAGCGCGATCGGATCTTGCGGGGGGAGGGCGTCAAACAGCGTGAAGAGCTGGGTCTTGGCGGCGCCCTCGTTCCAGTCGCGGTTGCGGCGGAACAGCTCGAGGAGCTGGTCGACAGCCTCCTGAACATCGCCCGCGGCTTGCAGCGCGTTGGCATAGTCAAAGCGCGCCTGATGATCGTCGGGGTTTGCTTCGGAGGCGGCCTGAAGCTCGGCCACGGGGCCGGCGTTGGCCGCCTGTTTGGCAAGCTCGAGCTTGGCGTGGGCGGCCTCAAGCTCGGGGGCGGCGCTGATTTCGGCGGGGGCGCCATTGAGCGTGGCTTCGGCGCCTGACAGATCGTCAAGCGCGATATAGGCGCGCACGAGGCCGCCATAGGCTGCGGCGTGATTTGGCTCTTCTTCGAGGATCGCGGCGAAGGTCTGGGCGGCATCGGCGGCCGCGCCCTCGGCGAGCATTTCCTCGGCAACGGCGAGGGCCTCATCCAGCCCGCCAGAGGCATCACCGCCGGCGGCATCGACTATTTTTTTGACAAAAGCGTCAAGCTCTGACTGGGGCACAGCGCCTTGGAACATATCCACCGGGCGGCCCTGATAAAAGCCGACCACGGTCGGGATCGACTGGATCGGCAGGCCCTGTTGGGCGAGCATCTGGGCGAGGCGCTGCTCTTGGTCGACATCAACTTTGGCCATTTTGACGGCGCCCTTGGCCTTTGTGACCGTCGCTTCGAGCATTGGCCCGAGGGTTTTGCAGGGGCCGCACCACGGCGCCCAGAAATCGACGATCACGGGCGTTTCCATCGAGGCTTCGACCACGTCTTTCATAAAGGTGGCTTCTGTCACATCAAAGACGAGGCTGTCGGCGGCGGGCTGGGAAAGGTTGAGGTCCATCGGGCGGCTCCTTGGGAAATCGTGTTCCCCTTTATGTGAGGGATGCAGCCCGCGCTTGCAAGGGGGTGCCGCCGTTGTGGGCTTCCGGGGGAGCAAGTTTTAGGCCGGGATGGCGATTTGGCAGATTAAGGCGCGCCATTCGTTTTGAGGATGTGTTTGGCGGACATAAGGCGCTTTTTCAGTCGCGTTGGCTCACCACCCCAAGGGCCGCCGTTGTGCGCAGCCTAGATATCAAACGTTGCAAAGACCGGTGCGTGGTCGGACGGTTGGGTCCAGCCGCGGGCGGCGCGCAGGATGCGGGAGCTGTGGGCGGCGTTTGAGATGTCGGGGGTGGCCCAGATGTGATCGAGGCGGCGGCCTTTGTCGGCTTCGTCCCAGTCGCGGGCGCGGTAGGACCACCATGAATAGAGGTTGCCTTCGGGGATGTCTTGCCGGGTGACATCGACCCATTTGCCTGCGTCTTGTGTTTGGGCGAGGTGCTCGACTTCGACCGGAGTGTGGCTGACCACTTTGAGCAGTTTCTTGTGATCCCAGACATCATCTTCGCGCGGGGCGATATTGAGATCTCCGACGAGAATCGCCTTTTCGGGGCGTTCGGCGTGGAAGGCATCGCGCATCTGGGTGAGGTAGTCGAGCTTCTGGCCGAACTTCTCGTTCACGTCTCGGTCGGCGACATCGCCGCCGGCGGGGACATAGAAATTATGCACGGTGACGCCGTTTTCCAGTCGCCCGGCGATATGGCGGGCGTGGCCGAGTTGGGCGTAGTCCTCGGCGCCGGCCTCGACCATGGGGATTTTGGACAGGATCGCGACGCCGTTGTAGCCCTTCTGGCCGCGGGCGACCATATGCTCATAGCCAAGCGCGCGGAAGCCCTCGAGGGGGATCTTCTCAACCGGGCTTTTGCACTCTTGCAGGCAGAGCACATCGGGGGCCTCTTCCTCAAGCAGCTTGAGCACCAGAGGCTCGCGCAGGCGCACGGAGTTGATGTTCCAAGTGGCGAGGGTAAAAGGCATGGGGAAGCTCCTGTTTTGATGTTTGACCATGCCCCTTTGCGTGAATTGAATGCAAGGGGGGTGTTCGTTTGCGGCGCGATCTGTCGGAAAGTCTCGTGACGGCGGGGGGCTGGCTGCGCCATGCTGGGCCAAAAGGGGAGCCGGCCATGAACATCAAAGAGATCCGTGTGACGCCACTGCGGCTTGGGCTGGTGCGGCCTTATGTTTGGTCGCAGGGGCGGGAAGAGGCCTTTACCGTGAATCTGATCGAGATCGAGGCCGAGGATGGCACGATCGGCTATGGCGAGACGACGACCGCGCCGGACGCGGACGCGCAGCGGCTGGTTTTGCTCAAGCTGGCGCGGCATTTTGTGGGGCGCAGCGTGTTTGAGCTGTCGGCGGCCTGGGAGGCGGCCTATCGCGCCAACTTCCTGACCTTCGGGGGCAATATGCCGCGCTATGGCAACCAGCTCAGATCGGGGCTGGAAATGGCGGGGCTGGATTTGCAGGGCAAGCTGTTGGGCCTGCCGGTCTGGGCGCTTCTGGGAGGTGCGGTGCGCAGCTCTGTCGGGTATTTCTACTTTTTGCAGGGCAGCAGCACCGAGGAGCTTGTGGCGGATGCGCTGAAAGGCGTCGGCGCGGGGGAGCCTGTGCTCTATCTCAAGGTGGGGATTTCGCCCGAGTATGATATGGCGAATGTGCGGGCCATTCGCGCGGCTGTCGGGCCTGATGTGCGGCTGCGCCTTGATGCGAACGAGGCTTGGGCGCCTGCGCTTGCGCTTCGGATGATCGGCGCGCTTGAGCCTTACGGGATCGAATATATCGAACAGCCGACAAGCAGTCTGAGCCTTGCGCCGCTGGCCCATGTGGCGCGGCGCGTGCCTGTGGCGATCGGGGCGGATCAGGCTGTGTTTACGCTTCAGGAGGTCTATACTGCCTGTGCCAGCGGGGCCTGTGATATGGTTGCTGTGGGGCCGCGCGAGATTGGCGGGCTGCACGCCATGATCAAGGCGGCCGCGATCTGTGAGGCTGCGGGGGTGACGCTTTGTATTCATTCGAGCATGACCACGGGCATTACCACCTGTGCGGAGCATCATGTGGGCCGCGCGATTGCCAAGCTTGATGATGGCAACCAGATCATGTGGCAACTTCTGAAAGACAATATCATCGCCAGTCCGAGCCTTGTGCCGCATAAGGGGCTTTTGGCACTTGAGGGCAAGCCGGGGCTTGGCTTTGAGCTGGATCATGACGCTGTGGCGCGGGCGGCGGCGGCGCATGAGGCCTTTGCAGGGCGCTAAAGCGTTTCGGATTTCGCTTCGCGAAAATCCGATCCGTTGGGGGCGCTGCCCCCAAACCCCCGGGATATTTGCGGAAAGAGGAAGCAGGGGCGGATTTTTTTGCAAGGCTTTGTTTTGGACAAAAAAAGGGCCGAGCGCGAGGCCCGGCCTAAGTCCAACAGGGAGGTGCATATGATAGACCGCATATGCGACGGTATACTGACGTTCTATTGTCAAGTTTGAGATGCATCTTTGATGCAGATCAAGTCCGATTGGTTTTACGCAACGAGGCGGTATCCGCCTGATTCTGTGACAAGAAGTCTTGCGTTTGAGGGGTCTGGCTCGATTTTCTGGCGCAGGCGGTAGATATGGGTTTCTAACGTATGGGTTGTGACGCCCGCATTATAGCCCCAGACCTCGTGCAACAGCACATCGCGGGCGACAACGCCGTCCGGGGAGCGATAGAGAAACTTGAGAATATTGGTTTCTTTTTCGGTCAGGCGGATTTTCTTGTCGTCATCTGTCAGCAGCATCTTCATGGCGGGTTTGAACGTATATGGCCCGAGGGTGAAAACCGCATCTTCGCTTTGTTCATGTTGGCGCAGCTGGGCGCGGATGCGCGCCAGCAGGACCGGAAACTTGAACGGTTTGGTCACGTAATCATTGGCGCCGGCATCAAGGCCGAGGATTGTATCGGCGTCGCTGTCATGGCCCGTGAGCATGAGCACCGGCGCTTTGACACCCTGTTTGCGCATGAGGCGGCACAGCTCGCGGCCGTCGGTATCGGGCAGGCCGACATCGAGGATGATCAGATCATAGAGGCTTTCCCTGGTTTTTTGCATGGCGGTTGCGCCGCTGTCGGCTTCGAAGACGTCGAAGTCTTCGGTCATGACAAGCTGTTCGCTCAGGGCTTCGCGCAGGTCATCATCATCATCGACAAGCAGGATTTTTCTGAGTTGTGCCATGGTGGCCTCCTATCGGGTTGTGCCTCATAGAAATAGGCGTGATCACGGCGGAGACAAGTTTTGTAGCAAGCTTTCACGGGCTCGTGTAGCGCGGGCTGTTTTTGTTTCAGTTCTGCAATGATTTGGCCTAAGGATGTGCCATGACACTGGGCCCTGATATAAACGAGACTTTGGCGCGCGCGCGGGCGGATCTGCGGATTGGCGTGCCTGTTGTGCTTGTGAGCGCGGATGGCGCAGCGCTTGTGATGGCGGCGGAGACGGCAGACGATGCGCGGCTTGCGGCGCTGCGCGCGCGCGGGCTTGTGCCGCAGCTTGCGATTACGGCGCGCCGCGCCGAGACGCTGAAGGCGCGCAGCTATGACGGGGATGTGGCGCGGATTGTGCTGCCTGAGGGGGCGGATTTGCGCTGGGTTCTGGCTGTGGCGGACCCCAAAGACGACCTTGCCCAGCCCATGAAGGGGCCGCTTCAGAGCGCGCGGGCGGGCGGGGCGCAGCTTCACCGTCTTGCGCTGATGTTGTGTAAGGCGGCGCGGCTTTTGCCGGCGGCTTTGGTGGCCGACCTGGCGCAGGCCGAGGCCTTTGCAGCCGCCGAGCGGCTCACGGTTGTGGAGGCGCAGGCGGCGGCAGAGGCGATCGACGCGAGCACGGCTTTGCAGGAGATTGTTGCGGCGCGCGTTCCGATTGAGGTTGCGGAAAACACCCGGCTGCACGTGTTTCGCCCTGCCGATGGCAGCGAGGAGCATTATGCGATCGAGATTGGTCGGCCTGACCGCGACAGCCCTGTTTTGACGCGGCTGCATTCGGCTTGTTTTACCGGCGATCTTATGGGCTCGCTGAAGTGCGATTGTGGTCCGCAACTGCGCGGGGCCTTGGCGCAGATGGGGGCGGAGGGCGCCGGAATTTTGCTCTATCTCAACCAGGAGGGCCGCGGGATCGGGCTTGCCAACAAGATGCGCGCTTATAGTTTGCAGGATCAGGGTTTTGACACGGTGGAGGCCAACCACCGGCTCGGCTTTGAGGACGACGAGCGCGACTTCCGGGTGGGCAGTGCTATTCTGAAAGAGCTTGGCTTTGGCGCGATCCGGCTGATGACAAACAATCCGGCCAAGATTGCCATGATGGAAAAGACCGGTGTGAGCGTGGTGGAGCGCGTGCCGCTTGTTGTGGGCGGGAATGCGCACAACCACGGGTATCTTAAAGTGAAGGCGGCGAAATCGGGGCATCTGTTGTGAGCGCGGCCGATCTTGTTCTGACGCCGACGGGGCTGCGGTTTTTGGGGCGCCGCTTTGCCTGTGTGATCGGGGCGGGGGGGATTTCTGCGGACAAGCGCGAGGGCGACGGGGCGACGCCGCGCGGGGTGCACCGGCTTGTCGGGATGCTGTATCGGCCTGACCGTATTGTGCAGCCGCGGGTCTGGGCCGAGCCGATCGGGCCGCGCGACCTTTGGTCGGACGAGAGCGCAGACGCGTCTTACAATCTGCCGGTGCGCGCGCCGTATGGCGGCAGCCACGAGCGGCTGCGGCGGGGGGACCCGCTTTATGACCTTGTGATTGTGACGGATTGGAACTGGCCCCGGGCCGAGGCGGGCAAAGGCTCGGCCATATTTTTGCACCAGTGGCGGCGGGGCGGGTATCCGACCGAGGGCTGTGTGGCCTTTGCGCGGGCGGATTTGCACTGGATCGCGGCGCGAATCGAGATTGGCACGCGGCTGGTTGTGCGCTGAGGGGGTGGCTTGAGCGATTGCGCCCGGGCTTCGCCCGCGCGCCCGGTTGAGGGGGCTAGCCCCCTCAAACTCCCCCAGGATATTTTCAGAAAGAGGAAGGCAGGGCGTTTTGGGCTTGGGCCTGTGGGGTGCTTTGGCGGGCTTGGGCAGGCTTGGGCGGCGGGCGATTATTCTGGCGCTTTTGGGGGAAGATTAGCGAAAAATTAGGATTTTTGGGAGAACCTGTAGGCGAGGCCCCCCAGGAGGAGGCCCCAGACCGCGCCACTGAGGCCGAGGAGGCTGACCCCTGAGGCTGTGGTGAGGAAGGTGATGGCGGCGGCTTCGCGCGATCGGGGATCGGCGAGGGCGATGCTGGCGGAATTGGCGAAGACGCCCAGAAGTGCGAGGCCTGCGAGCACCTCGAGTGTTTGGGCCGGTGCGGCGGCGGCAAAGGAGATGATGAGGGCTGAGAACAGGCCGAAGAGACAGTAAAACACCCCGCCCATGACGGCAGACCAATAGCGCAGGGCTGTATCTGGATGAGACTCTGCGCCGGCGCAGAGCGAGGATGTGATCGCTGCGAGGCAGGTTTGGAGTGCGCCGAAGGGGGCCGAGAGGAGGCTGGCGAGGCCCACGGCGGAGAGGAAAAAGCCGGGGCGCGGCGGGTAGCCTTCGCCTTTGAGGACGGCCATGCCCGGGCTATTCTGGGTGGCCATTGTGATGAGGAAAAGCGGCAGGGCGAGGCCCAGTGTGCTTGCGATGCTGAAGGCGGGGAGGACCAGGGCGGGCCGGGTGATAATATGATCCGGGGCCGAGACAGCGCCGCCCCAGAGGGTCAGCCCGACGGCCATGAGCACGGCGGCGGGGACAGCAAAGAGGCGTGACAGCTTGCCGACGATAGCCCATGTCAGCAGGATGGGCACGGCCGTATAGGGCGCTTCGGCCAGTGCGAGGAAGGGCTGCGCGCAGAGCGTTATGAGCACGCCCGCAAGCAGCGCGTGGGCGAGCGCAAGCGGGACACTGGCCGCGATCTGGCGCAGCGGGCGATAGAGGCCCGCGAGACCTGTGAGCGCGCCGGCGGTCAGAAAGGCGCCGACCGCTTCGGCAAAGCCGCCTGCAGGGGCGAGCGAGACGGCGAGAAAGGCGGCGCCCGGGGTGGACCAGGCGACGGAGGCGGGCTGGCGCGTTATGAGGCTGATCACGATGGCTGTGAGGCCCATGGAGAGCGCGGCGGCCATGAGGCCCGAGCTGGCCTCGGACGGGGTTGCGCCCATGGCGGCGAGGCCTTGCAGAACGATGGGAAAGGAACTGAAGAAGCCGACAATGGCGACGACGAGGCCTGTCGACACGGTTTGAAGCGGCGGCAGGCTCACAGCTCGTAGGCCCGGGCGCCGAAAATGGCAGAGCCGACGCGCACATGGGTTGCGCCCAGAGCGATGGCGCTTTCGAAGTCGCCACTCATGCCCATGGAGAGGCCGGAGAGGCCGTTTCGGGCGGCGATTTTGGCCAGCAGGGCGAAGTGTAAACTTGGCTCTTCCGTGACGGGCGGGATGCACATAAGGCCCGAGATCGGCAAGTCGTAGCGCGCGCATTCGGCAAGAAAGCTTTCGGTGTCTTTCGGTCTCAAACCGGCCTTTTGCGGCTCTTCGCCTGTGTTGATCTGAACGAAGAGTTCGGGGCATTTTCCGGTCTCTTGGGCGAGGCGTGCGAAGGTCGTTATGAGCTTTGGTCTGTCGAGCGTATGGATCGCGTCAAACAGCTCGAAGGCCTGGCGCGCCTTGTTGGTTTGCAGGGGGCCGATCAGGTCGACTTTGACGTCGGCAAAGGCCTCGCGAAAGGCGGGCCATTTGCCGCTTGCTTCCTGAACGCGGTTCTCGCCAAACAGGCGGTGGCCCTCTTTGAGAACGGCCTCGACGCGCGCGTCCGGCTGGACCTTGGAGACGGCTATGAGCTTGACGCTGCCGGGGGCGCGGCCGGCTTTGGCCTCGGCTTTGACGATACGGGCGGATATTTCTGAGAGGGACATAGGCGCGCTCCTGTGGGGCGAATTATTTGCAAACAATTTGAGTCAAATAACAACAGGCGCGGGCAAAAGAAAAGGGCAGGCGCGTGGCCTGCCCTTAACGATAGATCGGTCAGCTTCTAGGATTAGAAGTTGAAGCGCACACCGAAGTCAGCAACGGTCTGGCCGTTGAACTTTGATGCCACACCACCGCGCAGCGATGTGCCGCCGCCGAGGTCGTGGTTGAAGTCGATGCCGTAGCTGGCGTCGGCTTTCAGTGAGTCATCAGCATAGTAAGCTTCGACGTTTGTCGCCGCGCCCACATCCATGCCGGCTGACAGAACTGTGCGCTTGCCGTTTGTGCCGTTGTCAGCATAGCCGAGACCGATTGAAACCGGGCCAACTGTGCCGCCGATTGTGGCTGTCATTTCAGTGTCGCCAGCGTCTGTTGAGTCCTGAACACCCAGAGCAACTGTCCAGCCGCTGAACGTGTATGCGCCGTAGGCGGCGATACGATCGTTTGTGTCTGATGCAGAGATGTGCGCTTTGAAGTCGCCCATGGAATACATCACTTCAACACCGTTGGAGCCTGATGAACCCAGACCGCCTGATGAGTATGCGTCGGCGTTGAAGGCATAAGCTGTGTACTCATAGCCAAGGCCTGTGAGGCCGAGGTCGATTGGGTACTGGCCTGGCATACTTTCGAGTGCGCCCCAGATGTTACCTGCGCCGACTTCGAGGCCGCCTGAACGTGCGTAGAAACGTGCGCCGTTTGTTGCGCCTGTTTCGCCTTCGCCTTGCTGGATACGAACCATACCGCCGAATGTAACGCCGCCGTCTGATTCAGCGTTGGCATCGATCACGATGCGCAGACGTGATGTGATGTCTGTTGAAGAGGCGCCAGCGGCTGTGCCTGAGATCGCTGCAAGGGCAGCTTGCTCGTTGGCGAGCGTCGCGTCTGCCGCGGCTGCTGCAGCGATGTCGGCAGCTGTCAGTGTGCCAGCTGCGGTGTTTGCTGTAACTGTCGCTGCTGCCGCTGTTGCTGCAGTTTGTGCGGTTGCTACGGCAGTTGTTGCAGTCGCGATTTGCGCTGCTGTGCCTGTGCCGGCTGTTGCAGCTGTTGAACCCGTATAAGCGATACCAAAACGGCCATAGCCGCTGAACGTTACATCAGCTGCGGCAACTGAGGCAGTTGCGACGAGAGCTGTGGTAGCGAAAAGACTACTGTTAGCGCCGTATTAGTAAAGTGGGAATATTGTATGCAACCACGTTGCT
>JAHBAM020000123.1 GCA_018500125.2 Roseobacter sp. | reverse complement strand
GAGGCCGCGCGAGCCTGTGGAGCCGGCGATGATGATCGGGTCTTTGGGCGGCGTTTCGGACCAGCGGGCCACGAGCGCCTCTGTGATTATGCGGCTGCGCTGTGCGGCGGTCAGCCCGTCGCGGCTCTGGGCATAGGTTTGCACGATTTTGAGGAAGGCTTGCGCGCGCTCCCAATGGCCTGACTGGTCTGTGATATCCAGCGCGGCGACGGCCTCGGGCGCGACGCCTTCTTCGTGCATTTCGCTCATCAAGGCGCTGAGGCTTTCGGCCAGATCAAAGGCCGCCTCGCGAGGGGCGATGGCTGTGTGGTCTTTGGTCTGGGTTTCGGCTTCGATCAGCGAGCGGATCAGAACCGAGAGCGCCAGTTTGGTCTGCAAGGCCGGCTCAGAGGCCGGCAGCGGGCTGAGCGGATCAAGAGTGGCGAAGTCGGAAATCAGAGAGATACGCGGCAAAAGCAGCGCGCCGCCCTCATCAAACAGCTCGGTGACGCGGCGCGCCATGCGGCGGGTGTTGAGGACAAGATGGACACGGGCGAGCGCCTCGGGCGGGGCATCGCTATAGGCGGCTTTTAGAGCCTCGATGAGCGCGCGGGGGAAGTCGGCGCCGAGCGGTGTGCCAAAGATCTGGGGGGCGTGAGAGCCGTTAAACAGGGGTGTCATCAAGCATCCTTTCGGCACGTGCGATCCCTTCGGGGGAGCCGACATCACACCACTGGCCCGAATAGGACAGCCCGTAGAGGCGGCCGGAGGCGAGCAGCTTGTCCCAGACGAGATTGAGCGAAAAGACGCGCTCGGGGATGTCTTCTGTCAGCTCTGTTCTGATGATCTGGGCGCCGGAATAGACAAGGCCTGCGCCACGGGTGAGCCGGCCTGTGTCATCGGGACTAAAATCGCCGGTGCCCTTATGGCCGAGGGCGTTTTGATGTGGGATCAGCAGCAGGAGCGCATCCATCCTCTCGGGGTCCCACGCGGCTTGCAGGGTGGTGAGCGGGTTGGGGCCGCGCCAGAGCGCATCAGAGTTGAGTGTGAAGGCGGGACCATCGCCGAGATGGGGCCGTGCATTTCTCAGGCCCCCGCCGGTTTCGAGGATGTCTGGAGATTCTGTGAGGGTTGTGACGCCGCGGCCTGTCAGATGCGCTTGAAGAATCTGCGGGAGGTAATGCAGATTGACCACTGTTTTGAGGCCCAGCGGCGCGGCGAGCGCGAGGGTGTGATCAATCAGCGGCTTGCCCGCGACTTTGACCATCGGTTTGGGCAGCTGCGCGGTGAGCGCGCCCATGCGGGTGCCAAAACCGGCGGCGAAGATCATCAGGGCGTCTGGACTGTTGCGCATTTGGCCTTCAATTCTGTGAGGAGCGTCTCTGTGGGCGCGGGCAAATCTGAGAGAATCCGGTCGCGGATTTCTGCCAGCAACGGGTGCGCGAGGTCGCGCATCAGGTAGCGCCAGACGCGGGGGATAAAGTCGATGTAATGGGGCTTGCCCGCCAGAAGCGACAGCCGTGCAAAGACGCCGAGAATGCGCAGGTTGCGCTGGGCACCGAGGAGCGCGTAGGCGGCCTCGAACCGGGCGGCGTCATGGCCGCTTTTGGCGATGTAATAGGCGATCATTTGCGCTTCGATCGCGTCGGGGACATCGCGGCGGGCGTCTTGCAGGAGCGACACAAGATCATAGGCGGGGTGGCCGAGCATGGCATCTTGAAAATCAAGCAGCCCGACGCGGGCGGGGCCAGCGCGGTCGGGGAGCCAGAGAAGGTTTTCGGCATGATAATCGCGCTGGATCAGCACGGTTTGCTCGGGGATATGCTGCGCCAGAAGCGCTTGAAAGGCGCTGTGGAAAGCCTCTGAGGGGGCGGCCATACGGCCCGTGTCTTGCGCGCCATACCAGCGGTAGGCGAGGGCCGCCATATCGGCCATAACCTTTGCATCATAGGGCGCAAGGCCATACGGCGGCGTATGGTCATGCAGCGCGAGGAGCACATCTGTTGCGGCGGTGTAGAGCTTTGGTTCGAGCGCGGGCGCGGAGCGCAGGACGCGGGCGAAGAGATCATCGCCGAGGTCTTCTAAAAGCAGAAAGCCCTGCTCGGGATCGGCCGCGAGAAGACGCGGGGCAGACAGGCCAAGGCCTGAAAGATACTCTGCGATTGCCACAAAGGGGCGCACATCCTCGCCTTTTTCGGGGGGGGCATCCATCAGGACGGCGGGCGCTCCGTCTTCTGCGCGCAGGCGTTCGTAGCGGCGGTTGGAGGCGTCGCCCGCAAGGGGCGCGCGCCGGGCCTCGCCCCAGCCCGCAGCGGCGAGAAAAGCAGTGGCAAGAGCGTCACGCTGTGTCATGTGAAATCCAGTTCTTTGAGGAAAGACCAGCGCGCGGGGCCGGACAGATGCAGAGTTCTTTCGCCCTCCTGCGCCGTCAGCTCAAGCGTGAGGGTGAGAGCGTCGGCGGGGCGCAGGCTGCCGAGGCGGTCAGGCCATTCAATCAGGCATATCGCGTCTTCAAACGCGTCGGTGAGGCCAAGCTCTTCAAGCTCGGAGGGGTCTGTGAGGCGATAGAGATCGGCGTGCCAAAGCTCTGTTTCGTCTTTGGCGTGATAGGTCTGAACCAGAGTGAACGTGGGCGAGGGGATATCTTCGGGCAGAGCCAGACGCGAGAGGATCAGCGCGCGGGCGAGGTGGGTTTTGCCGGCGCCGATGCCGCCTTGCAGCAAAACGGT
>JAHBAM020000133.1 GCA_018500125.2 Roseobacter sp. | reverse complement strand
AGATGTGTATAAGAGACAGGCAGAATCAAGCGCAGCTTGTCAAAGCTTTGATGAAGCCCGTGGGTTTCGGTTTTGGCGAGGAAGGCGTCCAGTTCGGGCCAGACCGCAATCGCCTCATCCAGTTTCAAGTTGCGCCCCGGCTCATACAGCCCTGCATCAATCATCACCTCGGATTTCTCATAGAGGCTCAACATATAGCGCACCTGTTCGATCAGGTCGTTTTCTGGCGCGTCGGCGGCGCGGGGCAGGCTGCGGGATATGGAGCGCAAGAGATTGATGGCGGGGTAGCGGCCACGTTCGGCAATCGCACGGTCCAGAACGGTATGGCCATCGAGCACGCCCCGCAAGATATCGGCGACCGGCTCGTCCATATCGGAGCCGGCCACCAAGACCGAAAAGATCGCAGTGATTGCGCCCTCCGGTGTTCGTCCGGGGCCGGCACGCTCGCAGAGACTCATCAGCTGGTGGGACAAGGAGGGCGGGTAGCCGCGCATTGTGGGCAACTCGCCTGTTGCGACCGCGACTTCGCGATGGGCCTCGGCAAAGCGCGTGAGGGAGTCAGCGAGGAGCAGGACGTGTTTGCCCTGATCTCGAAAATATTCGGCGACGGCCATAGCGGTCCAGGCGCAGCGGCGGCGCAGCAGGGCGGACTGATCGGATGTGGCCGTGATGATCACTGTTCTGGCAAGCCCTTTGGGGCCAAGAATATTCTGAACAAACTCGGCCAGCTCGCGCCCGCGCTCGCCGATCAGCGCCAAGACCACGACATCGGCCTCGACCTCTTTCGCGAAGTGGCCCAAGAGGCTGGATTTGCCAACGCCAGACCCGGCAAAAAGCCCGATGCGCTGGCCTTTGACGATTGGCAGGACGGTGTTGAAGGCGGTCATGCCTGTCTCGAGGCGCGCCCCGAGAAGGGTGCGCTCTGCGGGGGCAATCGGGCTGGCCTTGATCGGTTGGTCGCGGTCTCCTTTGGCGAGTGCACGCCCGTCAAGGGGGCGGCCCATCGGATCGATCACCCGCCCGATCCACGCCTCGCTGGGGGCAATTGTGGCGGCTTTGGCCAGCACCACCCGATCTGCCAGAGCGATCCCCTCGGGCGCGGATTCGGGGAGGACGATCATTTTATCTTCTAAAAGTTTAAGCACTTCTCCGACAATCAGGGTGCCGTCTCGTGTTGTGATTTCAACCTGATCACCGTGGCCGGCATAGGCCTGAAGGCCCTTTACCTCGATCAGGCCGTTTTCAACGCCGCTGACACGGCCCACCCAGCGCGCCAGCTCCAGTTCGCAAATGGCGTTTACCACCTGTTTTAAACTCGTATCGGCCATTGCTTGCTCCAAAAAAATATCACGCTGAACAATTTATAAAGGAATCAGGGTTAAGCCTTGGTTGAAACCAATCGAGGGAGAAGCCCCGATGCTTGAGACACTAACTGTTTTCAAAGCAGCCTATGCGATGGCACGGCACGCAGGCGCGCGCCAAGCCGTATTGGCCCAGAACATAGCCAATGCCGATACGCCCAAGTATCGGGCGCGCGATATTGCCCCCTTTAGCCTTGCGCCAAACGCGCAAGACAGGGGCGCAGACATGATTGCGACACGCGCCGCCCATTTGTCGGGCGTCGCCTCGCAAGCGGATTTGCCCGTATCAGAGGCGCGCGACCGCAGCTCTGACCCCAATAAAAACAACGTCTCCTTACAAGAAGAAATGCTGAATGCCGTTGAGGCCAAGCGGCAACATGACCGCGCCATCGCGATTTATAAAAGCGGGCTGAATGTGCTGCGCAGCAGTTTGAGCGGGAAGTAAACCATGAATGATTTTTCCAAAGCCCTCGATGTCACAGTCAGCGGCCTCAAGGCCCAATCGCAACGCCTTCGGCACGTCTCTGAAAATATCGCCAACAGCGATACGCCCGGATATCGGCGCAAAACCGTCAGCTTTGAAACCGAATACCAGCCGGGTGCAGGAGTTGGCCGCGTGGAAACCGGACGCGTCAGGCTGGACCCGTCCGAACTGGAGCGGGTGTTTGACCCGTCAAACCCGCTGGCAGACGCGATGGGATATTATCAAGGCTCGAATGTGAATTTGCTGATTGAAATCGCCGACGCGCGAGAAGCGCAGCGCAGCTATGACGCAAACCTCAAGATGTTTGAGCAAACGCGTCAGATGTCTTCAAGTCTTATGTCACTTCTACAAAAATAAAGGAGATCCAGAATGGATATTCGTTCGCTCAATGCCACACAGAAATACTCGGCTCTGCGCGAGGCAACCCAGCCTGCGCCTGTTGCGGAGGATGCGGTCAAATTTGCCGGACAGGCTGTTGACGATTTTGCCGCAACGCTTGAACAGGGCGAAACGGCGTCTATGGCTGCCATGTCGGGCGATGCGGACCCGCACGCTTTGGTGCAGGCGCTGGCGCAGACCGAACTCGCTGTCGAGGCGGCGGTGACTGTGCGCAACAAAGTTGTGGAAGCCTATCAAGAAATTCTGCGGATGCCTGTTTAAGCTTATGGATGAGGCGATTTTCTTTGACACTATGCGCCAGGGGCTTTGGGTTGCGGTTGCTGTGTCCACCCCGCTTCTGGTGGTGGCGCTCGCCACGGGCCTGATCATCGGGCTGTTTCAGGCGCTGACCTCGATTCAGGAAATGACGCTGACATTTGTGCCAAAGCTCGCCGCGATGCTGGCGGTCTTCTGGATTTCTATGGGCTTCATGGCGCAATCCGTCGTCTCGTTTTTTCAAGACAAAATCATTCCGCTGATTGTTGGAGTCTAATTATGGAAAGTTCTTATGTCACGCTGACGCGCCAATCGGGCCTCATGCAGGAGATGCGGGTGATTGCGAACAACATCGCCAACAGCGCCACCACCGGATTTCGACAGGAGGGGGTTCTCTTCTCGGAATATGTGGCCGGAACCGGCAACGGGCCGTCTGTGTCTATGGCGCTTGGCAATGTGCGCAACACTTCGATGGAGCAGGGCACGCTGACAAGCACTGGCGGGCGGTTTGACTTTGCCATTGAGGGCAACGGCTTTTTCCAGGTCGAAACCACGGCAGGCCCCCGCTTGACGCGGGCAGGGACCTTCACCCCGAACGCCGAGGGCGAGCTTGTGACCCATGCCGGTTATCGTGTGCTTGATGCTGGCGGCGCTCCGATATTTATCCCGCCGGATGCGCCTGATATGGCGGTCGGCGCCGACGGAACACTGAGCGCCAACGGCCAGCCTCTGGCCCAGCTTGGCCTTGTGATACCGGGCGAGGGGACACAGATGATCCGCGAAGACGGGGTGATGTTCCGCGCGGAAGGCGAGGTTGAACCGGCTGCGCAGGCCTCTGTTGTGCAAGGCTTTCTGGAAAGCTCAAACGTCAATCCCATCGGGCAGGTTGCCCGGATGATCGAGGTGCAGCGCGCCTACGAGCTTGGCCAGAGCTTTGCCGAAAACGAAGACGAACGCCTCAAGTCTGCAACATCCACCTTCTTCAAGTAACCCGAGGAGAGACCAATGCGAGCCCTGAAAATTGCCGCGACAGGCATGAGTGCGCAGCAACTGCGTGTTGAAACGATTTCGAACAACTTGGCGAATATGTCCACAACGGGCTACAACGCCCGCCGCGCAGAATTTGCCGATCTGCATTACCAACAGGCGACCAAGCCGGGCACGATCAATGCCTCGGATGGAACGGTCTTGCCGACCGGGGTTCAACTTGGCCTCGGGGTGCGGCCCGCGGCGGTTTCGGTTCATCTGTCACAAGGCTCGCTTTCGGCCACCGGCGGTGATCTTGATGTGGCCATTGACGGGGCCGGCTATCTTGAAGTGACGCTGCCGTCCGGCCAAACCGCCTATACGCGCGATGGCGGGTTGAAGCGCTCGGGAGAAGGCCTGATCGTGACATCAGACGGCTTTCCTGTTTCGCCTCAAATCACCATTCCGCAAGATGCCCGCAGTATCGCGATCAATCCTGACGGAGAGGTTTATGCCTATTTTCAGGAGGATGCCGCGGGCCAGCTTCTGGGCCAGTTCACTGTTGCGGGCTTTAACAATGCGAAGGGTCTCGAAGCTCTGGGCGACAATCTTTTTGCCGAAAGCGAAGCCTCGGGAGCGCCGATTGTGACCACCGCCGGGCAGGACGGCCTCGGGACATTGCGCCAGGGCTATCTGGAGGACAGCTCTGTTGACGCGGTGCGCGAGATTACAGAGCTGATCGAGGCGCAGCGCGGCTATGAAATGAACGCCAAAGTGATCTCTGCTGCGGACCAGATGATGAGCGCTACGGCGCAAATCCGATAATGCGTGGCGCGCTTCTCATAATGCTTCTTTTGCTTTCGGGCCAAGCCTGGGCAGATGTGATTGTGGCCCAGCACACAATCCGGCCCAAGACGCTGATCACCGAGGCGGATTTGCTTTTGCGCCCGGTTGACGTGCTTGGGGCGCTGTCCGACCCTGCCGATGTGGTGGGGAAGGAGGCGCGCATTTCGCTTTATGCAGGCCGTCCGATCCGGGCCTCCGATTTGCGCGAGCCGGCTGTCATTGACCGAAACCAGGTTGCGAAGCTCAGCTATCAAAGAGGCGCGCTTATGATCCAGACAGACGCGCGGGCGCTGGACCGTGCCTCTGTGGGGGAGGTTATCCAGGTGATGAATCTCTCTTCAAAAACCACACTCTATGCGCGTGTCCTGCCTGACGGCACGCTTGTCGTTGATCCTTAGAGGGAGCCTTGCATGACTGTTTCACGATATCATCTGCTCTGTATCGTTCTGGCTCTTGGCGCCTGTGGGCGGTCGGATCATTTGGGAAAACCGCCCAGTTTTACCGAAAGCAAAGGCACGCCGGAGCACGTTGCGATGATGAGCCAACCCCTGCCGGAAAGCCTGTTTCAAACGGCCCCCGAGGCGCAGGCCTCGCTTTGGAGCAAGAGCCGCAACTCGCTCCTGGGGGACAGGCGGGCCATGGCGCAGGGGGATATTCTGACCGTCGTGATCGAGATCGACGACAAGGCCGAAATTTCCAACAAGACCTCGCGCTCACGCTCCGGCTCGGAGAGTATGTCTGTTCCCGCTTTGATGGGGATCCCGCAGAGGCTTAACGCACAGCTGCCAGAGGGTGCGACACTGGAGGATGCGGTCTCGATCAACTCCAACTCCAATTCCAGCGGCAACGGGGCCGTGCGGCGGAACGAAAAACTCACCCTGCGGGTCGCGGCAACCATCACAGAAGTGTTGCCCAACGGGGTTTTGTTTTTGTCCGGGTCCCAGGAAGTCCGGGTGAATTTCGAGATGAGGGAGCTGATGATTACAGGCTTCGTGCGCCCGGCAGATGTCAGCCGTCAGAATGAAATCACCTATGACAAAATCGCCTCGGCGCGGATTTCTTATGGTGGGCGCGGGCAGATCACAGATGTGCAACAGCCCCGGATCGGGCAGCAAATTGTTGATGCCATCCTGCCGTTTTAAATAGGTTATTTTCAAAAGGACTGCCCGAACATGGCAAAAATTCTCCCCCTTCTTCTCGTCTTTCTGGGCGTTGCTGCCGGTATTGGAACCGGTTACTTTTTAAGGCCCGAACCGGTTCTGGAGGCCGAGGTGACATCGCCCTGCGGGGAGGTGCAGGCAGAGGGCGAGAGCCTTGACCATAGCGATGAGGACCCCGAGGCTTCTACGCTTGAATATGTGAAGCTGAACAACCAGTTTGTCGTGCCCGTTCTGGACGAGGCGCGCGTTGCGGCTTTGGTTGTGGTGTCATTGACTGTCGAAGTGTCACAGGGGCGCAAAGAAGAAGTCTATTTTCGCGAGCCAAAGCTTCGGGACGCCTTCTTGCAGGTCTTCTTTGATCACGCCAATTCAGGCGGCTTTCGCGGGGCGTTTACCAACTCCAACAATATGACCGTTTTGCGCAAGGCTCTTCTGGAAACAGCCCAAGACGCCACCGGTGATCTTGTGTCGGATGTCTTGATTATGGAGATTGCCCGGCAAGATGTCTGAGGCTGTCAGCGGCTCTCGCCGCGACGGGCCAGTGTCTGGGACATAACAAGCGCGTTCAGTCGGGCCAGATCTTTCTGCGCCAGATGCCGGTTCTGTGCGGTTTCCTGCTTCTGGCAGAGTGTATCAAAGGCATGGGCGCGGCCATTGGCCGTTTTCAGAAGGCGGCCCTTTTCGTCCTTTAATGCGCGCAGCCGCGCCAGCTCCATTAAGAGCGCTTCACGCCGTTGCGCGACCCAATGCTGCCAGAGGTAATCCGCCCCTAAAGCCAGATAGACTGCATCCGGACCCTTGGACTGGTTTTTGAGCTGGTCCAGAATGTCCTGAATGCGGAGCATCCTTGTGCAGAGGCTTTCGAACTCGGCTTGTGCGGCGTCACGCCGGGCCTGAAAAATCGCCGAGAGCTGGGTGTTTCTTTGATCAGAATGGCCCATTTTTCACCTTCGCTTTGATCTGGTCGGCAAAGCGGATGGCCGCCGCAACAGACTTGAATTGAGCGGGATCGATTTCCTGATCGATCTGAACCGTCGCATAGAGTGCGCGCGCAGTGGGCGGGTCGCGATGAATGGGTATGTTATGCTCCCGCGCGATTTGCTTGATGGTTTGAGCCGCCTCATCGACCCCTTTGGCAACACAGACCGGAGCCGAGCCGGGCAAGCGGCTCCAAGCCAGCGCGACGGCATAGTGTTCGGGGTTGACCACGATGACAGTGGCCTCGGGCACGCGGGTCGCCATCTGGTTGAGCGCCAGATCCTGGGCTTTGTGCCGGCGCGCGCCTTTCATATGCGGATCGCCTTCGGCTTCTTTTTGTTCGTCGCGCATCTCCTTGTCGGACATACGGTTTTTTCTCAGGTGTTCATTATACTGAAACAAGTAGTCAATTCCGCCCACCGAAAGCGCGACAAGAAAGGCCACAAAGAAAAACTCGGCGCCCATTCTGAACATCAGCAAAACCGCGCTGCCCGGTGACATACTGGTGACATCAGCAATGTCGCTCAGCCGGGCGTTTAGAAACAGACCGAGACATATCGAGTAAATCAGGAGCTTTGCTGTGCTTTTGAGAAATTCAAAGATCCCGCTGCGGCCAAATTTGTTTTTTGCGTTTGACAGGGGCGAAATACGGGACAGCTTGAACAGGAGCTTTTCGGGAGCGAAGGTAAAGCCCTTTAGCGCGATGAGTAACAGGACAACGCAGCCGGCGGGCAGCAAGAACCATCCGCCTGTCACGATCCAGACGGATTGCATCAACCCGCCTGTGAGATTGCGCGCGCCCTGCATATCCTGTGTCAGGAACGCCTGTTCCAGAAAGCCTGCCATTTCGGCGCAGAGAAAAACAAGCGTGGCAGAGCCAAAGCCGGCATAGACCAGAAGCATCCCGCCATAACTCGCGGCAACGGAGAGATCTGTCG
>JAHBAM020000027.1 GCA_018500125.2 Roseobacter sp. | reverse complement strand
CCCAAATAATCCCCCCGCCCTTCCTCTTTCCACAAATATCCAAGCTCAACCGCGCAACAAACGCGCCCTATCGGTCATCGCCTTTGCGTCACAAAGCGCTTGGGGGGAGCGCGAGGGGGGCAAAGCCCCTCTCGCACGGGTCGGATTTTCGCAAAGCGAAAATCCGAAACCTGTAGAACCCCGCGCCGCCATGAGCTAAACACCGCCCAAAGCAGAAGACAAAGGCTCAAGCATGGCACGTCACCTCATCACCTCGGCAATCCCCTACATCAACGGGATCAAACATCTGGGCAACCTCGTCGGCTCCCAGCTTCCCGCCGATCTCTACGCCCGCTACCTGCGCCAGCGCGGCCATGAGGTGCTCTTCCTCTGCGCCACCGACGAACACGGAACCCCGGCCGAACTCGCTGCCGCCAAGGCCGGCAAGCCCGTGGCCGCGTATTGCGCCGAGATGCATGATGTCCAAGCCAGGATCGCCGAGGGCTTCGGCCTCAGCTTTGATCACTTCGGCCGCTCCTCCAGCGCCCAAAACCACGCGCTCACCCAGCATTTCGCCGGTGCCCTCGCCCGCCAGGGCCTGATCAAAGAGGTCAGCGAAACCCAGATCTATTCCAAAGCCGATGGCCGCTTCCTGCCCGATCGCTATATCGAAGGCACCTGCCCCAACTGCGGCTTTGAAGACGCACGCGGCGACCAATGCGACAATTGCACAAAACAGCTCGACCCGACCGATCTGATCAATCCGCGCTCCTCGGTCTCGGGCGCAACCGACCTTGAGGAGCGCGAAACAAAGCACCTCTACCTCAAGCAATCCAACCTGCGAGACGATCTGCAAAACTGGATCAACAGCAAAACAGACTGGCCCGTTCTGACAACTTCCATCGCCAACAAATGGCTCAATGACGGCGACGGCCTGCAAGACCGCGGCATCACCCGCGATCTGGACTGGGGCATCCCCGTCAAAAACGGCTCCGAGGACTGGCCGGGCATGGAGGGCAAGGTCTTCTACGTCTGGTTTGACGCACCGATCGAATATATCGCCTGCGCTCAGGAGTGGGTCGATGCAGGTAAAGGCTCTGATTGGGAGCGCTGGTGGCGCACCGACAAAGGCGCCGATGATGTGACCTACACGCAGTTCATGGGCAAGGACAATGTCCCCTTCCACACGCTCTCCTTCCCCGCGACCATTCTCGGCTCGGGCGAGCCATGGAAGCTCGTCGATTACATCAAATCCTTCAACTACCTCAATTACGAAGGCGGGCAATTCTCCACATCGCGTGGCCGTGGCGTCTTTATGGATCAGGCGCTGGAAATTCTGCCAGCGGATGTCTGGCGCTGGTGGCTTTTGTCCCATGCCCCCGAAAGCTCGGATGCCGAATTCACATGGGAAAACTTCCAAGCCGCCGTCAACAAAGACCTCTCCGATGTCTTGGGCAACTTTGTCTCGCGCGTCACCAAATTCTGCCGCTCCAAATTTGACGAAACCGTGCCAAGCGCGGGCGCCTATGGCCCTGCCGAAGAGGCGCTGATCGACGATCTCACACAGCGCATCCGCGCCTATGAGGGCCATATGGAAGCAATGGATGTGCGCAAATCCGCCGCCGAGCTGCGCGCCATCTGGGCGGCGGGCAACGAATATCTGCAAGAGGCCGCGCCCTGGTCGGTCTTCAAGGAAGACCCCGATCGCGCCGCCGCGCAAATCCGCCTCGCGCTCAATCTGATCCGCCTCTATGCCGTGCTCGCAGCCCCCTTCATCCCGACAACCGCCGCCAAGCTCTTTGTCGCGATGAACACGCTTGACACAAGCTGGCCCGAAGATGTCGCCACCGCCCTCACAAGCCTTGAGGCGGGCCACAGCTTTTCTGTGCCTGACAATCTCTTCGCCAAGATCACGGATGAGGAGCGCGAAGACTGGGCCGCGCGCTTCTCGGGCATCCGCAGCTAAGCTCCGCCGCGCATCCGCCCCGCCGTAGGGTGCGCAGTCCCTGCGCACCTTCCGCGCCACAGCTTGCGCGCCGTTTCTCCGGCCCCGTCGCGGCCGTCGCTCGGCCCCGCGTCACGGCGCCCCACCGCGCGCAGCATTAGCTAATTTTGTCTTAACAGGGCCGCTGAACGGGCGGTGCACGCTTTGTGCACGGGGTGTGCACAGATATCACCCCCCCCGAATCAGCCCGCCACCGCGCCGTTAACCCTGCCTGACGCAGCCGTCACACTCAGTTAACACTTGACTCACGCCGCCCACCTAATTAACACGTTAACAAGATTAGGAGACCTGCCCCGATGCCGCATTTTTCCATAGAGTATTCCGCCAATCTTGAGGCGCGTGTCGATATGCCCGCGCTGCTTGAGGCGCTGCGCCGCGCGGCGCTGCAAACCGGTCTCTTTCCCCTCGCCGGGCTTCGCATCCGCGCCTTTCGCGCCGATCATGTGAGCATCGCCGATGGCAATCCGGCCCACGCCTTTCTTGATCTCTCGATCCGCCTGCGCGAGGGCCGCTCCCAAGAGGCCAAAGAGGCCGCAACCGCCCATATTTTCAAGGCTTTGGAAGGGTTTCTTGCGCCGAGCATGGCGACCCAGTCCATCGCATTGTCCATGGAAATGCGTGACATTGATACCAGCCTCAGCCCCAAGGCAGGCTCCATCCGCGACCACCTCAAGAAAGAGAGCCGACATGAGTGATCTCACCGCCACAATCGCCAAGGCCGAAGCCTATCTCGCCCGCTTCAAAGAGGGCGGGGTGATGAACCATATTGGCGGCCAAAGCCTGCCCGCGCTCTCCGGAGAAACCTTTCAAAACCACTCCCCTGTGGATGAAGGCTTCCTCTGTCATGTGGCCAGATCGGGTGCTGCGGATATCGACGCCGCCGCCCGCGCCGCTCAGGCCGCTTTCGCGGCATGGCGCGATATGCCTGCCACCAACCGCAAGAAAATACTGCATAAAATTGCCGACGGGATAGAAGCCCGCGCCGAAGAAATCGCCTTTGCCGAATGTCTCGATACCGGCCAGCCGCTGCGCTTTATGTCCAAGGCGGCGCTGCGCGGCGCGGAGAATTTCCGTTTTTTTGCGGACCGTGCCCCCGCCGCGCGCGATGGCCAGTCGCTGCCCTCGCAAACCCTGATGAATGTGACAACCCGCGTGCCCATCGGCCCTGTCGGGGTGATCACGCCATGGAACACGCCGTTCATGCTCTCGACATGGAAAATCGCGCCCGCTTTGGCGGCGGGCTGCACCGTGGTCCACAAACCCGCCGAATTCAGCCCGGTGACGGCCAGCATCCTCTGTGAGATTGCCCACGAGGCGGGCTTGCCCGACGGGGTCTGGAACCTTGTGAACGGCTTGGGCGAGGAGGCCGGAAAGGCGCTGACCGAACACAAGCTGATCCGCGCCATCGCCTTTGTCGGAGAGAGCAAAACCGGCTCCATGATCATGCGCCAAGGGGCCGAATCGCTCAAGCGGGTGCACTTCGAACTCGGCGGTAAGAATCCGGTCATTGTTTTTGACGATGCTGATCTTGACCGCGCCCTCGACGCCGCCCTCTTCATGATCTACTCCCTCAACGGCGAACGCTGCACATCCTCCTCCCGTCTGCTGCTGCACAAGTCCATCGCGGGCGCATTTATTGACAGGCTCGTGGCCCGCGTGAATAACATTCGCGTCGGCCATCCCCTTGATTTAAATACAGAAATTGGCCCCCTCATTCACAAGGTTCATTTTGACAAGGTCTGTTCCTACTTTGACATCGGCCAAAAAGACGGCGCCACGCTCGCCGCGGGCGGCACAGCCCCCCAAGGCAAAGGCCACTACGTTCGCCCGACCCTCTTCACAGACGCCACCCCCGATATGCGAATCGCCCAAGAAGAGATTTTTGGCCCCGTTCTCACGACCCTGACGTTTGAGACCGAAGAAGAGGCCCTCGAGATCGCCAATGGCGTGGACTACGGCCTCACCGGCTATGTCTGGACCCAGGATATCACCCGCGCCATGCGCTTCACAGACAAGCTCGAAGCTGGCATGATCTGGGTGAATTCCGAAAACGTCCGCCACCTGCCCACGCCCTTTGGCGGCGTCAAAGCCTCTGGCATCGGCCGCGACGGCGGCGACTGGAGCTTTGAGTTTTATATGGAGCAAAAGCACATCGGCTTCGCCATCGGAGAGCACAAAATCCCCCGCCTCGGCGCGTGACACCCTAGACACACCGGAGACAGACAATGCCCGTTCCCGCACCAAATCTTTACCCTGATTTCAATACGATACGTCTCTCACACGCCTGCCTGAACGTGAAAGACCTCGCTCAATCCAAGCGTTTTTATACCGAAATTCTCGGGTTTCAGATCACAGACGAGAGCGAGACGCATATCTATTTGCGCGCCATGGAAGAGCGCGGGCATCACTGCCTTATTTTGCAAAAATCCGACCAGCCGGGCACTGTCGAGGTGCTGGGGTTCAAGACCTTTGATGAAGATGATCTGGACAGGGCGCAGGCGTTTTTCCAATCTATGGGCCGTCCGACCGCATGGGTCGATCGCCCCTATCAGGGCCGCACCCTGCTCACCTGTGACAACATCGGCATTCCACTCGAATTCTACCACAAGATGGACCGCCTCCCGCCGATTCACCAGAATTATGCGCTCTATCACGGGGTCAAGCCGCTGCGCATTGATCACTTCAATTGCTTCTCCCCCGATGTCGACGCCTCGGTCGCTTTTTATAGCGCTTTCGGCTTTCGCGTCACCGAATACACCGAGGATGAAGACAGCAAAAAGCTCTGGGCTGCCTGGATGCACCGCAAGGGCGGCGTGCATGACATGGCCTTCACCAACGGCACAGGCCCAAGAATGCACCACGTTGCTTTCTGGGTTCCCACCCCGCTCAATATTATTGATCTGCTCGACCTGATGGCCACCACAGGCTATGTCAAAAATATCGAGCGCGGTCCGGGCCGACACGGTATTTCCAACGCGTTTTTCCTCTATATCCTTGATCCTGACGGCCATCGGATCGAGATTTATTGTTCCGATTATCAAACAGTTGACCCCGATCTTGAGCCAATCAAATGGGATCTGAAAGACCCCCAGCGCCAGACCCTTTGGGGCGCAGCGGCACCGCGCAGCTGGTTTGAACATGGCACCGGATTTGTCGGTGTTGAGACACGCGACAGCGCGCTCGCCGCAAGCCCGATTATCGCGCCATAACAGGACGAGCATGATGAATTTCGCAACTGTGAACACCCCGGAAGGCCAGCTCTATGGTGCCATCTCTGTGGAGGGCTTTGTCGCCCTGTCGCCAGATTTCCCCCAGTGGCCAAGCCTGCGCAATGTGATCATAGCCGCAGCCTTGCCGGCGCTTGCCCAAGCCGCCGAGGGCCGCCCCATCACGCACTCAAACGGCAGCTTCAGCTATGCGATCCCCGTGCCGGACCCGGAGAAAATCATCTGCGTGGGCGTCAACTTTCCCGACCGCAACGCCGAGTATAAAGACGGGCAGGATGCCCCGCCCAATATGTCGCTTTTCCCGCGGTTCGCGCGCAGTTTTACAGGCCACGGCGAGGCGCTCTTGCGGCCCCCCGAAACGCCCCAGCTCGACTACGAGGGCGAAATCGCCATCATCATCGGCAAGGCGGGGCGGCGCATTTCGCAAGGTGATGCTTTTGATCACATTGCCGCCATAACCCTCTGTAATGAAGGCACTTTGCGCGACTGGGTGCGCCATGCAAAATTCAACGTGACCCAAGGCAAAAACTGGGACAGCTCGGGCGCAATCGGCCCTTGGCTTGTGCCATTCGAGCGTGCAGAACAGCTCGATGACATCCGCCTGACAACCCATGTCAACGGCGAATTGCGCCAAGATGACCGCACCTCGCGGATGCTCTTTCCGATCCGTCGTCAGATCGAATATATCTCGACATTCACAACCCTCGTGCCCGGCGATATCATCATCACAGGAACCCCAACAGGCGCCGGCGCGCGCTTTGATCCGCCGCGCTTTCTTATGCCGGGCGACGAAATCATCGTCGCCGCCGAGGGCATTGGCGAGCTGCGCAACACAGTGAGAGACGAATGACCCCCGAAGAGATCAGAACCGCCGCCAAAGCGTTGTTTGAGGCCGAGCAGACAGGCGTGCAAACGGGGCTTCTCTCCGTCGCCTACCCCGACATCACAATGGATGACGCCTATGCCATTCAGGCCGCATTTGTGGCGCTCAAGCAGGCCGCTGGCGTCAAGCCGGTTGGCTGGAAAATCGGGCTTACCTCTCGCGCGATGCAAATGGCGCTCGGCATAGACATTCCCGACAGCGGCATTTTGCTTGAGGATATGGTCTTTTCAAACGGCGCACGCATTCCCAAAGGCCGCTTTATCCAGCCGCGGGTTGAAGCCGAGATCGCCTTTGTGATGAATGCCCCGCTCAAGGGCCGTGTCACGCGCCAAGAGGTCATCGCAGCGACAGACTATGTGGCCCCCAGCCTTGAAATACTCGACACGCGCATTCTGCGCACAGACCCGGCCACAGGCCAGAGCCGCAAGATATTTGACACGATTTCAGACAATGCCGCCAACGCGGGGGTCGTGCTGGGCGACGGGCGTTTTGATCCTGCCGCCGATCTGCGGTGGGTCGGGGCGATCGTTGCGGCCAACGGGCAGGTCGAGGAGACGGGCCTTGGCGCAGGTGTGCTCAACGATCCGGTGCAAGGGATCATCTGGCTGGCCGCCCGTATGGAGCGCTACGGCCAGCAGATCAAAGCCGGTCAGATCATCCTGTCCGGCAGCTTCATCCGCCCGCTCGAATGCCCCCCTGATACGGTGATCGAGGCTGATTTCGGCCCCTGGGGCAAGGTCAGCTGCCACTTTGAATAAAGCGTTTGGCGATATCCCCCGCCATATAGCTGATCCGCCCGCCCGCTATGGTCGCGGCCATACGGCGGCTCTCGGCCTCGACAATCATGATATCGGCCCGCTTGCCCACGGCCAATGTGCCCCGGTCCTGTAGCCCGAGGAGCCGCGCAGGCCCGCTTGACACCAAGGCCCAGGCGCTCGCCAGATCACACAGCCCCGCCTCCTGCACAAAAAAGGCCGCCCGCCGCAAGGACGGGTAGTGATAATCCGAGGCCAGCGCATCACACAGCCCCATAGCGATCAGATCCACTGCGCTCACATTGCCGTTGTGGCTGCCGCCGCGCACCACATTGGGCGCGCCCAGAATAACCCCTGTGCCAAGCGCGCGCGCCGCTTCTCCCGCCACGAGCGTCTCGGGAAATTCCGCAAGGGTCCCGCCCATATCCCGCCAATAGGCGCAGTCCTCTGTGCTGCGGTCGTCATGGCTCCCCAGCGTCACCCCCTGCGCAAGCAAGCGCGCAGACAGCCCGCGCAGAGCCTCTGGGACAAGACCACGTTCATCATGCATCTTTTGCAACAGCTTGTGCAGCGTCTCCGGGCTGCGGCGGCTCTTGAGCGCCATCCCGTTCAGCCGCCGCGGCACCAACCCTTTGGCAAGCCGTTCGTGCGGGACATGATCGTTAAACACCACATATTCCACACCATATTTTGCCACCAGCGCTTCAAAGCGGGGGTAGTCGTCCAGCATATGGGTCTCAAACCGCAATTGCCGGCGCAGATCCGTTACGGTGTCGCGCGCAGCCTGCGCCAAAGCCTCCAGAAACTGACTCGCAAAATCAGGCCCACGATAGCCCCCTTCCCAACTGAAAAACTGCGCCATGACGGCGGTGGTCACGCCGTTGGCCGCAAGCTCGGCCTCAGCCGCGCGCAAGCCTGCGCCAAGGTCTTTCATCGCCCCGCGGCGCATCGCGAGATGTCGCTCAAAGCCGTCGCCGTGAATATCGACAAGGCCGGGCAGCACCAGATAGCCCGCAAGATTCACATCGCGCCCGCCACCTTCGCAGACAACCCCGTCAGCAAAAGACAAAGGCGCCCGCGTCAGCCCCTCGGGGCCAAGGACATCGGCCCCCACAAATCGTAGTGCAAGCTCACTCATCAGCTGTTTCGTCTCCCAGAACCATATCAAGCATCGTCAGCTCGTGGTTGAATTTTCCATCGCGCAAAAACGCCAGAACCTGCGCCACAACAAGCGGATTGTTCATCAAGAAAGTATGCGTCACAGGCAGGGTAATATGGTCTTTCATACCCGCAACGCGGGTCGAGGCCACAGAGACTTTGCCGTCGTCATCGCCCTTGAGCAAAACGGAAAAGGCCGGGCTGAGCGAGCGGTTTCCGGCAATCACCCCAAGCTCGAAATCCACCTCAGGCAAATGCGCCGCAACGCCATCGGCCCCTGTGCCAAGCTGCTGTCCCGCAGGCCCGTTGAACCAGCCAAAGGCCTCCCAATCGCCGAATTTATCAACAAGTTCAGAGCCTTGATTGGGCGGCGCCAACATCACCACACGGCCAAGCCGCGCAGGCTTTAGGCCTGCAAACCAATAGCGCACCAGAATTCCGCCCATAGAATGCGTCACATAATGCACCCTGTCCGCGCCACAGGCCTGCGTTGCCTGCGGCAGAACGGCACTCGCAAGGGCGGCTATGGTGTTTTCGGTCGACGGATAGTTTGGCCGCACAACCCGGTAGCCTTGCTCCTCCAGCACCTCTTCCAAAAGATAAAGAGATGTCTCGCTGCGCGCCAGACCATGCAGCAAGACCACACAATCGGCCCGCACCAGCGCAGGCAAGCAGCAAATCAGAAAGGCCAAAGCATATCGCATAGGCCCCAGATAGCCATTCTACCAACACGATGAAAGAGACAAAGACACAGCCCGCCGGATCAGCGCAGCGCCCGAAAAGGCCCACAGAGCGAAAGCGCCACCCCGCCCAAAACCAGCCCCGCCGCAGCGGCAAACCGCCAGCTTATGGCCTCGCCGATCAATAGCATTCCGCCTGCGACTGCAATGATCGGCACAGTGAGCTGCGCCACAGCGGCGAGGCTTGCCGGCAGTTGCGGCAAAACCCGATACCAAAGCGCATAGCCAAGCCCCGAGGTAACAGCCCCGGAGACAATGGCCAAAGCCGCGCCCCAGCCGCTCATGCCATCCCAGACCAGAAGGGCCGGCAAAGCCCCGACAGGGGCCGCCCAGACAAAGTTGCGCGCGGTTGTCGCCAGCGGATCATCGGCCCGCGCCCCGACAAGCGAATAAACACCCCACCCCAAGGCCGCCACCAGCATCAGAGCCGCGCCGCCCAAATCGACCGTCAGCCGCCCGCCGGGCCACATCAAAACAACCAGCCCCGCAAAGGCAAGACATCCCCCTGCCCAGCGCATCAACGGCACATCCTCCCCGCGCACCACCGCGCCGGCAAACATGGTGATTTGCACACCGCCAAACAGAATCAATGCGCCAAGGCCCGCATCAAGGCTCACATAAGCAAAGGAAAATCCGAGCACATAGGCCAAAAGCGCCAATGGCCCAACAGCGCGCGTGGGGCGGCCGATCGCGCGCCCGCGCATCCGCACAAGCGCCGCGAGGACAATGGCCCCCGAAAACAGCCGCAGGGCCGCAAAGCTCGCCGGCCCCGCCGCGCCATCCACAAGCGCCATCCGGTTGATCACCGAGTTTGCGGCAAACGCGAGCATGGCGAGCGCCACAAGCAGACCCAAGCGCATCGCCTAGAGACCGTCAAAAGCGTCTGGATACACAAGCGTCGCCTCTGGTGCGCCCTCATGCCCCGCCAGCAAGGTAAACTCTGCCTGATAGGGCGTCACAAGATTGGCCGCTTTGGCACGGGAAAATCCGGCCCGCTCGTAAAACTCCGGCTGCCCCAGCACAACAACCGGCTGTTGCGCCCCCTCGGCCCAAGCCACAAGCTGTCCGATCATGCGCTTGCCGTGGTTTTTTCGCTGCCAATCCGGCCGGATCGCCACCGGCGCAAGACACAGCCAGCCCTTGGGCGCAACCATCTGCGAGAGCGCATAATACCCGATCGGCGCGTCCCCCAAAGGCAAGACCATCTCCCCCGCCATCGCCCCGGCCTTGCGCAGCTTTGCCACAAGATCGGCCTCCTCAGAGCCGCCAAAGGCCGCGCGCAACAGCGCATCCACCGGCGCGGCGTCAGGAGGGTTCATCGGACGCAGAAAAGACGGAAAGACAGCTGTGCTCATAGGGCGAGCTTAGAGGATTATTCAGATAAGAAAAGAGGCGCCCCGAACGGAGCGCCTCCCTTATCTGTGCGGCTGACCCTTTTGGCGCTGTTGCCTTCGCAAAGCCCCCGTCGGGTCAAGACATTTCCTTGCGGAAATGTGCTTACATCATGCCGCCCATGCCGCCCATGTCGGGCATACCGCCGCCTGCTGGCGCGCCGTCTTTTGAAGGTTTGTCAGCAACCATGGCTTCTGTTGTGATCAATAGACCAGCAACCGACGCGGCGTCTTGCAGCGCTGTGCGCACAACTTTGGCAGGGTCGATAACACCAAACTTGAACATATCGCCATATTCTTCTGTTTGAGCGTTAAAGCCGAACTTGAGGTCGCTGCTTTCGCGGATTTTGCCCGCAACAACCGCACCGTCAACACCGGCGTTCTCGGCGATCTGGCGCAGAGGCGCTTCGATCGCTTTGCGCACAATCGAAATACCAACGTCTTGGTCGTTGTTGTCGCCTTTGAGGCCCTCAAGCGTCTTGGCTGCTTGAACAAGAGCAACACCACCGCCCACAACGATCCCTTCCTGAACAGCCGCACGTGTGGCGTTCAGAGCATCATCAACACGGTCTTTGCGCTCTTTCACTTCCACTTCGGTCATGCCGCCAACGCGGATAACAGCAACACCACCCGCGAGTTTCGCAACACGCTCCTGGAGTTTCTCACGGTCGTAATCAGAGGTTGTCTCTTCGATTTGCGTGCGGATCTGGGCCACGCGCGCTTCGATTTCGGCTTTGTTGCCAGCGCCATCAACGATTGTTGTTTCGTCTTTGGTGATGGAGATTTTCTTGGCGGTGCCAAGCATATCCATTGTGACAGACTCAAGCTTCATGCCGAGATCTTCAGAGATCACCTGACCGCCTGTGAGGATCGCAATGTCTTGCAACATGGCTTTGCGGCGATCGCCGAAACCAGGCGCTTTGACAGCCGCGATTTTCAGACCGCCGCGCAGCTTGTTGACAACGAGTGTCGCCAGCGCTTCGCCTTCAACATCTTCCGCGATGATCAGGAGTGGCTTTTGTGACTGGATCACCTGCTCCAGCAGGGGCACCATGGCTTGCAGCGATGACAGCTTTTTCTCGTGAAGGAGAATGAGGCAGTCTTCGAGTTCCGCAACCATTTTGTCAGGGTTTGTCACGAAGTAAGGTGACAGGTAACCGCGGTCAAACTGCATCCCTTCCACAACAACGGTTTCTGTTTCCAGACCTTTGTTCTCTTCAACAGTGATAACGCCTTCGTTGCCGACTTTTTGCATCGCATCTGCGATTTGCTGGCCGATTTCGCGCTCGCCGTTGGCCGAGATCGTGCCCACTTGGGCCACTTCATCTGTGCCTGAAACGTCGCGTGCGGCGGCTTTGATCGCGTCTACAACTTTGCTTGTCGCAAGATCGATACCGCGCTTCAGGTCCATCGGGTTCATGCCCGCGGCGACTGATTTCATGCCTTCTTTGACAATGGCTTGCGCCAGAACTGTCGCAGTTGTTGTGCCGTCGCCGGCTTCGTCATTGGTGCGTGAGGCCACTTCTTTGACCATCTGCGCGCCCATGTTCTCGAACTTGTCTTCAAGCTCGATCTCTTTGGCGACAGATACACCGTCTTTTGTGATGCGCGGTGCGCCGAACGATTTGTCCAGAACAACGTTGCGGCCTTTGGGGCCGAGAGTAACTTTAACCGCGTCGGCAAGAATGTTCACACCTTTGAGCATCCGGTTGCGGGCGTCGGTTCCAAACTTTACGTCTTTAGCTGACATAGTTTGCTCCTATTTAGAATTTCGGGGGGACAGTTAGGCAATAATGCCCATGATGTCGGATTCTTTCATGATCAGAAGCTCTTCGCCGTTGATCGTGACTTCTGTGCCGGACCATTTGCCAAACATCACACGGTCGCCCGCTTTGACGTCCATAGCAACGCGGTTGCCGGCTTCGTCACGTGCACCTGCACCAACGGAAACAACTTCGCCTTCAGCAGGCTTTTCTTTTGCGCTTTCGGGAATGATCAGGCCGCCAGCTGTTTTTTCTTCGCCTTCTACGCGGCGAACGACAACGCGGTCGTGAAGCGGTGTAAATGCCATCTCTCGAGGCTCCTTACGCTTGAGTTTCAATTCAGACCCGTTTCAATCGGGTATTAGCACTCACCCCATGCGAGTGCCAACGCGGCATAGCTAAGGTCGCTTGGCAGGTGAGTCAAGGAGAGGCTCTGTGAAAATTTACCGAGGCGCACCAAGCCGTCCCGCCGCGCCCCCGCAGATGCCCCGCCGGTGCTCCTGCCAAAGCCTCACTCAGGGTCACGCCCCTCAGCCCACGCCCCTCAGGTCAAGGCCTCTCTTGCCTCCCTCGCGCCCAGCGCATAGCCTTTTTCAAACGATCATGAGGCTCCCATGCAGATCAAAGCAAATGGCATCTCCTTAGAGGTGCAAGAACACGGCAACCCGGCCAATCCCGCCCTCATCCTCATTCGCGGGCTGGGAACCCAGCTGGTTCACTGGCCCGACACCCTGATCAACGGGTTTGTCGCCGCAGGCTTTCGCACGCTGGTCTTTGACAACCGCGATGTCGGCCTCTCCCAGCGGTTTGATCAGGCAGGCGTGCCCTCAGAGGCCGCAGAGATTATCGCCGCCGCCGCGCAGGGCGCGCCCCTCCCCAGCGCCTATACACTGTGCGACATGGCCGAGGATGTGATCGGAATTATGGATGCGCTCAAGATCGGGCAGGCCCATATCTTCGGAATATCCATGGGTGGGGCCATCGCCCAGCTGCTCGCCCTCCATCACGCCGACCGCTTGCTCTCCAGCACCATCGTCATGAGCACGTGCCGCCCGCTCGTCGAACGCGGTGCCCTTGCCGAGCTTTTGCCAAAGCTTGTCGCACACAATGATGCCTCCCTTGCCGACGCCCAAGACGCGCTCGTCGCGGAATACGGCCTCTGGGGAAGCCCGGGCTACCCGGCCACCGAGGCATTCATCCGCGCACAAGCCAAGGCCGCCTACCTGCGCGGCGGCCCGAAAGCCGCCGGAATCAATCGCCAGCTTCTCGCAACTCTGGCAGCCCCCGACAGACGCCCAGCCCTCAAAGCGCTCGCCCTGCCCTGCTGTGTGATCCACGGGCTTGATGACACGCTGCTGCCCGCCGCGCTCGGCGCCGAGATCGCAGCGCATATCCCCGATAGCACCTATCATCCGATCAAAGGCATGGGGCATATCATAACCCCGTTGCTTGCGCCGGAAATCGTTCGGATCGTGTCAGAGTTTATCCGGACAAAAGCCTGAACAGCCCGCCCGCCCCGCGATCAGTTGCAGGCGTCGCCCGCCACGTCGTCACAGGTGTTCACAGAGCCGCCGTATAGATTCTGATAAGAGGCTTCGCTGATCTCAACCTGCACAAGATTTTCGTTGTCAGAGTAATCTGCGCTGCAAGCAGAGAGGCTAATGATCATTGCGATGGCAACGGCAAAGGCGGAAAACGATTTACTGGTCATTGGGGCAGCTCCAAAAAAATATACAGCTTCAAAGTTTACCCATGTCTGAGAAAACCACAAGCGCAAGATCACGCTAAAGGTTAAGCGCCGCCTGCCCCGCCGGGCTGAGCGCATAAACGCCCTTCTCGGGCCTCAAAAACCAGCCGTAGTGGTTTGAGCGCATCATAGCGGTCGCGCGGGCGATCCCTGTCGCGTCTTTCACATCGCGCCCGCGGCAGGGGCCATGCTTCGCGAGATAGCGCGCACATTTTTCGGCCTCCTGACGATACGCCGTGACAATAGGTGCGCGGGTCATGCCGCCTTGGTTCGGATCCCCCTCACGCGCCTCGAATTCGCGCATCAAGGCCGCCGCCTTGGGCTTTGACTTGCGCGGCTGAAACGGCGCCGGGTCGCTATGGGCCTGCACAGCCCCCGCGGCAAGATCAACCGACAAGACCCCGAGGCCAAGCCGCTTGCACAGCCCGACATTGGCCTTGAACGCCTTCCAGCCCGCGCGCCCTTTCCAGCGCGGCACTGCCACATACACGCTGTCACTGATCCGTTGCCGCGCCACGGCCTGATGCATCAGCTGAAGCGAAAACCCCGTTTTCAACTCCACAATCAGCGGCGCATCCCCGCCCCGCCGCGCCACAACATCAGCCGCTCCCACCTCGCCCTTGACCTCATAGCCCAGCGCCACCAGATAGGCCTTCACGGGCGCATAAAGCTCGGTTTCTTTTATCTTTGCCATGAGAGGCAATTTGCCCCGCGCGTCCCCTCGTGACAAGCCCACATCCGCGGCTTATAAGGCCGGCAAATCAGCGTAATCTCAGGAGCAGTTTTGATGACAACCCTCGTATTGGGCCACAAATCCCCCGACACCGACAGCACAGGCTCGCCCATTCTCTGGGCGTGGTATCTCAATGAGGTCAAAGGCCAGAGCGCCGAAGCCGTGCTGCTCGGCGAGCCAAATACAGAAGCGGCTTTCCTGCTTCAGAAATGGGATCTGCCAAAACCCCGCATCATCACCGATCTGGACGAAAACCAGCCCTGCGTGATCGTCGATACAAACAATCCCGCCGAGCTGCCCGCCGGCGTGAACGGCGCCGATGTGCAAGCCATCATTGATCACCACAAGCTCGTGGGCGGCCTCGAAACAAAAGGCCCGATCGACATCACAATCCGCCCGCTCGCCTGCACCGCCACCATCATGATCGACCTGATGGGCGATGACGCCGCCAAGATGCCCGAGTGGGCCAAAGGCACAGCGCTGACCTGTATCCTCAGCGATACGCTCGCGTTCCGCTCGCCCACAACCACAGCCCATGACAAAGCCGTGGCAGAGCAGCTCGCCGGCGATCTGGGGCTTCACATCCCGACCTACGCCGCCGAAATGTTTGCCGCAAAATCAGATGTCTCAGCCTTCACAGACGCCGAGCTTCTGCGCATGGACAGCAAAGAATACGAAGTCGCAGGCACAAAATTCCGCGTCTCCGTGCTCGAAACAACCGCGCCCGACACCGTGCTCAGCCGCAAAGCAAGCCTGATGGCCGCCATGCCGGCTGTCGCCTCAGAGGACGGCGTTGAGCAGGTCCTGCTCTTTGTGGTGGATATTCTCAACGAAGAAGCCACCTTGCTTGTGCCAAATGATCTGGTCAAAACAGTCGCCGAGAAAAGCTTTGGCGCGACTGTTTCTGGCGATGCGGTTGTCCTTCCGGGCATTATGAGCCGCAAAAAACAGATCATCCCGAGCCTCGCGCTGTAAGCCTTCAAGGGAGCGCCCGAAGCGGCGCTCCTCAGTCCCATGCTGGTGCTCGCCCAATACGCCCTCTTGCTCAATAGCGTGACCCTCGCAGCTTTCGGCTGGGATAAGGCAAGCGCGCGTCTGGGCTATATGAGACTCCGCGAAATCCACCTCTTGTCGCTTGGCTTGTTCGGGGGCTGGCCCGGCCTCAAACTGGGGCAAGTGCTGTTCAATCACAAAAAAGCGCCGCATCCCTTCAACAAAAAGCTCAACCGGGCCATCTGGGTCAATTTTTGCGGCCTGCTTCTGGCGGCTCTGCTGTCACAGATCACACTGTGGCTGCCCGCCCTGCTGACGATCATCTACGGCCCGCCAAATTCCTGAGCCGCCCTATGTCGGCCAGCGCCCGCGCAGGCAGCGCCCTCTTTCAATGTCTGCGCCCCCCTGCCATAACCGCGCCAACACAGGAGCACAGCCATGACCCGCATTATCCCCGCCCTTAGCGAAATCTCCGCGCAGTATGATGCGCTTTTTGTCGATCTCTGGGGGTGCGTTCATGACGGCGTCACAGCCTACCCCGAGGCCGTTGCCGCGCTTCAAGCCTACCGCGCCTCAGGCGGCCTTGTGATCCTCGTGACAAACTCTCCCAAACCCCGCGAAGGCGTTGCGGCCCAGCTTGGCCAATTCGGCGTGCCCGAAGACGCCTATGACAGCATTGCCAGCTCGGGCGATTCTGCCCGCGCCGCCCTGTTTCGTGGCATGGTCGGGGAGAAGGTCTTTTTCATGGGCGAATGGGCGCGCGATGCCGGCTTTTTTGAGCCGCTCGAAATCATCGACACCCCCGCCCCCATCACCCGCGTGCCGCTCGCGGAGGCCGAAGGCATCGTCTGCTGCGGCCCGTTTGACCCGATGGCCGATCCGGCAATCAACCGTGCCGACTTTCTCTATGCCAAGCAAAAGGGCCTCAAGCTGCTCTGCGCCAACCCCGATATTGTTGTGGATCGTGGCGAGGTGCGTGAGTGGTGTGCCGGCGCACTGGCCGCGCTTTATACCGAAATGGGCGGCGAAAGCCTCTATTTTGGCAAGCCGCACCCGCCGATCTATGATCTGGCCCGCCGTCGCCTCGCCAGCCTGAAAAGCAAGGTCGACAGCTCGCGCATTCTCGCCATTGGCGATGGCATTCACACCGATATCCAAGGCGCTCAGGGCGAAGACATCGACTCGCTGTTCATAACAGGCGGATTGGCCGCCGCCGAAACCAAAACACAAGACCAGCCCGACCCCGCAGCGCTTGACGCCTTTGTCGCCAAAGAAAGGGTCACCCCCACCTACGCCATTGGCCGCCTGCGCTAAAGCACGCCGGCCCCTTGCCCACAACCGGCCCAAAAAAACGGCCCGCACAAGGCGGGCCGATACAGTCTTCGGAGGAGGATATGTTTAGCGTTTTCCGCTGCTCATGGCGAAGAAGATAAGACCGCCAAGGATCGCACCGATCACCCAGGCATAACCGCTCAGCCCCCCCAGAGCCGGCCCCCAGACAGTCGCGACAGAGAAGACCGCCGCAATCGCAAAGGCCACAAGCGCCGTGGTGTTCCAGCCATTGGTGTAATGGTATTCGCCGCCCGTCATATTGTAGAGATCATCACGGTTCAGTTCTTCACGGCGCAGCAGATAATAATCCACGATCAAAATACCATAAAGCGGCGCCAGCGTGGCCCCAAGCGTGTTTACAAAGCCGCCAATGCCCACTTCGCTGATAAACGCCGTCCAAAGCCCGCCAATGACCAGAGCAAAGCCCGAGGTGATCAGCCCCGCCATACGGAACCCGATCTTTTTGGGCGCAAGGTTGGCAATGCCGTTTACAGCCGGAATAAAGTTCGCCACGAGATTGATCCCCACCGTCGCGGCGAAGAACGTGATCGCAGCAATAACGCCCAGCAAAACAGAGTCCGTGCGCGCGACAATATCAGTCGGATTGATCAGCTGCTCCCCATAGACCACGGCCGCGCCGGCTGTTGTCAGAAGCGCAAGAGCCGAGAACAGGATCATGTTGAGCGGCAGCCCGGCAAGGTTGCCTTTTTTCATGGCGGCCTTGCTTTCCGCATAGCGCGAGAAGTCCGAAAAGTTGATCATCACAGCCGCAAAATACGCCACCATCGTGCCGACAATGGCGACAAAACCGGCTATCTCGGTGCCCCAAGTGCCTTCAGGGTTGGCAAAGATCGTGCGGGCTTCGCTCAGAAGCATACCGTCCGACTTGACCCAAAGCACAATGACCAGCCCGATCATCACCGCATAGACAAACGGGCCTGCAAAGTTCAGGAACCCTTCGACCCACTGCATTCCACGCCAGAAGATAACAATGTGAAAGGCCCAAACAATGAGGAACGACAGCCAGTCGACGCCGTCCAGACCGAGCATCTCTGCGCCTGGCTCCAGCCCCGTGACAGAGCGGATCAAGAGCGCAACCGCCGTTGAAGCGAAATAGACCTGCACCCCATACCAGAACACCGCAACAACCGCCCGCAACACGGCCGGCAGCTTTGCGCCTCCCGTGCCCATGCTGGCACGCGCAAACACAGGATAAGGAATACCATATTTCTCACCGGCCGCGCCGGAGAGGTTCACAAGAAACATCACAAACAGCCCCGCCGCGATCAATGCGGTGAAAGCCGTCCACCCGCTGACACCGAAAGAGATGAACAGCGAAGCCACCAACGTGTAGCCAAAGAGCGACTGAACATCATTCGCCCAAATGTTGAATATCGCAAACCAGCCCCATGTTTTTTGATCTTTGCTTACGGGATTGAGCGTGTCGTGATCCCCTTGTGCGCCATGCGCTTCAGACGTTTCCATAGTGACCTCCTGTTTCTGTCCCATGTGGTTTTTTGTGCCCCGCCTCAGGGGCGTTTGGTCATTCAGCTCAGTCTTCCAATCGACTTAGCCAAAAATAGTATGTAATATGTTAGAAGAAATTTCGTCTGGCAGATATATCGGGAAAACAAATAAGTGTTTATTGATTTGCAAACCAATCAGCACACCCTACATAGAGCTTGCCGCCTGCCCCTCTGCCCAGAAAGACCGCCATGTTGACTGCAAAAACCAGCCTGCAAACCGACCTCGCCCATGCGGCCCTGCTCTCCCAATTGCGCAGCGGGGAGCTGGCCAGCGGTGCGTTTTTGTCAATGCCTTTGCTGGTGGAAAACCTGTCCATGCCGATTGCCGCGGTTCGCGAAGCGGTTAAGAAAGCCGAGGCCAAAGGGCTGCTGTCTGTTGTGCCCAAACGCGGCATCATGGTGATGGATGCCGGCCCCGAAACGACACGCGAGTGCCTTGAGCTGCGCGCCATATTTGATTGCGAGGGCGCGCGCCGGCTGATTGAAACCGGTGCCGATATGCCCATCGCCCGCCTGCGCGCCCGCCATGAGGCCCTGCTCGATCTGGCCCAAAAAGACGCCCGCCCGACTCTCTCGTCCCGCGCGATTGAGACAGATTTGTCCCTCCACGATATGCTGGCCGCAGGCATCGGCTCCCGGCTCTGCGCCAAGCTCTACGCCGAAAACCGCGATCGCATCGCGATCATCCAGAACTCCCGCGCCTTCCTGCCTGCTCGAATCGTCTCGGCCATGCGCGAGCACCTCGCCATTCTGGCGGGCCTTGAGGCGCGCGACATCAGCGCCACCCAAGAGGCCATCCACAAACATCTTGCCAATACGCTCGGCTGGTGGGGGATTGAGAGCTGAAATCATGCCGGCTCTCAAGATTTTCCCTTGATCTTTCTGCGACTGCAAAGTAATTATGTTTCAATATTGAGGTTTCATTATCCATAATGTTACCCTCAAGAGCAATCAGCCGCCGAACGAGAGAGAGGGCTAAATGTTGGACAATCTGCCCCGCGGAACCATCACCATCGAAGAAATCGAAATGGGCATGACGCGCCATTTGCGCAAAACCGTGACCGACGAAGACATCGAGATGTTCGCTCAGGTCTCAACAGACAGAAACCCTGTGCATCTGGATGACGACTATGCGCGCGACACTATTTTCGAGGGCCGTATCGCCCATGGTATGCTCACAGCGGGCCTTATTTCGGCGGTGATCGGCGAACAGCTCCCCGGCCACGGCACGGTGTATATGGGCCAGTCTCTCAAGTTTCTGGGTCCGGTGCGTCCGGGCGACACCGTCCTCGCCGAAGTCGAAGTGATCGGGATCGACGTTGCCAAACGCCGAGTTCAGCTCGAAACCCGCTGCTTGGTGAATGGCAAAAAAGTTCTGATCGGCGAAGCCACCGTTTTGGCGCCCTCCGGAAAATTCGACTAAAAAAGCGCCCGCGCCCGCCAAAACACGGCGCCACCACAGACAGACAACACCCGCGCTCTGGCGCGATGATCGGCCAATGATCCCCCAAGGCGTCTGAAAGCCTCGCAGCCTCTTGCGCCTTGCCGCCCCTGAGGCTACCCAAGCGATATGCGTGTGATCCACTCCTATCATAACACCCTGCCAGCCGATCGTGGCGCAGCCGCGGCCATCGGTAATTTCGATGGCGTGCATCTGGGCCACCAATCGGTGATCGACATTGCCCGCGCCACAGCCGAACAAACCGGTGCGCCGCTTGGCGTATTGACGTTTGAGCCACACCCGCGCGCCTTTTTCGCCCCTCAGGCCGCGGCCTTTCGCCTGATGAGTCCCGTGGCGCGGCGCAACAGGCTGGCCAAACTCGGGGTCACACATCTTTATGAGCTTCCGTTTGATGCGGCCCTTGCAGCCCTCACCCCCGAAGCCTTCGCCCGCGATGTTATCGGCCATGGCCTCGGCCTGTCGCAGGTGGTGATCGGGCAGGACTTCTGCTTTGGCAAGGCCCGCGCCGGCACAGCCGCCGATCTTGTCCGCTTCGGGGCCGAGTTCGGCTTTGATGTGAGCATTGCGCCACTGCTGGAAACACAGGGCGCACAAGTCTCCTCCACAGCCATTCGCACCGCCCTGAGCGAAGGCCGCCCCCAAGATGCTGCGGCCATGCTCGGCCATTGGCACAGGCTCGAAGGCGCGGTGCTTCATGGCGAAAAGCGTGGCCGCGAGCTGGGCTTTCCCACCGCCAATATGGATGTCAGCGGGCTGCACCTGCCCCGTCTCGGGGTTTATGCGGTTCAGGTCGATGTGCTCACAGGCCCCCACGCTGGTCACTACACAGGCGCAGCCTCTCTCGGCACGCGCCCGATGTTTGGCGAAAACACGCCCAATCTGGAGACCTTTCTTTTTGATTTCAAAGGCGATCTCTATGGCGAAACCCTCTCCGTGGCGCTGGTCGACTATCTGCGCCCGGAAGAAACATTCGCCAGCCTTGAGGCCTTCATTGCCCAGATGCACGCCGACTGCGACAGGGCACGCGCCCTCTTGAGCGCGCTATGAACGAGCCGCAAGACCCGATCGCCCGCGAGGGCCTGCCCGCCAGATTCTGGGAGCACAAAACGCTCGAGGAGATGTCGGCCAAGGAATGGGAGGCGCTCTGCGATGGCTGTGGCAAATGCTGCCTGAACAAGCTCGAGGACGAAGACACAGGCGAAGTCGCCCTCACCCGCGTTGCCTGCCGTTTGTTTGATGACACAAGCTGCCGCTGCGCCCAATACGACACCCGCCACCAGTTTGTGCCCGAATGCATCAGCCTCAAGCCCGCAACGCTGGAAAGCCATCTTTACTGGATGCCGGCAACCTGCGCCTACAAGCTGCTCTGGGACGGCAAGCCGCTCTATGACTGGCACCCGCTGATCAGCGGCACAGCCCAAAGCGTTCATGCGGCTGGCGTCTCCATGCAGCACAAAACTGTCCCCGAATTTGAAATTTCCGAAGACGACTGGGAAGACCATATCATTGAGGAGCCAACCTAATGTATTTTGCATCCGACAACGCAGGCCCCGCACACCCCCAAGTGATGGAAGCGATCATGGCGGCCAATACGGGCTATGCCATGCCCTATGGCGCCGATACGATCATGGACGAAGTGCGCTCTGACATCCGCACCCTTTTTGAAGCTCCAGAGGCCGCGGTTTTCCTTGTTGCAACAGGCACAGCCGCCAATGCTCTGGCGCTCGCCACGATGTGCGCGCCCTATGAAACCGTCTTCTGCTCGCCCACCGCCCATATTCACGAAGACGAGTGCAACGCACCCGAGTTCTATTCTTCAGGGGCCAAGCTCACCCTCGTCGGCAGCCAAGACATGATGACGCCCGAGACCCTGCGCGCCGCCATCGAGGCCGAAGAGACCCGTGGTGTGCACGGCCCACAGCGCGGCCCCGTCTCGATCACCCAAGTGACAGAGCGCGGCGCCGTATATAGCCTCGCCGAGCTGAAGGCTCTGGCCGATGTGGCAAAATCATTTGGCCTTGGGGTGCATCTTGACGGCGCCCGCTTTGCCAATGCTCAGGCCGCTCTGGGCTGCACCGCGGCAGAGATGACATGGAAAGCAGGCATTGATGCCGTGTCTTTTGGCGGAACCAAAAACGGCTGCATGGGCGTTGAGGCGGTCATTTTCTTTGACCCGTCCAAAGCCTGGGAGTTCGAATTGCGCCGCAAGCGTGGCGCGCATCTGTTTTCAAAGCACCGCTACCTCTCGGCCCAGATGAAAGCCTAT
>JAHBAM020000096.1 GCA_018500125.2 Roseobacter sp. | reverse complement strand
AGATGTGTATAAGAGACAGCCACAATCTCGGGACATTGGCTCAGACGCATCCCCTCAAAACTGTCAAAGTTCTGCTGCTCGGCCACACCGCCCTCATAGGTGATCTCACAATTCATAGCATGGCCCAGCCCCCAGATGACGCCCCCCTGCACCTGGTTTTCAAACGTCACAGGGTCGAGCACCCGCCCCACTTCGGCGGCCACATAGACCTTGTCGATCCTGATGCCCTCGTCCGTGTCCGTCACCTCAACCACCTCGGCACACTGCACCCCGAAAGAGCGCGTCAAAGCGATGCCGCGCCCGCGCCTCGGCCCCAAGCCGGCCCCGTTCCAGCCCGACATCTCGCCCACGGCCTCCAGCACTTTGCGCGCCAGAGGGTCGCTCGCCAGCCGCAGCCGCTCCTCCAGAGGGTCCGCCCCCGCCGCCTCGATCAATTCGTCAAGCCCGAGGTTGTAGAAAAACCCGTTGGTCGAAGCCCCGACAGAGCGCCATGAGCTGATGGGGGCCAAAGGCTCGGCGCGATATCCCGTCACCCGATGATGCGGGATCGCAAAGGGCTGTTCGAAGGCCCCCGCCACAATCTGGCTGTCCGGCCCCGGAACGCTCAAGCCCTGCCGCCCCATCTGGCTCACAATCACAGAGGGCATCGCGATGCTCAGATCATAAGCCTCCACACGCCCCTCCTTCACCGTCCCGCGCATCTTTGCCATAGCAATCTGGCGGGTATAATCATGCGCCATATCGGTTTCGCGGCTGTAGGTGAGCTTCACAGGCACGCCGGGCATCTGCACCGCGACCTCGGCCGCCTGGCGCACCACATCATCCTCCAGACGGTGGCCAAAACTGCCCCCCATCATCAAGACGTGAACATGAACCGCCGCGCGCGCCATCCCCGCAATCCGCGCCACAGAGGCCTGCACAAACCGCGGAATCTGCGTCCCCGTCCAGACATCCACCCGCTCCAGCGTCACGCGCACACAGGCGCTCACAGGCTCCAGCGGCGCGTGCGCCAGATAGGGCGCACGGTAGCGCGCCGTCACGGCCACGCCCTGCGCCAAAGCCGCCTCCACATCGCCATCATCGCGCACACGGCTGTCCTGCTGCTCGGTCCCAAAAGCCGCCTCAAGCGCGGCCCAGTGATCCTCCATCCGCGCCGGCATGGCGCTCGCGTGCCATCTGGCCTCAATGGCCTCGGCCGCCTGAAACGCGCGCCAGGTGTTGTCGGCCACAACAGCCACACCGCCGCTCACAGGGTAGGCCCCACGCACCCCGCGCATGGCCAGAGCCGCGCTGGCATCATAGCTTTGCAGCCCCCCGCCCTGCGCTGGCCCAAGCCGCACGGCCGCATGGACCATACCCTCAATCTCAAAATCAATCCCGTAGGCCTGCGTCCCCGTAGACTTTGCCAGAACATCCAGCCGCTGCATCGGCTGGCCCAAATAGCGCCAGTCCTCGGGCGCGCGCAGCGCCACATCCTGCACAGGGTCGAGCGCGGCCGCCGCTTCGGCCAGCTCTTCATAGCCAATCGCCCGCCCATCGGGCGCAATAACCCGCCCCGCTTCGGTGCGCAAATGCTCCACAGCCACACCCAGCCGCCCCGCCGCCGCCAGCTTCAGCGTCTCGCGCGCACTCGCCCCCGCGGCGCGCAGCTTTACAAAACCGTCGGGCACAGTGGTCGAGCCACCGGTGATCTGCATCCCGGCAAATTTCATCACCGAGCCAAGAACCCCCGTCACAGCCTCGCGCATAAAGCCCTCCTGCGGCGCGCTGAACTCCGCCGCCTCGGGCGCCAGCGCCGTGTTCCAATAGGCGCGATCCGGCGGGCCGGGGTCGACCCTCACAGCCGCAAGATCCACATCCAGCTCCTCGGCAATCAGCGCCGCCTGCACATGGTAGGCGCCCTGCCCCTTATCCGCCCGTGGCGTGATCAGCGTCACACCGGTTGTGTCAATCTTCACATAGGGCGTCAGCGCCGCCTCGCCCTCGCTCAAACCGCCCTCAAGCGGGTTGGCATAAGGCGTCTTGTAGCGCCACACCCCAAAGACCACACCGCCAACACTCGCCGCCGAGCCGATGAGAAACGACCGCCGCGCAATCGTCTTGACCCGGCCCGCTCTCGTTTTGCCCGCTTCCGCCTTGCCCGCTTCCGTCTTGCCTGTCTTATCCTCGCCCATCTCTCAGCCCCCCGCCAGCGTCTTGGCCGCCGTCTTCACAGCCGCCCTGATCCGCGGATAGGTCCCGCAGCGGCAAAGGTTGCCGCGCATCGCTTCGTCAATCTCGCTGTCACTCGGCGCCGCCACCTCGGCCAGCAATGCCGCCGCCTGCATCATCTGCCCGGACTGGCAATACCCGCATTGCGCCACCTGATGCGCCACCCAAGCCGCCTGAACCGCGTGCATCGCCTCCGGGCTGCCCAGCCCGTTGATCGTGGTGACTTCCCCCCAGACATCCTCCGCCGCAACCTGACAGGCGCGCACAGCTTCCCCGTCAATATGCACCGTGCAAGCGCCACAGGCCGCAATCCCGCAGCCGTATTTCACACCCTTGATCCCGATCTCGTCGCGCAATACCCAAAGCAAAGGCATCTCGCCTTCCACATCCAGATCATAGATCTTGCCATCCACTGTCAGCCGCATCTCCGCCTCCTCACGCACCCCACTCAATAGCACTACACCGTGTCCTGCCCCGAAGGTCAAAAACAACAGCCCCTACCATGGCGTCACGCCCCCCTTTGCATCCTCTTTCCAGAAATATCCCAGGGGGTCCGGGGGACAGCGTCCCCCGGCGGGTCGCCTTTTGCAAAGCAAAAGCGAAACAGACCGGCCAAAAAAAGCCCCCTACTCGGCGATGTCTTTCATAACAGCCAGAAACTGGCTCACATCCTGCAGCGAATTGTAATGACACATCGACACCCGCACACAGCCCTCAAGCCCGAGCGGCGTCAGGATATTGCCCGAATAATGGTCGGCCTTGCGCAGATGCGTGCGGATCCCCGCCGCATTCAGCCGCTCCACAACCTCCGCCGAAGGAACCCCCTCCACCACAAGCGAAACAAGCCCCTCGCGCGCCGGGTTGTCAGCCCCGCCAAGGATCGTCACCCGCTCCATCTCGCGCAAGCCCGCAAGGTTGCCAACCCCGTCGATCATCGCATCGCTCAGCGCCTTTTCCTGCGCATGGATCGCCTCCCCCGCCGCAACAATCCGCGCACGGCGCTCCGTGGCGCCCGAGACTTCCCCGCCCAGCCATTCAAGATAGCCGCACACATCCGAGAGCGTCGCATAAGCGCCCGTGTCGCGTGTGCCCATCTCCCAGTTAAGCGCGGGGCCGCCCTCAAGCGCATTATGCGCCACCGCTTCCAAAACAGGCGACATCCACGCCAGCCCGAAGCCGTGCCGCGAAAACATCTTGTAAGGGCTGATCACATAGCCATCCACATCATAGGCCGCCAGATCAATCGCGCCATGCGCCGCGTGCTGGATCCCGTCCACAATGATCAGACACTCCGGTGCCTTGGCGCGAATGGCGCGGCTCACCGCAGCCACATCAACCCCCATCCCGGTCACAGGCGAGGTGTGCACAATCGTCGCGACAACCGTGTCCTCCGTCACAGCCTCGCCATAGGCTGCCGCCGCAATCGTGCCGGTGGCGTCGTCATGGGCGATCACAACATGGTGCAACTCCGCCTCCGCCGCCCAGCGCGCCGCCGCCGAGCGGCTCGCCGGATGCTCAAGCGAGGCGCTCAAAACCTGCCCCTGCCCCCTGCGCGCCAGACAGGCGTTCATGATCAGGCGAAACAAAAGCTCGGTGCCGCTCTCGCCCATAAAAAACTGTCCGCCCGCCGCGCCCTCCGGGGCATTCATCATCAAGGCCATATCCGCCTTGGCGCGCTCGATACGCTCCACAAGTGCCCGGCTCGCCCCGTTGGCGCGCCCCTGATTGTCGGGAATGGCGGCAAATTTCGCCGAGGTCTCGACCACAGAGTTGAGCGTCAATGCCCCGCCGGCATTCTCAAAGAAAACCCGCCGCCCCTCAAAAGGACAACTCTCCACATGAGCAAACCGCCCGCGCACCTGCTCCATAACACTGTCTGAAAAACCGCTCTTCATGTCTTGCTCCTCTGGTCTGGCTCTATCCTGCGCTCAATGCCGCGCCTCGGGTTTGCCCTTTGCGTCACAAAACAGCGCCCCAACGCCGCTTTCAAGCCAAAAGAAAACCCCCCGCCATACCGGCGAGGGGCGATCCGTAGCCTGCGCAGTCATGCGCAGCTCCACTCTTATGCCTGCGCATTGACTGCGCAGCAAAGCTCAGAGGTTCGGATAGAGCGGAAAGCGCTTGAGCATCTCGGCCACTTCGCCGCGCACCTTGGCCTCGACAGCCTCATTGCCCTCCGGCCCGTTGGCCGCCAGCCCGTCCACCACTTCCACGATCCAATCGGCAATCTGGCGGAACTCGGCTTCCTTGAAGCCGCGCGTCGTGCCCGCCGGGGTGCCCAGACGGATACCCGATGTCACCAGCGGCTTTTCCGGATCAAACGGGATTCCGTTCTTGTTTGTGGTGATATGCGCACGGCCCAAAGCGGCATCGGTGATATTGCCTGTGACTTTCTTGGGCCGCAGATCCACAAGCATCACATGGGTGTCTGTGCCCCCGGTGACAATATCAAGACCGCCCTTGATGAGCTGGTCTGACAGGGCGACCGCATTGGCGCGCACCTGCTTGATATAGTCTTTAAATTCGGGGCGCAGCGCCTCGCCAAAGGCCACAGCCTTGGCCGCAATCACGTGCATGAGCGGGCCGCCCTGAATCCCCGGAAAGATCGCCGAGTTGAACTTCTTGGCCAGAGCCTCGTCGTTCGTCAGGATCATGCCACCGCGCGGACCGCGCAGGGTCTTATGCGTCGTGGTGGTCGCAACGTGCGCATGGGGGAAGGGGCTTGGGTGCTCGCCGGCCGCCACAAGACCGGCAAAATGCGCCATATCCACATGGAGATACGCGCCCACAGAGTCAGCGATCTCACGGAATTTTGCAAAGTCGATGACCCGTGGCACAGCCGAGCCGCCGGCAATGATCAGCTTGGGCTGATGCTCTTTGGCCAGCGCCGCAACCTGATCGTAATCAATCAGATTGTCGCTCTCGCGCACGCCATAATGAACCGCGTTAAACCACTTGCCCGACTGGTTCGGCTTGGCACCATGTGTCAGGTGCCCCCCCGAGGCCAGATCCATCCCGAGGATCGTGTCACCGGGCTGCAACAGCGCCGTGAAAACACCTTGGTTGGCCTGGCTGCCCGAGTTCGGCTGAACATTGGCAAAGCCACAGTCAAACAGCGCGCAGGCCCGCGCGATGGCAAGGTCTTCGGCCACATCGACATACTGGCAGCCGCCATAATAGCGACGGCCCGGATAGCCTTCGGCGTATTTATTGGTCAGCACAGTGCCCTGCGCCTCCATCACAGCCGCCGAAACGATGTTCTCGCTTGCAATCAGCTCGATCTCGTCGCGCTGGCGGCCCAGCTCGCTTTCCACAGCGCCCCAAAGCTCGGGGTCGCGCGAGGCCAGCGCCTCGGTGAAGAAACCTTTATCAGACATGGTGCTTCCTTATGAAATGACTTCCGATTCCAGCGTTTCCTATTGGAAACTTTTGCGAAAAGGAACACCAATTGCGACCAATCCCAACACCAGCGCGCCAAAAGCGGCCCCCTACGGTGGACAAGCCGTTTTTATAGGGTAATCTTGCCGCCTATAGGAAACGAGGACGCGCCCAATATGGCCCTGAAAATAGCCTTCACCGCCTCCGAGGCGCCCTTGGCCCAAACCGCGCGCGCCGCCCTGATCAGCCGCTATGGCGAGACCCCCGAGACAGAGGCCGATATCATCGTCGCACTCGGCGGCGACGGCTTCATGCTCCAGACATTGCATCGCACACAGGCGCTCCCCGCGCCGGTCTACGGGATGAACCGTGGCACCGTCGGCTTCCTGATGAATGAATATAACGAAGCCGACCTGATGGAGCGCCTCAAAGCCGCCGCCGAAACCACAATCAATCCGCTCGCCATGACGGCCACCTGCACAGACGGAACACTCCACGAGGCTCTGGCGATCAACGAGGTCTCGGTGCTGCGCATGGGGCCGCAAGCCGCCAAGCTCAAAATCACGGTCGATGGCCGGCTGCGGATGGAAGAGCTGGTCTGCGACGGCGCGCTTGTGGCCACGCCCGCCGGCTCCACCGCCTATAATTACTCGGCCCACGGCCCGATCCTGCCGATCGGCTCTGATGTGCTCGCCCTCACAGCCATCGCGCCGTTTCGGCCCCGCCGCTGGCGCGGCGCCCTGCTGCCCAAATCGGCCACCGTGACGATCGAGGTCACAGAGCCGGAAAAGCGCCCCGTCATGGCCGACGCCGACAGCAATTCGTTTCTCAATATCGCGAGCGTTCAGATCCGCTCGCAGCCCGAGATCACCCACCACATCCTGTTTGATCCCGAACACGGTCTCGAAGAACGCCTGATCCGCGAGCAATTCGTCTAACCGCCCGAAAAACGGCCCCAAAACAAAGGCTAGGGGCTGCCCCAAAGGCCACCCGCGCGCGCCGCCGCAGTGCTCACGCTTTCTTGTCGCGCGCCGCCTTTTCTTCACGGGTCAGCTTGTTGTTCCACTGGTTGTTGCTCAGGCCAAGCTCTGGCTTGGCAGGCTTGGTCTTGCCCACCTTCACTTCGCCGCCCTTTTTCAGAAACTCCTGAATAAGAGCCTCATCCGTGGTATCTTTTGGAACCTGTTTCATAGCCCAAGCCTAAGCCCGCACCTGCGCCAATGCAACAGCGCTGAGTCCGGTCTTTTTTATTGCCCCAAATATCCTCCCCGAAGGGCCGCGGTGCCAAGTGCTCTAGCTCTCTGCCAAGAGCGCCCGTGCCACATCCTCGCGGATCTGCCCCCGCTCGATCATCCGCCGGGCAATCCGCTCGATCTCAGCGCCCTTGGCCCCCGCCACAATCGCCAGATTGCGCGCATGAAGCCCCATATGGCCGCGCTGGATGCCTTCCCCCGCCAGCGCCCGCAGCGCCGAGAAATTCTGGACAAGCCCGACAGCCGCCATGACCCGCGCCAGCCGGTCCGCCCGCGTGATCTGCATAATCTTGAGCGCCTTTTGCGCCGTCGGATGGGCGCGCGTCGCGCCGCCAACAATCCCCACAGCCATCGGCAGCTCGATTTCGCCCCAAAGATCGCCCTCTGCCGTCACGCCATAACGGCTCAAAGGCCCATAGCCGCCCGCCTGCCCCTTGGTGGCGGCAAAGGCGTGCGCCCCGGCCTCCAGTGCGCGGGTGTCATTGCCCGTCGCCAGCGCCACAGCCGAAATCCCGTTCATGATGCCCTTGTTGTGGGTCGCCGCGCGGTAGGGGTCATGCGCGGCAAATTCATAGGCCGAGACAATCCCGCGCACCCTCTCGGCGCCGATCTCTTCGGCCCGCCAGACCGCCCGCGCGCGCACAAGCCGGCGGTCGGCAAGATTGCTCAGAATACGCAAGCCCACCTTGCCGCCGCTCCAGCCCTCAAGCTTGGGCGCCAGCGCCTCGGCCATGGTGTTCACAGCATTCGCCCCCATCGCATCGCGCACATCAATGATCAGATGCACAACAAGAAACGGCCCGCAAATCCGCACCTCAAGCCCGCGAAAGCCTCCGCCAAGCCGCACAAGCATCGGGTCGCAAGCGTTGCACAGCTCGGCAATCTCCTCCGCCCGCGCCTCCACAGCCGCTTTGGCCGTGGCCAGCTCCGCAAGCCCCGTGATCTGCACCTGCGCAATCATACAGGGGTCGTCGGCCTCGGTGACAAGGCCGCCCAAGGCTCGGCACGCCCGCGCGCCATTGCTCACAGCGGCAATCCCCGAGCTTTCTTCCGTTGCCACCGCAACAAGCACATCCGCGCGGTCCACCGGCAGGTTTGTCGCCACCCCCAGCGGCACAGCCACCGCCCCGATCACATTTTCAGAAAGGCTCTCGGCCAGCTCCGCCAGCGGCCCCGCCTCCTGCCCGAGTGCCCTGGCCTCGGCCTCGCTCAATAGCCCGAGCGCCACAAGCTGTGCCAGCCGCTCCGCGCGGCTCAAACTGTGAAATCCTGCAATCCGTGATGATGTCATCAAAGCCTCCCGCCCCTATGGTTGCAGAGCTTAACGACACCGCCCCAAAAGAAAAGGCCCGCCAGATCGGGCGGGCCTCTGTCGGGTCAGAGCCAAAGCCTATTTGGCAAAGCCGATGCTTTGCAGCGCGACCTTGATTTCGTCCAAAATCGCGGGGTCATCAATCGTTGCAGGCATCTTGAACGCCTTGCCATCAGCAATCGACACCATCGTGGCGCGCAAAATCTTGCCCGAGCGGGTCTTGGGCAAACGCTCGACCACACAGGCCAGCTTGAAGGCCGCCACAGGCCCGATCTTCTCGCGCACGAGCGTCACACATTCCTTGACGATCTCCTCATGCGGGCGGTTCACCCCGTTGGACAAACAGACAAACCCGACAGGCAATTGCCCCTTCAGCTCGTCACTCACCCCGATCACCGCGCATTCGGCCACATCAGGATGGGAGGCAAGGACTTCTTCCATCCCGCCTGTGCTCAGACGGTGGCCCGCCACATTGATCACATCATCGGTGCGCGCCATGATATAAAGATAGCCATCCTCATCAATCATCCCCGCATCGCCGGTCTCGTAATAGCCGGGGAAGGTGTTGAGATAGCTCTTCTGAAAGCGCGCCTCGGCGTTCCAGAGGTTGGGCAGCGTGCCGGGCGGCAAAGGCAGCTTGACCGCAATCGCGCCCAGCTCGCCCGCGGGCATCTCATGGCCCGCCTCATCCAGAATGCGCACATCATACCCCGGCATCGGAACCGAAGGGCTGCCAAGCTTCACAGGCAACATTTCGACACCCACAGGGTTGGCCGCAATAGCCCAGCCGGTCTCGGTCTGCCACCAATGGTCAATCACAGGCACCTTGAGCTGGTCCTGCGCCCAGACAATCGTGTCAGGGTCAGCCCGCTCGCCCGCAAGATAAACCGTCTTGAGGCCGCTCAGGTCGTATTTCCCGACAAACTCGCCCTTCGGATCGACGCGTTTGACAGCGCGGAACGCCGTCGGCGCGGTGAAAAAGCTCTTGACCTTATGTTCAGAAATCACCCGCCAGAACGTGCCCGCATCCGGCGTGCCCACGGGCTTGCCCTCAAAGACAATCGTGGTGTTTCCATGGATAAGCGGCCCGTAGGCAATATAGCTGTGCCCAACGACCCAGCCCACATCCGAGGCCGCCCAGAAAACATCGCCGGGATCGACATTGTAGATATTCTTCATGCTCCAATTGAGCGCCACCATATGCCCCGCAGTGTGGCGGATCACGCCCTTGGGCGCGCCCGTCGTGCCGGAGGTGTAAAGAATATAGGCCGGGTGGTTGCCCTCCACAGGCACGCAGTCTGCCGGCTCAACCCCGTATTGAAACCCGTGCCAGTTATAGTCACGGCCCGGCGTCAGCTCGGCGACCTCTTGCTCGCGCTGGAAGATCACGCAGAACTCCGGCTTGTGCTCGGCCATCTCGATGGCCCCATCCAGCAGCGGCTTATAATGCACAACACGCCCCGGCTCGAGGCCACAGGAGGCCGCAATAATGGCCTTGGGCGTGGCATCATCAATCCGCACAGCCAGCTCGCTCGCCGCAAAGCCGCCAAACACAACCGAATGCACCGCGCCGAGCCGCGCACAGGCCAGCATCGCCTCAAGGGCCTCAGGCACCATCGGCATATAGATGATCACACGGTCGCCCTTCTCGATCCCCTTGGCGCGCAGCGCCCCCGCCAGTGTCGCCACACGGTTGCGCAGCTCCACAAAAGAAATTTCGCGCTTGGTTTGGGTGATTGGGCTGTCATAGATAATCGCCGGCTGCTCGCCCCGCCCTGCCTCGACATGGCGGTCGACCGCGTTCCAGCAGGTGTTGCACTTGGCATCGGCAAACCACTCGTAAAGATTGTCGCCCTTGTCAAACAGCGCCTTTGAGGGCTTCTCGTCCCAGTCAATCGCCTCGGCCGCCTTCATCCAGAAGGCTTCAGGGTCAGCCTTCCAGCCCTCATATAGCGCGGTATAGCCCGCAGATTGTCCCACAGCATTGCCCATCGTGTTCTCCTCCACTTTGACAAAAGAGGTAAAGGCCCGCCCGACCCTTAGGCAAGCAAGGAGTCACTTGGCGCGGCAGTTTGGCGCAAATATTTTGCAATTATTACTGCAAATTTTTGCAAACCAGCCCGGCAAACCTTATCTTTGCAGCCAATATCGGCATTATTGCAAATTTGCGAAGCCCCGCCTGAATACTCACCCGTAGCTCTGAACCGGCGTGCCCGCAATCGCCGCCATGTTCAAAAGCCCCCGCGCGGTGATCCCGGGAGAGACAACATGGGCGCGGTTGCCCATGCCCATCAGGATCGGACCCACCTCAAGCCCGCCGGCCTTCATCTTGAGAATATTGCGCGCCGCCGAGGCCGCATCCGCATGACCGAAAATCAACACATTCGCCACGCCCTCAAGCCGGCCCGATGGCAACAGCCGCTCGCGCAGCTCGGGGTCAAGCGCCGCATCGACATTCATCTCGCCCTCATACTGGAAGTCCCGCGGGCTGGCATCCAAAATCTCGATCGCCGCGCGAATGCGCTCGCCGCTGCCGTGGGGCTGATTGCCAAACTGGCTCTGGCTGCACAAAGCCACTTTCGGCGCCACGCCAAAGCGCTTGGCATGGCGCGCCGCCCCGATCGCCGCCTCGGCGATCTGCTCGGGCGTCGGCAGCGTATGCACGTGGGTGTCAGCAATAAACAATGGCCCGTCTTCCAAAATCATCATCGAAAGCGCGCCATGCGGGCGCAGCCCCTTGCCGCCCAAAACCTGCTGCACATAATTGAGATGCCAGCGAAACTCGCCAAATGTCCCGCAAATCAGGCTGTCCGCCTCGCCGCGATGCACCGCAATCGCGCCAATCGCCGTCGTGTTGGTGCGCATGATCGCGCGCGCCAGATCGGGCGTCACACCCTTGCGCGCCATAATCTCGTGATAGCTCCCCCAGAAGTCGCGATAGCGCGGGTCGTTCTCGGGGTTGACGAGTTCAAAGTCCTTGCCCGCTTTCGCCGTGATCCCGAAGCGCTCACAGCGCGCCTCGATCACATCGGGCCGCCCGATCAGAATGGGCCGCTCTGTTGTCTCTTCCAAAATCGCCTGCGCCGCGCGCAGCACGCGCTCGTCCTCCCCCTCGGCAAAGATAATCCGCCGCGAGGCATGGCTCGCCGCGTCAAACACCGGCCGCATCAAAAGTGCGGACTTGAAAACCGAGGCGTTGAGCCGCTCTTTATAGGCGTCCAGATCCTCCAGAGGCTTGGTCGCCACGCCGGTTTCCATCGCCGCCTTCGCCACCGCCGAGCTGACAACCGCCGAGAGACGCGGATCAAACGGCTTAGGGATGAGATAGTCCGCGCCAAAGGTGAGCGCCTCGCCCTTATAGGCCGCCGCCGCCTCCGCACTCGTTGTCGCCCGCGCCAGCGCCGCGATCCCGTCGACACAGCCGATCTGCATCGCATCGTTGATCTCGCTCGCGCCCACATCCAGCGCGCCGCGGAAAATAAACGGAAAACACAGCACATTGTTGACCTGATTGGGATAATCAGACCGCCCCGTCGCAATCACAGCATCCGGCGCAACCGCGCGGATCTCGTCCGGCATGATCTCCGGCGTCGGGTTGGCCAGCGCAAAAATCACAGGTCGCCGGCTCATCCGCGTGACCTGCTCCGCCTTCAGCACCCCCGGCCCGGACAGACCCAAAAACAGATCCGCGCCCTCAATCACCTCATCCAATGTGCGCTTGTCCGTCTTTTGCGCAAAGGCCGCCTTCTGCGGATTCATATCTTCCTCTCGGCCCTCGTAAACAAGGCCGTGAATATCGCAGAGCCAGACGTTTTCGCGCTTCACCCCGAGCTTTAACAAAAGGTTGAGACAGGCAATTCCCGCCGCGCCCCCGCCGGTGCTGACAATCTTGATATCCGCAAATGTCTTGCCCACAACGTGCAAAGCATTGGTCGCCGCCGCCCCCACAACAATAGCGGTGCCGTGCTGATCGTCATGAAACACAGGAATGCCCATCCGCTCGCGGCAGATTTTCTCGACAATAAAGCAATCCGGCGCCTTGATGTCCTCAAGGTTGATCGCGCCAAAGGTCGGCTCCAGCGCACAGACAATCTCGGCCAGTTTCACAGGGTCGCTCTCGTTCACCTCGATATCAAAGCAGTCGATGCCGGCGAATTTCTTGAACAAAACCGCCTTGCCCTCCATCACAGGCTTTGAGGCCAGCGCGCCGATATTGCCAAGCCCAAGCACAGCCGTGCCATTTGTCACCACAGCGACAAGATTGCCGCGCGCCGTGTAACGGCTTGCATCTGCTGGGTTTTTGGCGATCTCGAGACAGGCTTCCGCCACACCGGGAGAATAGGCGCGGGCCAGGTCGCGCCCGTTGGCCATCGGTTTGGTCGGGCGGATTTCAAGTTTTCCGGGGCGCGGAAATTCATGATAGTTCAGCGCCGCTTCGCGGACTGTTTCATTTTTATCAACCGACATAATCCCTCCCTCGGCCCAAGGCCTTTTCAAAAGTAGTTTAACATTAAACCAATTAATGTGAAGCCAAATTTCGCCTAGCTTTTCAAAGCGCTGCGAATCTTCTCTTGCACTTCATCACCCGTCTCTCCCAAGATACCGCAAAACAAACCGAAAGACACACCATGTCCCTCTCTGATGCCGCCCGCGCCGTGCGCGCCAATGCCTACGCCCCCTATTCCAACTTCAAGGTCGGGGCCGCCCTGCGCGCTGCCTCCGGCGCTATCTTTTCCGGCTGCAATGTCGAAAATGTCGCCTACCCGGAAGGCACCTGCGCCGAGGCCGGGGCGATTGCGGCCATGGTCGCCGCCGGCGAAACCCGGCTCACCGAGGTCTATGTCATCGCCGACAGCCCCGCGCCCGTGCCGCCCTGCGGCGGCTGCCGTCAGAAGCTGATGGAATTCGGCGCGCCCGACACCCGCGTCACTCTCGCCACAACAGCGGGCCGCGAAACCAGCTATACTCTGGCCGAGCTGCTGCCCGGTGCCTTCGCCAACGCCCATATGGAAACAGCCAAGGACAGCGCATGAGCAGCACCCGCGCGCTTCTCGCCGCGCTGCGTCGGAGCCAGCCGATCGGCGCAGACGCCCTCACGAGCTTCGCGCAGGGTCTGGCCGACGGCTCCGTCTCAGACGCGCAAGCCGGCGCTTTTGCGATGGGCGTGGTGCTCTCCAAGCTCTCCCATGACGACTCCGTCGCCCTGACCCGCGCCATGCGCGACAGCGGCGATGTCACCCGCTGGGATCTCCCTGCGCCGGTGGTTGACAAACATTCCACCGGCGGGATCGGGGATTGCGTCTCGCTCCTGCTTGCGCCCGCGCTCGCGGCCTGCGGCGCGTTTGTGCCGATGGTTTCGGGCCGTGGCCTCGGCCACACCGGCGGTACCCTCGACAAGCTCGACGCCATCCCCGGTTTCAAAACAGCGCTCGACATGGCCCAATTCCGCCAGACCGTGCAGGACACCGGCCTCGCGATTGTCTCGGCCTCGCCCAATCTTGCCCCCGCCGACAAGCGCCTCTACGCCATCCGCGATGTGACAAGCACCGTCGAAAGCCTCGATCTGATCACCGCCTCGATCCTCTCCAAAAAGCTCGCCGCCGGGCTGGAGGCGCTGGTGCTCGATGTCAAATGCGGCTCTGGTGCCTTCATGAAGACGCCACGGGAGGCCCGCGCGCTGGCACAGGCCCTTGTCGCAACAGCCAATGCCGCCGGCTGCAAGACCTCCGCGCTGATCACGGATATGAACGCGCCGCTGGTGCCTTCTCTGGGCAATGCGCTCGAAATATCCGAGGTCATGCGCGCCCTCACCGCTCCCGCGCCCTCGCGGCTCCACGAGATCACAGTGGCGCTCGGCGGTCAGCTCCTCGCCGATGCGGCCCTCGCAAGCACCCCCGAAGAGGGCGCCGCCCAGATCGACGCGGCAATCGGCTCGGGCCGTGCCGCCGAAGCCTTCGCGCGGATGTGCACAGCGCAGGGCGGCCCGCTCGGCTTTGCCGACAACTGGGCGCGCTATCTGCCCGAAGCCACGATCATCCGCGAGGTCAAAGCCCCGCAGGCGGGCCATATTGCGGCCTATGACGGCGAGGCGCTCGGCCTTGCCGTGGTCGCTCTCGGCGGCGGGCGGCAGGTCGAAAGCGACAGCATCGATTACGCCGTCGGCCTCTCCGATATGCTCCCGCTCGGCACCCGCGTCGCAGCGGGCCAGCCCATCGCGCGCATCCACGCCAGCCGCGAAGACGCCGCCCGCCGCGCCGAAGCCGATGTCCTCAAAGCCACCCGGATCGGCACAGCCCCCGCCGAACAGCCGCTCCTGCTGGAAAGGATCACAGCATGAGCCGCGCCTTCCTTATCGTGCTCGACAGCGCAGGCATCGGCGGTGCCCCCGATGCCGCCCGGTTCTTCAACGGCGCTTTGCCCGACACAGGCGCAAACACGCTGGGCCATATCTATCAGGCGGCGGCTCCCAAGCTGCCCCATCTGGAACGCCTCGGCCTGCGGCAAGCCATCGCGCTGGCCGCGGGCCTCGCCCTTCCGGTGACAGAGCCGCTCCAAGGCCGCTTTGGTGCCGCCACCGAGCAGAGCCTCGGCAAGGACACCCCCTCGGGCCACTGGGAGCTTGCCGGCGTGCCCGTGCCTTGGGCGTGGCATTACTTCCCCGACACGACCCCCGCCTTTGCCCCCGATCTGACCGCCAAGGTCGCGCGCCTCGCCGGCACAGAGGGCACCCTCGGCAACTGCCACGCCTCCGGCACCAAAATCATTGACGCCCTCGCCGAAGAGCACATCAGAACAGGCTGGCCGATCTGCTATACCTCCGCAGATTCCGTCTTCCAGATCGCCGCCCATGAGGCGCACTTCGGCCTTGAGCGCCTGCTCGCGCTCTGCGCTGCGCTCGCGCCCGATCTGCACGCCCTCAAGGTTGGCCGCGTGATCGCGCGCCCCTTTAGGGGTGCCGCAGGGCACTATGAGCGCACCAAAAACCGCCGCGACTATGCCATAGCGACGCCCGCCCCGACGCTGCTCGACTGGGCGCAAAGCGAGGGCCGCCAGACCCACGCCATCGGCAAAATCAGCGATATTTTCTCCCACAGGGGCATCGACACCGCCAGCAAGGGCCGCGACACCGAGCTGATGCAAGACCTCCACGCCCGCCTCCTATCTGCCCCCGAAGGCTCTCTCACCTTCGCCAATTTTGTCGAATTTGATACAAATTACGGCCACCGCCGCGACGTGGCCGGCTATGCGCGCCATCTTGAATGGTTTGACAAAGAGCTTGGCGCGCTCTTGGCCGCGCTCAAGCCCGATGATCTGCTCCTTGTCACCGCCGATCATGGCAATGATCCCACATGGCACGGCAGCGACCACACCCGCGAGCGCGTGCCCGTTCTGGTTGCAGGTGCGGGGCAAGGTGAGATAGGACAGTGCCAAATGATAGATGTCGCCGCCTCGATTGCGGCCCATCTTGGCCTAAATCAGCGCGGATCCGGGGTGAGCTTCCTCTCAAGCGCAAACCGAAAGCGAGACACAAGATGAGCCAAAACCTGACAGTCGTTGATCACCCGCTGGTTCAGCACAAACTGAGCTTCATGCGCGACAAAGCCACCCCCTCGGCCCATTTTCGCCAGCTCCTGGGCGAAATCGCCCAGCTCCTCGCCTATGAGGCCACCCGCGATCTGCCGCTCGAAATGCGCGAGGTCGAGACACCGCTTCAGGCCATGCAATCGCCCTATCTTGCGGGCAAAAAACTCGCGCTGGTCTCGATCCTGCGCGCCGGCAACGGAATGCTGGACAGCCTGTTACACCTTATCCCCTCCGCGCGGGTCGGCTTTGTCGGCCTCTATCGCGACGAAGCCACTCTCAAACCCGTTCAATATTACTTCAAAGTCCCCGAAGACATTGCCGAGCGCGATGTGCTCGTCGTTGACCCGATGCTCGCCACAGGCAACTCCTCTGTCGCCGCGATCGACCTTTTGAAAGCCGCAGGCGCGCGCCGCATCCGCTTTCTCTGCCTGCTGGCCGCCCCCGAAGGCGTCGCGCGCATGGCCGAGGCTCACCCCGATGTGCCCATCATCACCGCCTCGCTCGATGACTGCCTCAATGCCCAAGGCTATATCGTGCCCGGTCTAGGGGATGCGGGCGATCGGATGTTCGGCACAAAATAGCGCATATTTTCGGTATTCACTTCTAGACTCATCTGGGGTGATCGGGCATATTTCCCGCAGACTTGTGGGGACAATGTATGAGTATGAAACGTTTCGCCGCGCTATGCGCATTTTTTCTGTCGCTGCCGCTTTTTCTTCCGCTTTCACTGCCGCCTTCCAGCGCCCAGGCTCAGGCCCTGCGCGATGTGGAAGGCCCGGTCAATTACCCGCCCAGCTCCTTCAAGGGCAAGCAATTCGTCGACAATGAGGGCTGCGCCTATGTGCGCGCCGGCATTGATGGCCGCGTGAACTGGATTCCGCGTGTCTCGCGCTCCCGCAAGCTCCTCTGCGGGCTTAAGCCGACATTCTCGGGCGCAGAGGCCAACATCACCTCGGCCCAGATCGCCAAGGCCCCCGTTCAGATCACAAACCCCGAAACCGCCGAGGCCGCCACGCCTGCGCCCGTCTCTGCACCTGTCGCTGCGCCCGCGCCCCAGCCCGCCGCCAAGCCGGCCGTGGCCAAAGTCAAACCCGTGACACCCGCCACGCCAGCCAAAGCCGCCAAAGCCCGCGTGGTTGATGCAACACCGACAACGCGCCCCGCGCCCAAACCCAAGCCGAAGGTGCAACAAGCCCGCCTTCAGCCCGCGCCCAAACCGGCGCCAAAGCCCGCACCACAGCCAGCGCCCCTCCTGCGCCAGCAGACCAAAGTCGCCCCCGCCCCCGCCGCAACACCGGCTCAAACCGCCCGGAGCGCCACCACCTGCCAGAATTTCAAAGGCATCAGCCTGACCTATGCAGGCTCAGGCCCGCGCGCGCGCTGCGGCACCCAAAGCCAATCCACATCACGCAAGCAGCAGGCCCAGAAACAAGCCCGCAAACAGCCTGCCGCCAATCCATTCCGCCTGTTCCGCCCCCGCCAGTCCGGCAAGTCACCCACAGACCAAGCACAGAGCGGCCAGACCCGTGTTGTGCCCCGTCATGTCTATGACAAACAGCAGCGCTCAAATGTCGGAGGCAAAATTCCCAAGGGCTATCGCAAGGCATGGGACGATGATCGCCTCAATCCAAACCGCGCCCGGATGACCGTTGAGGGCATTCGCCAGTCCGATCTGATCTGGACACGCACCATCCCGCGCAAGCTCTATATCAAAGACACAGGCCGCGTGGTGACCCCGCTCTTTCCAGACCTGCGCTACCCCTACACAAGCATGGACGACCAAAACGCCGCGATGGGCCTGACCGCCTCGTCGCGCAACACGCCCGCCGCAGCCGGACGCTACGTTCAGGTCGGGGTTTTCGCCGTCGAAACCAACGCAAATCGCGCCGCGCAACAGATCCTCGCGGCCGGCCTGCCCGCGCGGTTTGGCACGCTCAAAAAAGGCCGCCAATCCTACCGCGTGGTTCTGGCCGGCCCGTTCACATCCGATCAGGTGATGGCCGCTGTTGCCACAGCCCGCCGCGCAGGCTTCTCTGACGCTTACGCGCGCTGAGCCACGCCCCGCCCAAGCCCCAAAGCCCGCGGCTTCGCGCGGGCTTTGGCTTGCCGTGGCGGCCACAGCCACAACACTCTCCACAGCCACAGCGACCACCGCCACAACCGCCGCGTCAGACAAAGCCGCGCAGCCGCAACACAACAATCACACCGGCCAGCACGGCCAAAAGGTTAAAAGCCAGCGCCGCGCCCGCCCGGATCCACCGGCGGCGCCTCAGTTCGCGCCCGTCGATCTGCTCCAGATAGGTTTTCAGCCGCCCATAGGCCTTGAGGATCGCGGCCCCGTCAAGCTGCGCATAGAGCTGCGGATGCGCCGCCCTCGCCAGCGCCGCGCTCAGCTCTGCGCCGACCCGCCTCTGCCGCCGGGGAAGTCTGCGCCCCAGCGCGCGCAAGCTCTGCGCCAAATCGGGCCGCTCGACCCCGAGCCGCGCCGCCATCAACGCACATAGCTCGCGCTCCATCTCGCTCAAACGGCTCGGCTCGATCACGTCACACCCCTCACAGTTGTGCCTTTTCCTTCCTGCGGAAAATGGCGTATCACTCGCATATGTTACACAGTCTCTCCCATGGCACAGACAGTGCCAAGCCCCCGCTGCTCATCGCGCATGGCCTTTTCGGCTCTGGCCGCAACTGGGGCGTGATCGCCAAGCGCCTGTCCGACGAGCGCCGGGTGATCACCGTCGATATGCGCAATCACGGCAGCTCGCTGCGCTCGGATGATCACAGCTACCCCGCCATGGCCGACGACCTCGCCGAAGTGATCGCCGCAGAGGGGGGGCGCGCCGATGTGCTCGGGCATTCCATGGGCGGCAAGGCGGCGATGGTTCTGGCGCTGACCCACCCCGATCTTGTGCACAGCCTGACCGTGGCCGACATCGCCCCCGTGCCCTACACCCATACCCAACAGCCCTATATCAACGCCATGCGCGCGCTTGATCTGGGCGCCCTCCAGAGCCGCGCCGAGGCTCAGGAAGCACTCCTGCCGCTGGTAAAGGATACGACGCTCGCCGCCTTTTTCACCCAGTCTCTAGACGTAAAAGCGCAGCAATGGCGGCTCAATCTTGCGGCGCTTGAGGCCAATATGCCCCAAATTCTCGGCTTCCCCGACATAGACGCCCGCTTCAGCGGCCCGGCGCTCTTTCTCACCGGGGCCACCTCCCACTATGTCACCCACGCACACC
>JAHBAM020000138.1 GCA_018500125.2 Roseobacter sp. | reverse complement strand
GCACGGTGAAGCCGGGCGTGCCTTTGTCGACAAAAAACGCAGTGATCAGTTTTTTCTTGCCGCGCGGGGTGTCTTCCTCGCCGGTGGCCATGAACACGATCGCGAAATCGGCAATGTCGGCATGAGAAATAAAGTGTTTTGTGCCGTTGAGAATAAAGTCGTCGCCATCTGCCTTGGCGGTGGCGCTCATCCCGCGCAAATCGGAGCCTGCGCCCGGCTCTGTCATGGCGAGGCAGTCCCATTTCTCGCCGCGAATGCTGGGGTAAAGATATTTTTCACGCTGCTCCTCTGAGCCTGCGAGCAGGATGTTTGAGGGCCGTGCCACGCAGGTCCAGTGGAGCGCGTAATTGGCGCGGCCGAGTTCTTTTTCATACATCAGCCAGGTGAGTGTATCGAGACCTGCGCCGCCGACCTCTTCGGGCATATTGGCCGCGTAAAGCCCTGCGGCCATGGCCTTGGGCTGGATCTCCTTGATCAGTTCCATTGGCAGATGGCCGGTGCGTTCGACGAGCGCCTCATGCGGGTAAAGCTCTTTTTCGACAAAGGCGCGGGTGGTGTCGATGATCATCTGTTGTTCTTCGGTCGGGGCGAAGTGCATGGCGCTGTCCTTTTCTTGGGTGGTCCGAGTCTAGGGCGCTTGCAGAGAGGTATCATGCGGAATTAGACATAATCATGCAGATTTGGAAGAATCACTCCGCCGCAGTGCAGCAGGCCGCAGCGCAGCAGATTGACGTGCTGTTGTTTGATGCGTTCTCCGGGCTGTGTCTTGCGAATACGATCGAGCCGATGCGCGCGGCCAATACGCTGGCGGGGCGCGCGCTCTATCGCTGGCGGTTGCTCACGTTGGGCGGCGCGCCTGCGACCTCCTCCAGCGGGATGTCTGTTGCGGCGCATGGTGCGCTGAGCGGGCAGGGCGGCGATATGCTGATTGTGATGCCGAGCTACGCGTTTTGCCGTCATGCGAGTGCGGCCACGCGCCGGGCGCTGCGCGCGGCAGCGCAGCGCTATGCGGTTCTGGCGGGGTTTGACACGGGGAGCTGGCTTTTGGCGGATGCGGGGCTTCTGGACGGGCGGCGCGCGACCATTCACTGGGAGGAGCTTGAGCGCTTTGGGGAGGCCTTCCCCGAGGTGCTGGTCGAGCGCGCCCGCTTTGTAGAAGACGGGGACCGCGTGACCTGTTCCGGCGCGCAGGCGGCCTTTGATGTGATGACCCACCGGATTGGCGCGCGCCACGGGCAGGCTTTGCGGCTTGAGCTGGCGAGTTTGTTTATGAGCCCTGACGGGGCCACGCCGCAGGATGTGCCGGTGGCGCGGGGGCGCAGCGTGGCGCGGGCGATCCGGCTGATGCAGGAGCATATCGAGCAGCCCTTACCGATCGGCGACATCGCGCGCCGGACCGGGCGCAGCCAGAAAGATCTGGAAGCCCGTATGAAGCGCGAACTGGGCGCCGCGCCGCGCAGTGTGTATCGCCGTATCCGGCTTCTGGCGGCGCAAAAGCTTTTGAAAGAGACCGATCTGGCGATGGCGGAAGTGGCATTGCGCGCGGGCTATCAGGACGCCAGCGCAATGGCGCGGGCCTATAAGGCAGAGTTTGGTTTGCGGCCGAGTGACGAGCGATCGGGGGAGCGGGTCGGATGCTTTGCATCCGACCCGCTGGGGGCTTTGCCCCCAGACCCCCAGGATATTTTCAGAAAGAAAAAGGATCAGGAGGCGTAGTTCGAGCCTTCTTCGGTGAGGATGGCTTTGAGTTCGGCGAGGTGACGGGTGTCTTGTTCGGGGTAGGACTCAAGCTCTTGTGCGGTTTTCTCGGCGATCTCGTCGGGCAGGATGCGCAGGGCTTGGCCGGTTTGCAGCGCGCGAATGTAGGTTTCTGCGGCGCGCTCGAAGTAATAGAGGCGGTTGAAGGTTTCGGCCACGGTCGCGCCTATGACCAGCACGCCGTGGTTGCCCATGATCATCACCTTTTGTTTGGGATCCTTGAACAGGGCGGCGCAGCGTGCGCCCTCGTCTTCGAAGGCGAGGCCGCCGTAGTGGTCATCAATCACATAGCGGTTGAAAAATGTTGCGCAGTTCTGGTCGATCGGGGGCAAGCGGCTGTCGGCGAGCGCGGCGAGAACTGTGGCATGGATGGAATGCACGTGCATGGCGCAGCGGGCGTGGGGGCAGGCGCGGTGCAGGCCGCCATGCAGGCCCCATGCGGTCGGGTCAGGGGCATTCGGGCCTGTGAGCGTGTTCGGGTCGTTGGCGTCGATTTCGAGCATATCAGAGGCTTTCACACGGGAGAAATGCATCTGGTTCGGGTTCATCAGAAAGCGCGTGCCTGTGTCATTGACCGCAAGGCTGAAGTGATTGGCGACGCCTTCGTGCATATTGAGGCGGGCGGTCCAGCGAAAGGCGGCGGCGAGATCGACGCGCTCTTGCCAATGGGTCATGTTTGGGGCGCTCATGGTTTGGTCTCTTCTGATGTGAGGGGGCGGGAGGGCACCCATGCGTAGCCATCCTGACAGAGGATATAGGCTTCGCGCAACCCGTGGGGCTTGTTTGTCGGGGCTTGCAGGAGCGTGCCGCCTGCGGCGTTGCATCGGGCGGCGGCCGCGTCGGGGTCGCATTCGTAGAGGCGGATTTCAAGGCCCGCGCCGCGCGGCGGGGTTTCGGGCAGAAGGCCAAGCAGCGGATTGGAGTGATAGGTGCTGTCGGCGTGCAACTGGAGGAGAGTGTCGCCTTGGGACAGGATGGCGAAATCGGCGGAGAGGCGGTGGGCCGTCATGGCAAAGACAGTCTCTAAAAAGGCAGCCGTGCGCTTCACATCGGGGACCAGAAGATTGAGGCCGAACCCTTTGAGAGAGGCACCGAAGTCTTCTGCGCTGACGGTTTCCAAATCCATGCGGCTCTCCTTGAACATGGGCAGGCTTCGTGCGAGTCTTGCTCAACTCCGGCGTCGCCGGTTCATGACGATCAGCCGAGGAGTGGCCGATGCCTTCGCAATTTGTGACACCGGATCAGGGAGAATTCCAGCGGTTTGATGATGCCCGCGCTGCTGTTGCCCAGCTTGAGGCGCTTTATGAGGCGTCTTGTGACTTTTTGTGCAAGGCCTTTGCCAAGGCGATGAAAGCGGCGCCGGAGGGTGGGCGCATCAGGGCTTACTATCCGATGATCCGGATCGAGACGACGAGCTATGCGCAGATTGACAGCCGGTTGAGCTATGGCCATGTCAGCCATCCCGGACGGCATGAGGCGACCATCACGCGGCCTGATCTGTTTCGCAATTATCTCATTCAGCAGATCGAGCTGATCCTGGAAAACCACGCTGTGCCTGTCGAGATCGGCTATTCGGATACGCCTATGCCGATCCATTTTGCTGTGGCCAATGACTCGCGGATTTCTGTGCCTCAAGAGGGCGCAGCGCAGTTTACCCTGCGCGATGTCTTTGATGTGCCCGACCTGAGCACGACAAACGACGATATTGTCAACGGAACCCACCAGCCGCCCGAGGGCGTGGCGGGGCCGCTGGCGCCCTTTACCGCGCAGCGCGTGGATTACTCTCTGGCGCGGCTGGCACATTATACGGCCACCGACCCGGAGCATTTTCAGAACCATGTTCTGTTCACCAACTACCAGTTTTATGTCAATGAATTCGAGGCCTACGGGCGCGCCATGCTGGCTGATCCGGCGAGTGGCTACACCAGCTTTGTGGGCACAGGCAATGCCGAGATCACCCAAGCCGACGCGCCTTTGGAAGCCTCCCAGAAGCAGCCCCAGATGCCGACCTATCATCTCAAGCGCGCCGATGGCTCGGGGATTACGCTTGTGAACATCGGGGTTGGCCCGTCAAATGCCAAGACAGCCACCGACCATATCGCCGTTCTGCGCCCCCATGCGTGGATTATGGTGGGCCATTGCGCAGGGCTGAGAAACAGCCAGCTTCTGGGCGATTTTGTTCTGGCGCACGCCTATCTGCGCGAAGACAAGGTGCTGGATGACGATTTGCCTGTTTGGGTGCCTGTGCCGGCGCTTGCGGAGGTTCAAATCGCGCTGGAGGAGGCTGTGGCGGATGTCACCGAGCTGAAGGGATATGAGCTGAAACGGCTCATGCGCACCGGAACTGTAGCCAGTCTGGACAACCGCAACTGGGAGCTGCGCGAAACCGAGGGACCGGTGCAGCGCCTCAGCCAGAGCCGCGCCATTGCGCTGGATATGGAGAGCGCAACAATTGCTGCGAACGGCTTTCGCTTTCGGGTCCCTTATGGGACGCTCTTGTGCGTGTCTGACAAGCCGTTGCATGGCGAACTCAAGCTTCCCGGCATGGCGAGCGACTTTTACAAAACCCAAGTCGAGCGCCATTTGATGATCGGGATTAAGGCTATGGAGGCTCTGAGGACGATGCCGCTTGAGAGACTTCACAGCCGGAAATTGCGCAGTTTTAACGAAACGGCCTTCCTATAAAGGCAAATAACAGCAAAAAAACGCCTCTAAATGCAGTTTTTGGCTTGTTTTAGGCCCACAATTCGTTGTGTTGATACGCATCATACAGTTATATGGCTGTGATGGGGCCCAAAATCGGGCAAATACAGGAGACTAACCAATGACAAAACCAATGACAAAAACTCAGCTTGTCGCCGCACTTGCAGAAGAAATGGGCGCAGACAAGAAAACAGCGACGGGCGCGCTTGAATCAATCATCGCGATCATCACAAAAGAAGTTTCAGGCGGCGGTGCAGTGACCCTTCCTGGCGTTGGCAAAATCTATTGCCGCGAGCGTCCTGAGCGTATGGTCCGCAACCCTGCCACAGGCGAGCAAATCAAGAAAGACGCGGACAAAGTTGTCAAAATGACAATCGCGAAAGCCCTGAAAGACAGCGTCAACGGCTAAGCCTTACGCTTGTATATTTCACGAGTTTACGAAAGGGTCGCCCCAGAGGCGGCCCTTTTTGCATTTGGAGAGAAACGCGTGGACATCAGAGCAATATTTATGGGCGTGGCCTTCGCCTTTATGTGGTCAAGCGCCTTCACATCGGCGCGGATCATTGTCGAATATGCCTCCCCGCTTTGGGCGCTGTCGCTGCGCTTTCTGATCTCCGGGTTGCTGGGCGTTCTGGTGGCGCGATGGATGGGGCAGACATGGGATCTGACGCGCAACCAGTGGCGCGCAACGATCATCTTCGGGCTGTGCCAAAACGCACTTTACCTCGGGCTGAACTTTGTCGCCATGCAGACCATCGAAGCCTCTCTGGCCGCGATTATCGCCTCGACCATGCCCCTGCTTGTGGCTGTTGCGGGCTGGCTTTTCTTCAAGGACAAGATCAAGCCTCTGGCGCTGACGGGGCTTGTTGCGGGGGTGATCGGGGTGAGCATCATCATGGGGGCGCGGCTGAATGGCGGGGTTGATATCTATGGCCTCGGGCTTTGCCTGATCGGTGTTCTGGCGCTGACCACGGCGACACTTGTGCTGCGCGGTGCGACCTCGGGGGGGAACTTCCTGATGGTTGTCGGCTTGCAGATGCTGGTCGGGTCTTTTGCGCTCTTGCTGGCTGCGATGGCTTTTGAAACGCCACAAGTGGACATGAGCACGCCGCTCGTTTTGGCATTTGTTTATACAACGCTTGTGCCGGGGCTGGCGGCGACGCTGGTTTGGTTTTTTCTGGTCGACCGGATCGGCGCCGTCAAAGCGGCGACATTTCACTTTCTCAATCCGTTTATCGGCGTAGCGATTGCGGCTGTGGTGCTCAGTGAGGCGCTGGACTGGCATGATTTTCTGGGGGTGGCGATCATTGCCTTTGGTATTCTTGCGGTGCAGCTTTCGAAACAAAAGCCCACATCTTCGTGAAGCCGCGTCAGACACTCGTTTAGTGACAACTGCGCCCGTGCGGCCCTAAATCGGTGCATGGAATTTATACTCGCATATGCCGCCGGATTGTTGACGCTGATCAACCCTTGTGTCTTGCCGGTGCTGCCCGTTGTTCTGGCGGGCGCGCTGGGGGCGAACCCGAGGGGGCCGCTGGCTTTGGCGGCGGGGATGAGTGTTTCGTTCGTGCTTCTGGGCGTGGGTGTCACCGCTTTTGGCCGCGTGCTCGGGCTTGACGCGCAGAGCGTGGCGCAGGCGGGGGCCGTGCTGATGGTGGCTTTTGGCCTCATGCTGCTGGTGCCGCGCTTTGGGATGGTGCTTTCGGGCGCAACGGCGGGGATGTCGGCGCGCGCAGATCAGCAGATGAACGAGATTGACCAAGGCTCTCTCAAAGGCCAGTTTGCGGGTGGCTTGCTGCTTGGCGCGGTCTGGAGCCCTTGCATCGGGCCGACCTTGGGCGGCGCGATTGCGCTGGCCAGTCAGGGCGAGAGCCTCGGGCTGGCCACGCTGATCATGGTTTTCTTCGCGCTGGGGGTGAGCACGCTCATCATTGGCCTTGGCTATGGCACGCGCGCATGGCTCACGCGCAACCGCGCGCGGATGCTGAAGCTCGCCGTCGCGGCGCGGCCTGTGATGGGCGCTGTCTTTGTCGCTGTGGGCCTCGCGCTCTTTTTTAATGTTCACCACATGGTTGACGCCTGGCTTTTGGACGTGATGCCGGCCTGGCTTGTTGATCTTTCCGTATCCATTTGAGCTCAAGGAGACTTCTCATGAACAGACGCAGCTTTTGCCTCACCGGCCTTGCCGCCCTCGCAACCCCCGGCCTCGCGTGGGCCATGCCCAAGGATTACACCGAGGGGTTGGCCAAGAAGCACCTCGCCCAAGGCGATGTTGTCTTTCTTGATTTCAAGGCCGACTGGTGTAGCACCTGCCGCGCGCAGGAGCGGGTGATCAACGCGCTCAAGGCAGAAAACCCCGACTATGCGGCCAAGGTGACGTTCATCAACGTGGATTGGGACAGGCACGGCAAGGGCGCTTTGGTGAAAGAGCTTAACATCCCGCGCCGCTCCACGCTTGTTGTGATGAAGCGTGAGGAAGAGCTTGGCCGCATTGTGGCGGGCACAGGCAAGGACGAGATCAAGGCGCTTATGGATGTGGCGCTGGCTGCCACAGCCGGCTCATAGGAGCCAGAGCATGAGGCCGCTGAGGGTAAGGAAGGAGGCCGCTGTGGCGAGCACCTGCGCAAGCGAGGCCATGCCTTCGTGGCCCAGTTCGGCGGCAAACAGCGCATAGATCGAAAACATCGGGATCGCGGCGGAGAGGACAAGGGCTGTTGCCAGCGCACTGCTGAGAGGCGGCAGACCAAGGGCCACCGCCGCCACCAGCGCAAGCGCGACCATGGCCGGGTGCAAGACAAGTTTGCCCGCCGCTGTGAGGCCCGCCAGAGCGCGGTGGCCTTTGACGGGCAGGCCGACCAAGGCGCCGCCGATTGTGAACAGGGCCAGTGCGGAGGCCGAGGCGGCGAAGAGGCCCGCTGTCTGCGTGAGCGGGGCGGGGAGGGGCAGCTTGAGCAGCGATACGACAAGGCCGAGCACGAGCGCTATGACCATCGGACGGCGTAAGACGCCCAGCAGGATTTGGCCGATCAGGCGGGTAATGTTTGCGCCCTGTTGCGGCTTGGCCAGCTCGAAGAGCACGAGGCAGACCGGGATGATCACAAAGTTCTCGACCAGCATATTGAGCGCAAGAATTTGCCCTGCGAGATCGGGAAAGGCCAGCAGCATCAGCGGGTAGCCGACAAAGCCCGAGTTCGGGCAGCTTGTGCCCATGATCGCCACGGCGCGGCGGCTCGGAGAGGTTTTGAGCGCCGTGAGAAGCGTAAACGACACCGCAATTGTCGCGAGCGCGCCAGCGGCGAAGACGGCCATATAGGTGAGGTTGAAGACTTCGCGGGCATCGCGCGTGGCCACCGAAAGAAACAGCAGCGCAGGCAGAGCAATATGGAGCACGAAGCTGCCGAAGAGGCGCATATCGGCGGGTTTGAAGAGGCCGAAGCGCACGCAGAGATAGCCGAGCGCCACGGCTGCGAAGATCGGAAGGGTGATGCCGAGAACGGCGAGCATCTCAGCCAATCTGACCGCGGGTTTCGCCCACGGCGCCACCAATCTGGCCCCGGTGAAGCAGGATATGATCAAGGATCACACAGGCCATCATGGCCTCGCCCACCGGCACAGCGCGGATACCGACGCAGGGGTCGTGGCGGCCTTTGGTGACAACCTCTGTGGCGCTGCCGTCAAGGCGGATCGAGGCGCGCGGTGTGAGAATCGAGGAGGTCGGCTTGACGGCGAACCGCACAACAACATCCTGTCCTGTCGAGATGCCGCCGAGAATTCCGCCGGCATGGTTGGAGCTGTATTCGGGGCCGTTCGGCCCCATGAAAATCTCGTCGGCATTGTCTGTGCCTGAGAGCTTTGCAGCGGCCATGCCTTCGCCGATTTCGACGCCTTTTACGGCGTTGATGCTCATCATGGCGGCGGCCAGATCTGTGTCGAGCTTGGCATAGATCGGCGCGCCGATGCCGGCGGGCACACCCCGCGCCACCACTTCGACAGCGCCGCCAACCGAGTTTCTGTCTTTGCGCACTTTTGTGAGATAGGCTTCCCACGCCTTGGCTGTTTCAGCGCTTTGCGGGATCCAGAAATCATTCTGCTCGATCGCGGCCCAGTCAAAAGCGCTCCGGTCAATCTCCATCTCGCCCATGGTTGTCATATAGCCGGTGATCTGCAGATCGGGGGCGAGGGCCTTGAGAACGGCACGCGCCACTCCGCCCGCGGCGACGCGCGCGGCTGTTTCGCGGGCCGAGGAGCGCCCGCCGCCGCGATAGTCGCGCAGGCCGTATTTTTGATGATAGGTGATATCAGCGTGACCCGGGCGGAAGGTCTGTGCGATTTCGCCGTAGTCTTTGGAGCGCTGGTCGGTGTTTTCGATCATCAACTGGATCGGTGTGCCTGTGGTCAGACCGTCAAACACGCCGGAGAGAATGCGGACCTGATCAGGCTCTTGGCGTTGGGTTGTGTTTTTGTTTTGACCGGGGCGGCGCTTGTCGAGCCAGACCTGAAGCATCGCCTCATCCAGGGGCACGCCGGGGGGGCAGCCATCAACGGTCGCGCCCAGAGCCGGGCCGTGGCTTTCGCCCCAAGTGGTGACGCGAAACAGATGTCCAAATGTGTTCATGCTCATGGGGCAGGCTCCTTTGGGCTAGCTTTATGTCGAATTGCGCTTACGCGCAATCCGATCCCTTGCGGGCTGGCCCCCCAGACCGCCACCAAGCTGGGGGGCCAGCCCCCCAGACCCCCCGGGATATTTC
>JAHBAM020000198.1 GCA_018500125.2 Roseobacter sp. | reverse complement strand
TGTATGTACAGGTGGGCGTCAGGTAACATGGCCAGGGCCATGACAGAGCCAACTCCCTCGGAATGCTTAAGGCCACCGGAATGCAACCGTAAAACGAGAAGGGCAGAAGCCGTCTTGCTTTAGGTAGGGCTTGTGATGGCGCGGCGCAAGTGGTGTTCACAAGGCTATGTGTAAAGGCGGAGTATTGGCCGGAGTGCCGCGTCTTTGCCGCTCTCTTTCCTGCCGCGTATAAAGCGCCTTAGCCTTTGACAGCTTTGGCCGCTGCAAGGATCTCTTCCGCGATTTCTTCGGCTTCCTCAGAGGTGAAATCCATTGGAATTTCGACGCCGTTTGCCTCAATGAAGATACGCACCATGCCTTGATCGGTCGGGCCGATTTGCAAGTTGGCTTCAATGTCGCGTTCGGTGTTGATGCCCATGACGGCTCTCCTTCAGTCTTCTCTGTGAGCTAGCGAATTTTGGCTTCTGATGCAAGCGAGCTGGCGCAAGCACGGGTGGGAAGACTGTCGTTATCACCGTATTTGCACCAAGCGCTATGCTCTGGCGTGTTCGGTGCCTGCTCAAAACCTGTTTCAGGCGTTGACAGGTGGCGTGATAAACAAAGCTGGAAATTGAGCTTTAAGGCTCTTGCATTCATGCGCATGGAAAGTTAAATCACCCGCAATGCCGCCTTAGCTCAGTTGGTTAGAGCACTGGTTTGTGGAACCAGGGGTCCCCCGTTCGAGCCGGGGAGGCGGTACCATCACTCCTGATTTGCAATGCTGATCTCCTGAATGAGCGTCCCGCCATCGCGGGCAAAGATCAGGATGCGCTCGTCTTCTGTAACAACAGCAAACCAGTTTTCGCCTTGGGTAAAGGCTTGCGCCTTCGTGCCCTCAGGAAGGGCTATCCGCGCAGGCAGCGGCGGAACATCGGCATTCAAGCGGATGACAAGCAAGGCAATGACCGCTACAAGCCCGACAATCATCACCCCGGCAAGGGTTGTTACCAAGAGTTTGAGGTAACGCACGAGGCTTGGGTCAACGTCCTTTTCTTCAAGACCTTCGGGGGTTTTACTCATGGCAGACGCCTCGCTAGAATTCAGGATCCTTGAGGATCCGCCTGGCCGCCTTGATAAGGCGCTTTCGCGCGATGTGCCAGAGGCGGCTTCCTTGAGCCGCACGCGGCTCGCCCGGCTGATGGAGGAGGGCGCCGTGCGCATCAATGGTGTGGTTGCCAACAATCCGAAAGCCAAGGTTGACGAGGGTGATCTGGTGGAGATTGTGCTGGCCGCGGCCAGTGAGAGCCACATTCTCCCGCAAGAGATTGCGCTTGATGTCGTCTATGAAGACGATGCGCTCATTGTAATCAACAAGCCTGCGGGAATGGTTGTGCATCCTGCGCCCGGCACACCCGATAACACGCTTGTGAACGCGCTGATGCATCACTGCGGGGCGTCCCTGAGCGGTGTTGGCGGCGTCGCACGCCCCGGAATTGTGCACCGAATCGATAAAGACACGAGTGGTCTTCTGGTGGTTGCCAAGTCGGATGTGGCACATCACGGACTTGCGGCACAATTTGAGAAGCACAGCGTCGAGCGGCATTATCGCGCGCTTGTCTACGGGGTTCCTGACGCCTCAGATCCGCGGTTGCGCGGCACAAAAGGGGTGAGCTTTGAACCGGGTGGCGTTATGAAAATCCAAACCCAACTGGCGCGCCACAAGCATGACCGCCAACGTCAGGCTGTCTTTTTTGAGGGTGGGCGGCACGCAGTGACGCGGGCGCGTGTGGTCGAGGCTTATGGCCGGCCCGAGAGCCTTGCCTTGGTCGATTGCTGGCTGGAAACGGGCCGCACCCATCAAATCCGTGTGCATATGGCGCACGCCGGGCACGGGCTTGTCGGCGACCCCGTCTATGGCGGGCGGCGCAAGCTCAGTGAAAAAGCCTTTGGCGCAGGGGTAGTGGCCGCTGTGAAGGGCTTTGAGCGGCAGGCGCTTCATGCCGCCAGCCTCGGATTTGAGCACCCTGTCAGCGGCGAAATACTGCGGTTTGAATCTCGTTTGCCGCAAGATATGCTGGATGTGTTGACGGCTTTGTCCGGAGAGTGAAATGCCCCACGCCGAATTGAAGTATTCATCCGACCTCGCTTTGGATGCCCGCGAGATCTTGCGCAAGATCGAGGCGCTGATCCAGACCCGCGACCCGAACTCAGGCGCTTGCAAGGGCCGGGCCTACCCGGCGGCCGAGGCCCATCACAGCCATGTATTGCTTACAGTCTCCTTGTTGCCCAAAGCACATCGGGACGCCGGTTTTATGGCCGCGTTGCTGGCCGATTTGACAGCATACATAGACACGGTTTTGCCTTTGGGCACCGAGCGCTCTGTCTCGGTCAGCTTCAGCGGGCCACATTATGTGACAGGCAAGCTTTAACGCTATATTTCTGATCCCATCAGAGGATGGCCGCGTAATAGGGGCAGAGCTTTGTGTGAACTTGCCTCTTGCGCCGGGCTGGCCTTGAAAAGCCGCGAGGGCGCACCTAGATCAATGTTAAGTCCTGTTACATAATGGGAGGGGACAGACATGAGTAACTACAAGAATTTACCAGCACCAACGCCAGAGGGCGGTTTGAACCGCTATATGCAGGAAATCCGCAAATTTCCCCTGCTGGAGCCAGAAGAAGAATATATGCTGGCCAAACGCTGGGTCGAGCAGGAAGACACCGAGGCTGCCCACCGGATGGTCACGTCGCACCTGCGGCTCGCCGCGAAGATCGCAATGGGGTATCGCGGCTATGGTCTGCCCCAGGCCGAAGTGATTTCAGAGGCGAATGTGGGCCTCATGCAGGCGGTAAAACGCTTTGACCCGGAAAAAGGCTTCCGGCTGGCGACCTATGCAATGTGGTGGATCCGCGCGAGCATTCAGGAGTATATCTTGCGCTCCTGGAGCCTTGTGAAGCTCGGAACAACTTCGGCTCAAAAGAAGCTTTTCTTCAATCTGCGCAAAGCGAAAGCGCGAATTGGCGCGTTGGAAGAGGGCGATATGCGCCCGGAAAATGTAGAACGTATCGCGACAGACCTCGGCGTGACCGAAGCAGAAGTCATCTCGATGAACCGCCGCTTGTCGGGCGGAGATGCCTCACTCAATGCCACGGTTGGCTCTGAGGGCGAAGGCACGATGCAGTGGCAGGATTGGCTTGAGGACGAAGATGCGGATCAGGCGGGTGATTATGAAGCGCGTGACGAGCTGACAGCGCGCCGCGAGCTGCTGGCCGAGGCGATGGATGTGCTCAATGAACGCGAGAAAGACATCCTCACACAGCGCCGCCTGTCCGAAGAAACCATAACGCTGGAAGACCTGTCCAGCCAGTATGACGTCAGCCGCGAGCGGATCCGTCAGATCGAGGTGCGCGCCTTTGAAAAGCTGCAAAAGCGGATGCGCGACCTTGCCAAAGACCGCGGGATGCTTGCGAGCGCTTAATCTGCCCGATCCTTTTTCTTTCGATAAATATCCCAGGGGGAGTTTGAGGGGGACAGCGTCCCCCTCAACGGGTCGGATTTGGGAAGCAAATTCGAAATCAGGCCAAGGCACGCCAACCGATATCGGACCGGAAAAACCCGTTTGGCCAGTCGATCTCACGGATCATATCGTAAGCGAGGCGATGCGCGTCTTCCAGCGTGTCCGCCCGCGCCGTGACAGCAAGAACCCGTCCGCCAACCGCCGTGATATCGTCTCCCGATCGGGCTGTTCCCGCATGAAATACCATCTGCGAGCTGGACTGCCCGAGCGCCTCCAATCCTCTGATCACGGTGCCTTTTTCGTAAGTGGCGGGATAGCCTTTCGCCGCCATCACCACAGTGAGTGCATGGTCATCGGCCCAATGCACTTTGGCTTCGCGGAGCCGGCCCTCGGCGGCGGCTTGGATGTGGTCAAAGGCCTGCGCCCCGAGGCGCATCATAAGCACCTGACATTCAGGATCGCCAAAGCGGGCGTTGTATTCCACAAGGCGGGGCGCACCATCTTTGATCATTAACCCGACAAACAAAACGCCCTGATAGGGCGTGCCGCGGCGCATCATTTCGCGCAGAGTGGGCCGCACAATTTCGTCCATGGTTTTCTGGATGATCGCTTCGCTCATCACCGGGGCAGGCGAGTAGGCGCCCATGCCGCCCGTGTTCGGGCCTGTGTCGCCTTCGCCGACGCGTTTGTGGTCTTGGGCCGTGCCAAGCGGAAGCGCCTCTTCGCCGTCACAGAGCACAAAGAAGCTGGCCTCCTCGCCCTCCATGAACTCCTCGATCACGACTTCCGCGCCCGCTGCGCCAAGGCTGCCGCCGAACATATCGTCAACCGCCGCAAGCGCCTCCTGAAGCGTCATAGCAACCACGACGCCTTTGCCTGCGGCGAGGCCATCGGCTTTGATCACGATCGGTGCGCCTTGCGCCTCAACATAGGCGCGCGCCGCCGCGTGTTCACTGAAGTGGGCATAGCCCGCTGTGGGCGCGCCTGACGCGTCACAAATCTCTTTGGTAAAGGCTTTTGATGCTTCCAGTTGAGCCGCAGCCGCGCTCGGTCCGAAGGTCAGGATGCCCGCCGCGCGCAGCGTATCTGAGACGCCGGCCGCGAGCGGGGCTTCAGGGCCGATAATCACGAAGTCGATGGATTGGGCGCGGGCAAAATCGACCACGGCCTCACCAGAGTTGATGTCCAGCGCCACGCAGCTGGCCAGCTCGGCAATCCCGGCATTGCCCGGAGCAACGAAGAGCTTGTCACACTTCGGGTTTTGCGCTGTGGCCCATGCGAGGGCGTGTTCGCGGCCTCCGCTTCCAAGGATAAGGATGTTCATCTGCACAACTCCTGCTTGGCCTTCTTTCGCCCGCGTTCTAAGCTGGCGCGCAAAGAGATACAAGCGAGGCGAAATGTCCGATCTGATAGATGATGGCCAAGCGGCGGGCAATGCCCCCGAATTTTCGGTTACGGAGATTTCAAACGCCATCAAGCGGGTGATCGAGGGCGAGTTCGGCCACGTGCGAATCAGAGCCGAGGTGGGCCGTGTCTCGCGGCCACGGTCCGGGCATATCTATCTCGATCTCAAAGACGACAAATCAGTCATCAACGGTGTGATCTGGAAGGGTGTGGCAACGCGTCTTCAGGTTCAGCCCGAAGAAGGCATGGAAGTGATCGCTGTCGGACGGATGACGACATTTGGCGGCCAATCGCGCTATCAGATTATCATCGAGGAGATCCGCCCGGCAGGGGTTGGTGCGCTGATGGCGATGCTGGAAAAACGCAAGCAAATGCTCGCGGCAGAAGGGCTTTTTGCGCCCGAGCGCAAGCAGGAATTGCCCTATTTGCCAGAGGTGATTGGTGTGGTGACCTCGCCCTCGGGTGCTGTGATCCGCGATATTTTGCACCGTTTGCGCGACAGATTCCCGCGCAAGGTTCTGGTTTGGCCGGTGGCGGTTCAGGGGGAAAAATGCGCCGGCGAAGTGGCCCGCGCGGTTGCCGGTTTTAACGCCTTAAGCCCTGGCGGGGCGCTGCCCCGGCCTGATCTGATCATCGTGGCGCGCGGCGGCGGATCGGTTGAAGACCTCTGGGGCTTCAACGAGGAGATAGTGGCGCGCGCTGTGGCGGCCTCGCAGATTCCGCTGATTTCGGCGGTGGGCCATGAAACCGACACCACGCTGATTGACTTTGTGTCCGACAGGCGTGCGCCCACGCCCACGGCGGCAGCAGAGCTTGCCGTGCCTGTGCGGCTGGAGCTTCTGGCTTGGGTGGGCGAGCAAGGCTCACGGATGTCATATGCGCTTTCAAATGGGGTCAGCCGCCGCGGCCAGCGCCTGCGGGATCTGGCGCGCGCTTTGCCACGTATCGAGAGCCTCGTCGAAGCCCCGCGCCAGAGACTCGACCGCGCGAGCGAGCGCCTGCCCGCCGCGCTTCACCGTGGGGTGCAGCTGCGGCGTGTTGCGCTGTCGGATGCGTCAGGAAGCCTTAGGCCTTCGCTTCTCAGAAGTGCGTTGCGGGGCGACAGTCAAAGGCTTTCAGGCTTTGTCGCGCGCCTCAAGCTGCGCGATCTTGACGCGCGAGCGCGGCAGTTGGAAAGTGTCGGAGCGCGGCTGAATCGTGATGCGATTGGCCGTGATCTGGCGCGCAAAAACAGTGATCTTGAGCGTGTGTCGCAGCGGATGGCCGACAGCGGTGCGCGCCAGCTCAAGGCACTTTCGGAGCGGCTTGAGGCGACAGATCGCTTGCGCGAAACGCTGAGTTACAAGGCGACTTTGGCGCGGGGTTATGCTGTTGTGCATGGTGAAGACGGGGTCCTGACCACCAAGGAGGCAGCCCAAAAAGCAGCGACATTTGAGATCGAGTTTTCGGACGGGCGGATGAGTCTTGCGGGCAAGCCGAAGCGTGGCGGCGCAGTGGCCAAGCCGCCCGAGCAAGGCTCGCTCTTTTAACGGCGCTCTGTATCCCGAATCCGACAGGTTCCGTCGCTGATAGACAGGCTTGTGGCTTGGCTGCGCTGTTTGATCAGCCTGTCATTCCAAAGGAGAAACAGCATGGCACGGTCAGGACGTAAGGGGCGCGGCGGCGGACGAGCAGGAGCAGCCGAGCGGCGCGGAGCAGCGGTGATCGAGCAAATGCCATGGCGCTTGCCCAAGAACCTCGACAAGCCGACCGAGCCTCTGACCGATGAGGGCGTGCAGGCGATCCATGACGGGGCGATGCGCATTCTCGAGGAGATCGGTATCGAGATTCTCAATGCAGAAGCCCTTGAAATTTTCCGCGAGGCCGGCGCGATCATCAACGGCACAAATGTGCGCGTGGGGCGGGACTGGCTGATGGAAATGATCGGCAAAGCGCCTGGCTCCTTCACCTTGACGCCGCGCAATGAAGAGCGCGAACTGATCATTGGCGACAACCATATTGTTTTTGGCAACGTGTCCTCGCCGCCCTCCTACTGGACGCTGGAGACAGGCCGGAAAATGACAGGCACACGCGAGATGTGCAAAGATTTTATCAAGCTGAGCCAATACTTTAACTGCATTCACTTTTGCGGCGGTTACCCTGTGGAGCCGCAGGATATCCATGCCAGCATTCGCCATCTTGATGTGCTGTATGACAAGCTCACCTTGACGGACAAGGTGGTCCATACCTATTCGCTCGGCAAGGAGCGGGTCGAGGATTGCATGGAGATGGTGCGGATCGCGGGCGGGCTGAGCCATGAGGAGTTCGAGGCCAAGCCGCGGATGTATACCAACATCAATTCCACCTCTCCACTCAAGCATGATGAGCCGATGCTTGACGGCTGGATGCGCCTTGCGCGTCGCAACCAAGGGCTTGTTGTGACACCGTTTACGCTGGCGGGCGCGATGGCCCCTGTGACGATGGCGGGGGCTGTGGCGCAGTCGCTTGCGGAGGGGCTGATTGCCGTCGCTTTGGCGCAGTATATCCGCCCGGGTGCGGCCTGTGCGATCGGGACGTTTACCTCGAATGTCGACATGAAATCAGGCGCGCCAGCCTTCGGGACACCCGAGTATATGCGCGCCACACAAATGACCGGACAGCTCGCGCGGTTTTACAATCTGCCGATGCGTTCTTCCGGGGTCTGTGCGGCCAATGTGCCCGACGGGCAGGCCATCTGGGAGACCTCCAACAGCCTGTGGGCGGCCGTGCAATCTGGCACAAATATGGTCTATCACGCGGCGGGCTGGCTGGAGGGCGGTTTGATTGCCAGCCCCGAGAAGTTCATCATGGATTGCGAAATTTTGCAGCATATTCAAAGGTATATGGAGCCACAAACCTTCGCGACAACGCCCGATGATATCGCGCTGGACGCGATAGCCGAAGTCGGCGGGCAGGGGCATTTCTTCGGGCTTCAGCATACGCAAGACCGCTATGAAACGGCCTTCTACCAGCCCTTCCTGAGCGATTGGCGTAACTTCGAGGCCTGGGATGCTGCCGGCGCGGTTTGGACGGCGGAACGGGCGCATCATCTGTATAAAGAGATCATCGCAAGCTTTGAAGCGCCGCATATGGACGAGGCGATCCGCGAAGAGCTTGCCGCATTTGTGGCGCGGCGCAAGGAAGAAGGCGGCGCTCCGACTGACTTTTAAGCCCTCAAAACAAGGCATTAGAGGTCGTCCGGCAGAGTATATCTGACGCAGCTTTCACATCTATGACCAGAGCGGACAGGCGGGTTAACACCCGCCTTTTGCGCCTGCTCGGCTGCGTTTTGGATGTGGGGCAGCCTATGGGGCAAGCTGTCTAGACAGGAGTATGGACAAGAAAACAGCCCGCTCGCGCCGGTTATTGCCCTAACGGGGCGTGCGCCCCCCCCCTCTGGCCTAAGCGGGTTTTGCGGCCGCTGCGCCGGCTCTCCTTTGGAGCCTGTCTTTTTCTTTCTCCAAATATCCCGGGGGAGGATGCAAAGCCGAAGGGTTTGCATCTGGGGGCTGGCCCCCTCTTTTTCTCTTCGCGCGCAGGGCGCAGCCCTGCGCGCGGGTCGGATTGCGAAGCAATTCGAAAATCCGGCTCTGGAGGCTGGGGTCTGTGGTGTGGCGCAAGCGCTTGTCGCGCGCGCTGCGGGATTTGCCTTTTCGTCAGAAGCTCTAGGGCGTAAACTTGGCGCGTAATGAGGAGACGGGTGATGAAAGACAGGCTTGAGCTGGCGGCGATTGGCGCGATTGCAGGGGGGTGCCTTTGGGCTGTATTCGAGCATTTGCCCGACCGTCTCGGGAACGGCTTTCTGGTGTTGGCCGTCACGGTTGGCGCGGCCGTGTTTTTTTCGGTTCTGATGGCGCTGGTCGGGCCGGAGCGACCGGTGCGGGCGCTCTGGCCCTCGCTGATATTGGGCGCGCTCACAGGCGGGCTTGCGCTGTGGAGCGGGTTGCGGTTTGAGAGTGTCAGCGGGTTTTATGAGGCGGGGCATCCGCTGCTGGCTTTGGGCGTTGTGACCCTTGTGGGCACGCCTTTCGCGGCCGCCACTCTGGAGGATCAGGCCGGTTGGCGCCGCTATGCGCGGCTTTTTGACAGCGCTTGGGCGATTTTCATTCGCTATGTCGCGGGCTGGCTGTTTGCCGGCCTTATTCTTGTGGTTCTGTTGTTGTCAGATGCGCTTTTGAAGCTGGTGGGGGTCACGGTGATCGAGGCGTGGCTCGATATTGTCTGGCTTCGATCCATGCTGATCGGGGCCGTGTTCGGGCTTGGTGTGGCGACGGTGCATGAGCTGCGCGATTATGTTTCGCCTGTTTTGGTGCATCGGTTGTTGCGTATGGTGTTGCCTTTGGTGTTGGTGGTCGTGATCGTTTTTCTGGGGGCGCTGCCGTTTCGCGGGCTGTCCGATTTGTTCGGCTCGTTCTCGACGGCGGGTGTCTTGATGGCGGTTGCGTTTGCCGGGGTCACGCTGATCACAGCGGCGATCGATCGGGATGATGAAACGGCGTCGCATTTGCCTTTGATGATTGTGGCGGCGCGGCTTATGGCGCTTTTGATCCCTGTTTTGGTGGCCCTTGCGAATTATGCGATCTGGCTGCGTGTGGCGGCCTATGGCTGGACGCCCGGACGGGTGGGCGCGGCCTATATTGCGCTGTTTTTGACAGGATATTCCGGCTTTTACCTCTGGGCTGTGGTGCGGCGGGGGGGCTGGCAGGCGCGTCTTCGCCAAAGCAATCTGCGCATGGCTTTGGCAGTCTGGGCTGGCGCTGTGCTGTGGCTGACGCCGCTGTTTCAGGCCGAGGCGATTGCCACATCCAGCCAGTTGGCGCGGTTTGAGGCCGGTCGGCTTGAGGCTTCGGCGGTGCCTGTTTACGAACTGGCGCAGGAGTGGGGCCGCGCGGGCACAGCCGGTTTGGCGGCGATCGAGGCTGTGGCCGAGGCTCCGTTGCGGGCGCGGATCGCAGAGGCGCGCGCTGCGCAGTCGGTTTGGGCGTTTGAGCGCAAGGACATGGACGAGCAGAACCGCGCGCTGCGGCAGGATCTGCGCGAGAGCCTGCGTGTTGTCTCCCAGGGGCAGGCTGGCGAGGCGCTTTTGGCCGGGATGGACGCGCGCGTGCTGGCGCAAATCGCGCGGGTGTGCCCGCTGCGGGCTGCGCCGAGTTGCGCTTTGATTGTCACCGAGGGGCAGGGCAATCGCGACTTGGGAGGGCTGGGGCTGCTTGTCACCCAAGAGGGCAATGACGTTTTTGTGATCCGACAGTCCGGGTCCCGGATGTCACTTGCAGGCAGTGCGGCGCGCGGGGCGACGGGCGGGTCTGATCTTGTGAGCCGCCCTAGTGGGCTGTTTGAGGCGGTGATGGCGGGGGCGTATTCGCTTGAGACGCAGCGGTATGAGGCGCTCAGGATCGGCGATGTGATCTTCTTTCCATACAATTTGCCACATTGAGGCGGTGTTAACGTCCGATGTGCATTCTGCCCCAAAGAAGGGATATGTGGCAGATGCACGGGCTGATCAACCGAACCATTGAGCGATTTGTGCGGGAGACCCGCGGCGAAAGTCTTTGGCTGCGCGTTGCGGAGCAGGCCGAGCTTGGCTTTGTCGAGTTTGAGGCCATGCTGAGTTATGATGCGGCCCTGACCGAGCGGGTTTTGGAGGCTGTGTCGGCGGCGCTTCTTTTGCCGCGCGAGTCTGTTCTGGAGGACATTGGCACCTATCTTGTGAGCCACCAAAAGACCGAGGCGGTGCGCAGGCTTTTGCGCTTTGGCGGTGTTGATTTTGTCGAGTTTTTGCACTCGCTTGAAGATCTGCCGGACCGCGCGCGGCTGGCGGTGGCCGATCTGAGCCTACCCGGCCTTGAGCTTGACGAGCAGTTGGCGGGGCGGTTCAGCCTCAAGGTTCTGGCGCAGCCGGCCGGTTTTGGCGCGGTGATGCTCGGGGTGCTTCGGGCGATGGCGGATGATTACGGGGCCTTGGTGATTTTGGAGTATTTCTCCGATGTCGAGGGCGAGGAGCGGATCGAGATACAGCTTATCGAAGAAGCATTTGCGGCGGGACGCGGCTTTGAGCTTGGGGCGCGTGCCGGATGAGCGGGGCAGAGGCAGAGCCAGGGATCGGCGCGGTGTCGGCTCTGATGGATGCGTTTTGTCCGATGCACGTTATTCTGGATGAGGCCGGAACGATTGTGCATATTGGCGCGACTTTGCAGAAGTTGCGCGCCGGTTTGCCGCTGGTGGGGCGCGCGTTTCTGGAGGTTTTTGAGCTGCGCCGCCCGCAGACGGCACAGACGATGGAGGCCTTGCTGGCCTCGGCCGGTGTCAAGCTTCATTTGCGGTTGCGCGGTGCGCCTGAAACCGCGTTGAAGGGGGTTCTGGCGCCTCTTGGCGGCGGGCAGGGCGCGGTTGTGAACCTTGGCTTCGGGATCTCGCTTTTGGATGCGGTGCGCGATTATGCGTTGGTCAGCAGTGATTTTGCGGCAACCGATCTTGCCATTGAGATGCTCTATCTGGTGGAGGCGAAATCGGCGGCGATGGAGGCCTCCCGAATGCTCAATCTGCGCTTGCAGGGGGCGATGATTGCGGCGGAGGAGCAAGCCTTTACCGATACGCTGACCGGGTTGAAGAACCGCCGTGCCATGGATCATGTGCTGGCACGGCTGATCACCGCAGGGCGCGATTTTGCGTTGATGCATATTGATCTTGATTTCTTCAAGGCGGTGAATGACACGCTGGGCCATGCTGCGGGCGATCATGTCTTGCAGAATGTGGCGCGCATTATGGTCGAGGAAACCCGCAGCGAGGATACAGTTGCGCGGGTTGGGGGCGATGAGTTTGTGATCTTGTTTGACGGGTTGACCGATTGCGAAACGCTTGAGCGGGTGGCAAAACGGATCATCCAGAAGCTCGAGGTTCCGATGCCTTTTGGCGCGCATATGTGCCATGTATCGGCCAGTTGTGGCACGGTGCTGTCGCTCAGTTATGACAGCCCCGAGGCCGCGCAGATGCTCGCGGATGCGGATCTTGCGCTCTATGCGTCCAAACACGCGGGGCGGGCGCAGCATTCGTTCTTTCGGGTTGAGATGCGCGAGACATCTGCCGCAGACGCGCCGCCAGAAGACAGCATCCCAGCGGCCATGGCACCGCGCAAGAGCGCGACCGCTCCGGCACAAAACAGACGCAAGGACAGCGCGTGATAAGGCCCGCTCAGGAGGGGGCGAGGGCGCAGAGCACCGCGTCCAGCGTATCAAACAAAATCTCGGCATGATCCTCGGCAAAGGGCAGGGGCGGGCGGATTTTGAGCGTGTTTTTGCCGCGACCAAGGCTTGACATCAGACAGCCGCGTCGGCGCATTTCGTTAAAAACCTGAGTGGTCAGGGCGGTGGCCGGGGCTTTGGTGCTGCGGTCTGTCACAAGCTCGGCCCCAAAGAGCATCCCTTCGCCCCGAACATCGCCTATGGCTTCATATTTGGCCATCAGGGCGCTCAAGCGCTCGCGGGCATAGGCGCCGACGCGGGCGGCTTGCTCGGGGAGGGCCTTTTCGTGAAGTTCGTCAAGCACGGCGAGCGCCGCCGCGCAGGAGACAGGGTTGCCGCCGAAGGTATTGAAGTAGCGGAAGGCCTCGCGAAAGCGCGCCATGATCTCGGGGCGGGTGACAACGCCGCCAACCGGATGACCGTTGGCCATGGGTTTGCCGAGGGTGACGATATCGGGGGTTATGCCCTGACGCTCAAAGCCCCAGAAGTGGGAGCCGATACGGCCAAAACCGGGCTGGACCTCATCGGCGATGAGAAGACCGCCCGCCGCCCGCACCACGCGCGCGGCCGCATCCAGCCAGCCTTTGGGCAGGTCGGGAAAGCCTTCATTGACAAAATGGGGGCAAATCACGAGGGCGGCAAAGCGGTGGCCCGCGGCGTTCAGATCGTCGATTGCGGCTTGCAGGCTGGCGGCGAAAGCGGCACCGCCGGGGTCTGGTGCGCGGTAGCTGTCGGGGGCGGGGATATGGCGGATATAGTCGCCAAGGCCAAAGCCGACTTCGGGGATATTGCTGCGCGAGAGCTGGCTCACGAGTGCGGTGTTGCCGTGATATGTGGCGTCGGTGGCGATGATGCCGCGCGCGCCTGTCATGCCCTCTGCCATACGCATGGCGACATCATTGGCTTCCGATCCGGTGCAGGTCAGCAGCAGGGTCGAGAGGCTCTCGGGCATTTTGGCTGTGAGACGTTCGCCATAGTCAAGAATACCGTCGTGCAAGTAGCGGGTGTGGGTGTTGAGTGTGGCGGCTTGTTTGCAGATCGCATCGACAACACGCGGGTTGCAATGGCCGACGTGGGGCACGTTGTTGTAACAATCCAGATAGCGGTTGCCGTCGGCATCCCACAGCCAGACGCCTTCGCCGCGCACAATATGCACCGGCTCTTCGTAGAACAGTGGCACATTTGGCCCCAGAAGGGCGCGGCGGCGGGCGAGCATATCGGGCATGGCGATCTCCTTTGGCGGGATGCTACGCGTGATTGTTCACTTGTGAAAGATGTTTGCGCGCCGGTTATCGCAAGTTTGACATATTTTGGCCGTTTTGGAGCCGGTATCACAGGCTAGAGCGGGCGGGATATAGAGAGTGGAAACACGGGCATGACACTTGGCAAGCACCAAGATTCGTCGATCAGCGCCCCCGATTCTGCTGCGGATGATGCAACGCTGGATATTGTGCGGCTCCTGATCGAGACGGAAGCGCGCCATGCACAAGCATATCCGGAACAGGCCGGAGAGGCACAGGGCGACGCAGGCGCAAGGCTTGCGGCGGGTCGGGGTTCGGCCCCGCCTGTGGGCTTGGGCCCCCCAACGCGGGCCCGGGGGGCCCGGGCCCGGGCGCAGGGGCCCCCCCCCCCGCCGGGGGCCC
>JAHBAM020000169.1 GCA_018500125.2 Roseobacter sp. | reverse complement strand
GCCCCAATTGTGCGGGCCATTGTCGCTGTGAGCATAATTTTTCAGGGCGTTGAGCACAGTCAGCAGACATCGGGCCAAATCAGCCCAAATCAGCCAATAACCGCCTTAATGCGTCCAGACCGTGCGACGATTCGTTGCAAAGTTCTCACCATAGCCACCAGCACGAATATTGGCCTTGCGCGGCTTTGGCTCGGACACAACGGCTTCGATGCCATGCTCTTGAGCATACTCAAGCGCCGCCTCTTTGCTGTCAAAGCGCAGTTTCACTTGAGATTGTGTGTCGTTTGAAGAGGTCCAGCCCATCAACGGGTCAACTTCGCGGCGCGACGCAGGCGCAAACTCAAGCACCCAGCGCTTTGATTTCGCGCTGCCGGATTGCATTGCGTTACGGGCGGGTTTGTAAATACGTGCGCGCATGGGGCCAGCTCCTTTGAGTTGCGCCCGTTTATCAAGGATTTGCCGCCGCCCCGCAAGATGCAAAAGCCGGCAACCTTAAGCTTTGCCCCCTTGGACCGCCCGAGAAAGCCCGCCACTTGGCCTTGCAATTTGCCTTCGATCCATCAAGTTAGAAGACTGCAGCAACCGCGAGCGCCCAGAATGCCCCATGTCCACACCGATGCCTCCCCTGCCCTGACAAACGCCCCGTCAGGCGATGTGCGCAGCCGCGAAAAGCTCGAAGGCGGCAAGCGTTTCGTGATGCATACCCCCTTCACAGCCGCAGGCGATCAGCCGCGGGCGATTGCCGAGCTGAGCGAAGGCATCAAGGACGGTGAACGCAATCAGGTTTTGCTTGGCGCAACAGGCACCGGCAAGACATTCACCATGGCCAAAGTCATTGAAGAAACCCAGCGCCCCGCGATCATTCTCGCCCCCAACAAGACACTCGCCGCCCAGCTCTATGGCGAGATGAAAGGCTTCTTTCCGGAGAACGCGGTCGAATATTTTGTCAGCTTTTACGACTATTACCAGCCCGAGGCCTATGTCGCCCGCTCTGATACATTTATCGAAAAAGAAAGCCAGATCAACGAACAGATCGACCGTATGCGCCACTCGGCCACACGCGCCCTGCTTGAGCGCGATGATGTGATCATTGTGGCCTCGGTCTCCTGTATCTATGGCATCGGCTCGGTCGAAACCTACGGTGCAATGACACAGGATCTGGTGGTTGGCGAAAGCTACGATCAGCGCTCTGTCATGGCCGACCTCGTCGCACAGCAATACAAACGCAACGATGCAGGCTTTCAGCGTGGGTCGTTTCGAGTGCGCGGTGACAGCCTCGAAATCTGGCCCGCCCACCTCGACGACCGCGCCTGGAAGCTCAGCTTTTTTGGTGAAGAACTTGAGAGCATTCAGGAAATCGACCCGCTGACAGGGGAAAAGGCGGGCAGCATGGACAAGGTCCGCGTGTATGCAAACTCGCATTATGTCACGCCCAAGCCCACGCTTTTGCAAGCCATTCAACAGATCAAAAAAGAGCTGCGCCTGCGCCTTGACCAGTTCACAAGCGAAGGCAAGCTCCTCGAAGCCCAGCGCCTTGAGCAGCGCACAAACTTCGACCTTGAGATGATGGAAGCCCAAGGGTTCTGCAACGGGATCGAAAACTATTCGCGCTACCTCACAGGCCGCCTCACAGGCGAGCCGCCGCCCACGCTTTTCGAGTTTATTCCGGACAATGCCATCGTTTTTGCCGACGAAAGCCACGTCTCTGTGCCCCAGATCGGCGGGATGTATAAAGGCGACTACCGGCGCAAGTTTACGCTCTCCGAACACGGCTTCCGCCTGCCCTCCTGCATGGACAACCGCCCGCTGAAGTTTGAGGAATGGGACGCCATGCGCTCCCAATCGGTGTTTGTCTCTGCAACGCCCTCAAAATGGGAGCTGGAGCAGTCGGGAGGCGTTTTTGCCGAGCAGGTGATCCGCCCCACCGGGCTTTTGGACCCGATGATCGAGATCCGACCGGTTGAAACACAGGTCGATGACCTGCTGGATGAGGTCAAACGCGTTGCCGCCGCAGGCTACCGCGTGCTCTGCACCACCCTGACCAAGCGCATGGCCGAAGATCTGACCGAATATCTGCACGAACAAGGCGTGCGTGTGCGCTATATGCACTCCGAAATCGACACGCTGGAACGAATCGAAATCCTGCGCGACCTGCGCCTTGGGGCCTTTGATGTGCTCATCGGGATCAACCTTCTGCGCGAGGGGCTAGACATACCCGAATGTGGCCTTGTTGCCATTCTGGATGCGGATAAAGAGGGCTTTTTGCGCTCCGAAACCTCTCTGATCCAGACCATTGGCCGCGCCGCGCGCAATGCCGAGGGCCGGGTGATCATGTATGCCGACAAAATCACCGGCTCGATGGAGCGCGCGATCGGCGAAACCGACCGTCGCCGCGCCAAGCAGATCGCTTACAACGAAGAACACGGAATCACCCCCGAAACAGTCAAGAAAAATGTCGATGACATCCTCTCTGGGCTTTATCAGGGCGATGTCGACATGAACCGTGTGACAGCCAGCATTGATCCAGCCCTTCAAGGCAGCAATCTGCGCGCCATTCTTGACGGATTGCGCGCCGATATGCGCAAAGCGGCTGAAAACCTCGAGTTTGAAGAGGCCGCACGCCTGCGCGACGAGGTCAAGCGCCTTGAAGCCGTCGATCTGGCTGTCCACGACGACCCGCTTGCGCGCCAATCGGCCATCGAAGCCGCCGGCGCAGAAGCCACCAAAGCCCGCGGCCGCTCCACAGCCGGAAAACCCGGCCAAAGAGGCGGAAATGTAAAGCGCCGGCGGCACTGAACCTTGTGAAGAGGCTCACGGCCCCGTCGCTTCATCTGTGGTATGGAGGGCGTCTCAAAGTCACTCGGACACAGCCGACATTATTTTCTGGCTGGCCTGAAAAAAGGGCGCGAAGCCGCCCCAAATGGCACCAAAATCAGCCATTTGGAGCCTTGGCTCGGATTTGGCTCAAATAAACGGAACAAACGGTACGCCACAGCCTGCCAAAGCGACCAAAGCCGCCAAAATCACCAGAATTCGCATGAGATCACCTCTGTTTTCGGGCCTAAAGACTAACCGCCCCGGCGAACGCCCGTCAAAGACCGACTGCCCTGTTGCGTGACATTGAAATCTTGCGAGTCTCTTTTGCAACGCCCTCAAAAAGCGTCAAGCGCGCGCCCAAGACCGGCCCCAGAGCCGCCCATCAGTCAAAATCAAACAAATCTTCCAAAATATCCGCTAATCCGCCCCGCTTTTTGCGAGACTTCCCACCCCGCCGAAGCGCTCGCTCCTCTCGCACAGGCACCGCTTGCATCTGGGCCGGCACCGCCACCTGCCGCGCGGCAACCTCAATAATCTTGTCCAGCTCCCCCCGATCAAGCCACACACCGCGGCACCGGGGGCAGTAATCAAGCTCCACACCACTCCGCTCGGTGATCACAAGCAACTCTCCATCAACCGGGCATTTCATCGGCAAGCCTTCCCTACTTTTTTTCTCAATCTATGTGCCATCCCGAACGCTTCAAGCGCGTTAACCAAAAATTCACAGAGTTTCATCAAGGTTAACCAGGGATTAATGCTCATGTTGAAGTTTTACCTTGTTCTCTTCATGACTCTGGCCGCTACGGCCAATGCAGGCGCATGGCCGCGCGGCAAAGGCAATGGTTTTTCCATGACATCCGTCCAAGCAACCGCCCACAGCCTTGCAGACCCGGCCCATTACTACTTCAGCAGTTACGCCGAGTATGGCTTGACCCGCAAAATCACTCTGGGAGGAGACATTGGTCATTCTGTATCAGGAGAGTCCAAGCTCATCTTGTTCTTGCGCCACCCCGTCCTCACTTTGAATGACAAGCACCACTTTGCCTTTGAATTGGGCGCAGGAGTCGTTGCGAACGACGCAGTCATAAGGCCCGGAGCATCTTATGGCAGCGGGTTTTCCCGATGGGGTCGTTCTGGATGGTTTGCAATTGATATCTTATTTGAGCACCACATCGCCGCAGGCAGCACCGATTTTAAGGCCGATGTCACCTATGGCCTCAATCACCCGCAGGGCTACAAGTCTATCTTTCAGATACAAAGTGGAAAACAGGTGGGGGACCCAAGCTTTCTGAGGTTTGCCCCCTCGGTTGCGATCCCGATAAGCTCCTCCTCCCACCTTGAATTGGGCGGCACCATCAACATGATTGGAGCGGCAAACTATGGCTTGAAAATAGGGGTTTGGAAGAAATTTTGAGTCTCGAAGCGCCGATGGTTTGGCGCTTCGAGACATGGCGCGCTACAAAGGCGTGTCCATGCGCATCGAAACGACAATGTCGCCTTTTACAGGTTGGTCCCAATTCACATAGAGCTCGTCGTTATTCGGCCCCTTTGACACCTCGACATAGGGCATATCAAAGCGTTTCACATTTGCCGCATTGCGAATAGGCCCTTCCGCCACAACAGATTCAACTTTGCGCACCCAGCCTCCAAACGGCAACTGAGGGCTTCCAGACACAACCCAAGTGTCGCTCTCACTTGTTTGTGTATGCGTATAAACAAGCGGATTAACTGTCGCGACATCGATTGAGTTATACATATTTTCGCGCCAGCTCACGTTGCGCATCCGGCCAAAGTTTAGGTCCGCGAAACTTGTATCAATCCGCTCAACACGCTCGATCGTTCCGCCAATGATGCGGAAAAAGTTACCCTGAACGTTCAGCCCGTTGATAAAGTGCCCGGTGCCGTGAGGTTTTATGATGATATAGCTGAACCAGGGAGCGACATGGCTGGCCAGAAAAATATTGTTGGAAATATTCAACTGGCTAAACGAAAATTCAGAGTTGAATTCTGGCGCATCGTCATGTTCGTTTGCCCATTCGATAAAGCAGTTGTCGATATAATTACCGTCAATCGTCGCCCGGCAATTGGTCCCTGTAATGACGATTCCTGCGAGGCGCAGACCGTTGGACACCCCATCTCCCTGAAAGAAATGGTTGCCGGTGATGATGGACCCAGAGCCGGCAATAATGGCAAAGTGCCGAAAGCGCACCACACGATTGTTCCGCAGTTTGATGTCATTTCCATTCGCATTCATCGCGATAGACGTTCTGTCCTGCGCCGGAACCGCGTTTTCATCGGACAGAAACTGGCAGCGATCCACAAGCATCCCCTGACAGCCCTCTCCGGGGCTTGTGATGCCCCGATCTTTTGGCCCCGTGAAAAAGCAGTTTTCGACAGAGAAGATCAATCCGGTCGGAGCGAGAATAATCCCGCTCGCCTCGCCTTGAAGGCGAAATTCAACATCCTTGATTGAAAAGCGGTCCAGATCCTCCATGCCGCTGAAATCAAGAACATACTTGAACCGGCGAAAGGTATAGTTTTGTGTGCCTTCAGCGTCATAGGGCTTCTGTGACAGAGTGATCTCCTGCGCCGCAACATTTTTGGAACGAACATAGACCTCGCGACCCACTCCGTTCCCTTCGACCAAAGCACCAACAGGAATGCTGGCAATATTGGCGACGCCCGTTAGTTTGAAGCCATTGGCGCTGCTGTAGGTGCCTTGCGCAGTAAAGATTTCCGTATCCCAAGCGGGGCCGGGCGCAACGTCAAATTGCCCATTGTGGATGTGGCGTCTGGTCGAATAGCGATCCCGCCCGATAACGGCATGAACATCAATCGGGCTTTCGATTCGAATACGCCGCCCGTCCATATCCAAGGATTCATGATCAGAGGAGTCAAACAGAGCTTGCAGCGCTTTCTTGAACGCCAGCTCCTCATCGCCAAACGCGTCTATATAAGCCGGAAGATCATAGTTTTTGGTCAGAGCAAAGACGTGCTCATCCGCCAAAGTCACAGTGCCTTCAAACCGCACCCGACTTTCAAAAGTGATATCATCACCTAAAAAATAGTGCCCCTTGGACACGATCACAGTGCGCCCGTTTGCTGCGGCATCGGCCGCCTCAAAGGCCGCCAGATCATCGGTGACGCCATCCCCGATTGCACCATAATCTCGCACATCAACAGTCGCGAGCATATCATGCAAGAACGCGGATGTGATATCCTCGACGATAATATCATCGACCCTGACAACGCCGCCGGTGGTGCCTAGGATATCCAATCCGATGTGGGCATAAAGCGCGTTTGCCCCCCAGACCATATCAACACCAGACCGGTTTCCAGCGCCAATAATGGCCTTGACCTCAACCACCTCACCATAGGCTGTCAATGGCGTCGCCGGGCCTTGCTCTGTAACACCTGCCACGTGAGCGCCAGCCAGACCGCCGGGCCAAGCCGCGATCCGCACACTGGGCAGCGGACCGCTGATCGCTTTCACTTTGGCACGCACCTGAAGGTAACATTCGGGCAACAGGGGCGTTTCCCCCATATATCGCAGTTTTTGAACAGGTGCGGTTTTCACCAGTTCAAGGCACCCTCCAAAGTCGGAATCTGCAGGCACAAACGCTGCATTTGTGCTGTTTGCATATGTGTCTGAGCCTGGCGTTCCGTCTTGGCTCGACCAAACATCAAGCGCTGCCGTAAATTTGGGCGGCATCAATAGCGCACCATCCGTAATCACTTTGTTCATGCGTTCCCTCTTCTCGTCCGGTTTGGACGGCAATTAGCCATATGCGGCTCACTCAGACCGCACGGCAGAAGGAAGTATCAACGATAAGTTAACGCGCGCTCACTTAAGCGCACGTTGCTATTTGCTCAGGGCACACCTGCCCCGAGACGAACGGATCCGTCTGGTGAGCGACACCTTAGTTGCCTGTCAAAGCCGCTTTCACTTTGGCACCTGCTGCGCCAAAATCAATTTGCCCGGTGTATCGGGTCTTGAGTATTCCCATGACTTTACCCATGTCGCGAATACTGTCTGCCCCGGTCTCGGAAATGGCCTGCGCGATAGCCGCATCGGTTTTCTCCTCTCCCAACTGGCGAGGCAAAAACTCTTCGATGATAACTATTTCCGCCAACTCGCGCTCGGAAAGATCAAGCCGGTTGCCTTCTTCATAGACACGGGCGCTTTCCTGACGCTGCTTGACCATCTTGACAAGAATGGCGAGCACTTCCTCATCACTGACACTTGCATCATTGCCATCACTGCGCGCAGCAATATCGCGGTCTTTGATCGCCGCGCTGATCAGGCGCAATGTCGAGAGACGGTCCGTGTTCTTGTCTTTCATTGCCTGCTTTAAAGCGGCGCTGATTTCGTTGCGCATTTGGTGATGGCCCTCGGTCTGAGTTCTAGTACAGCTAAACGACATTACCGAAATGGAGTGGCAGTGACAACAGTTGCATGAGCCCTTGACCCCCGCGCGCGCCAGACGTAGGAATGCTCCGATTTATCAGCTGGAGTGACTCACATGGCGCAGGCAACCCCCTCGCACCCTACCGCTTGCCTTGCACTTGCTGATGGGACAGTTTTTTACGGACATGGCTTTGGCGCAGAGAGACAATGTGTCGCCGAACTGTGCTTCAACACAGCTATGACAGGCTATCAGGAGATCATGACCGATCCCTCCTATGCAGGCCAAATCGTAACATTTACCTTCCCCCATATCGGAAATACCGGCATCAATATCGAAGATGACGAAACAGCAAATCCTGTTGCCGAGGGCATGGTTGTAAAGTGGGACCCAACCGCACCCAGCAACTGGCGCTCGAGTGAAACCCTTTCAAGCTGGCTTGAAACCAAAAACCGTATTGCCATCGGCGGCATTGATACGCGCCGTCTCACACGTGCTATTCGCCAACAAGGCGCACCACACGTGGCGCTCGCCCATAACGCGAACGGTGTTTTTGACACCGATGCGCTCGTAAAGGCCGCTCGTGACTTTGCCGGTCTTGAGGGGGTCGACCTTGCGATCAACGTTACCTGCGCACAATCCTACCGTTGGAATGAAATGCGCTGGGCTTGGCCAGATGGATACCAACCTCAAAAAGCCCCCAAGCACAAAGTCGTTGCCATTGATTATGGTGCCAAGAGAAATATTCTGCGGTGCCTCGCCTCTGCCGGCTGTGACGTGATTGTGCTGTCTGCAAACGCAACGGCACAGGACGTTCTGGCTCACAAGCCCGATGGCGTTTTTCTGTCCAATGGTCCGGGTGATCCAGCGGCAACAGGTGTTTATGCTGTGCCGATGATACAAGAAATTCTCAAAACGGATCTACCCGTTTTCGGGATTTGTCTTGGCCACCAAATGCTGGCGCTGGCATTGGGCGGCAAAACGATCAAAATGAACCATGGCCATCATGGGGCAAACCACCCTGTGAAAGACCTCGAGACAGGCAAAGTAGAAATCACGTCCATGAACCACGGCTTTGCTGTTGATGCGCAATCTCTTCCAGCAGGTGTAAGCCAGACCCATGTTTCTCTGTTTGACGGCTCAAACTGCGGCATAGCCCTTGATGATCGCCCTGTTTATTCGGTGCAACATCACCCGGAAGCAAGCCCCGGACCACAAGACAGCTTCTATCTGTTTGAGAAATTTGCCGACTATATGGACGCGCGATCATAACGGGTCATGTGCGGGTAACACCTTGTTAAGATTTGGTTAATGGTCGATTAACCAGTTTGATATACTCTCTAAACGGTTATGTAATCGTTCTGTGAGTATTGGTCGTGAAACACGTTGAGAATCAAGACTTTAAGACGCCTCCCCACTTCGGCGATTATCTTGTTGAACGCGGTTATATTTCCTCAACGGTTTTGAGGGATGCGCATTTGGAGAGTGAGCGGTTGAATTGCTCACTCGATCGCAGCCTGATCGCCGCTGATGTTGTTACACGAGACGTTCTCTCCAAAGCCAACGCTCGTTTTCTGGATGTCGAATTTATCAATATCAAGGCGTCTCCGCCAGACGCCCGACTGTCCGACCTGTTCGATCCCGCCATGCTTGTTCGTTATTGCGTTGTTCCGTGGAAGAAAATTGGCAGCACAATTGTTTTGGTTTGTGAGAGTCCTGAGGCCTACTTGAGCTTCGTTTCGCATCTAGAAATCGCTGGCGAAAACTATGAGTTCGCTTTGGGCAAGCGGGACCAGATTTTGAACTGGGTGACAAAACACTATGAAGACCCATTGAGACGCAAAGCCTCTGCGCGCGTTCCCGAAAGCGAAAGTTGCAGAGGGTGGGCACGGCACACCAGCCAAAAACGGTTGATTATCACCCTATCAGGTCTAGCCCTTTTCATGGCGCTCGTTCTTGCTTTTCCGGGCGCCACATTGGGGGTATTTGCCCTTTGGGCCATTCTGACGCTTTTCGTATCCGCGCTCTTACGTCTCTCGGCCTTCGCGGCGGAGCTGTCAAGCGAGCCAAACCAAGCGCCGCCAGTTTGCCCAGACAAAAACCTGCCGACAATATCCGTCTTGGTGCCCCTGTTCAAAGAACGCGAAATTGCCACGGCTTTGTTGCGGCGGCTCAAACGCCTCACATACCCCAAGGCCTTGTTGGAAGTGGCGCTCGTCGTTGAGGAACACGACAGCTTAACCAAAACCGTATTGCAAAAGTGTGCCCTGCCGCCATGGATCCGCATTATCGAAGTGCCCGAAGGCACCCCCAAAACCAAGCCAAGGGCCATGAATTACGCGCTAGATTTTTGCAAAGGCGACATCATCGGCATTTGGGATGCCGAAGACGCTCCAGCCGAAAACCAACTTGAGATCGTTGCAAACCATTTTCACAGTGCCGCCCCGGAGCTTGTCTGCCTGCAAGGCGTCCTGGATTACTATAACAGTCGGCAAAACTGGCTGGCCCGCTGTTTCACTATAGAATACGCGGCGTGGTTCAGGCTTATTCTTCCCGGCATGGCCAAGCTCGGGCTGGCAATTCCGCTTGGTGGAACGACTTTGTTTTTCCGACGAACCGTGCTTGAAAGCCTCGGCGGCTGGGACGCTCACAATGTAACAGAAGATGCCGATCTGGGCTTTCGCCTCGCACGTCATGGCTACCGGACGGAAGTCATTCCAACGCGCACGGGCGAAGAGGCAAACTGCCGAATTTGGCCTTGGATAAGACAGCGGTCTCGATGGCTAAAGGGGTATATGGTGACTTACTTTGTCCATATGCGAGAGCCTGCAAAACTTTATAAACAAATTGGCCTTTGGCGCTTCCTTGGATTTCAAGCTCATTTTGTGACGGCCCTCTCACAATTTATACTTGCCCCCATCTTGTGGAGTTTTTGGCTCGTTCTCTTTGGCTTACCCCATCCTCTGGAAGCATATGTGTCTCATGAGATACTGGTCGCACTCGGGCTATCGTTTCTAGCCATCGAGCTTGCCAACGCATTGATAAACGCCAGCGCCGTGTCAAAGCCCGAGCTTAAACACCTGTTCGCTTGGGTGCCCATAATGCACTTTTATTACCCGCTGGGCGCAATCGCCGCGTATAAAGCGCTCTTTGAACTGGTCGCAAAGCCATTTTACTGGGACAAAACCCAGCACGGTCTTTCGCTGTCTCAGTTTCAGAAAAAAACCAACCGCCTCTTACCGCCCCGCCTTGGCAGCGTCGAGCTTCAGTCTGGTCACAAAAGCCTTTGAAATATGGGCCTTCAGGGCTTCTCTTGCCTTGATCTCGTCGCGCGCTTCAATGGCTTTCACAATTGTATCATGCTCTTCGAGAGCTTTGGCGCTGCGCCCCTCTGCCGCTAGGGACGTCGTGGCCATAAGCGCCATGGACTGATGAACCAAATTAAGCTGTTGCACCAAAAACCTGTTGTGCGACGCAAGGTGTATTTGACGATGAAAGCGGCGATTGGCCTGGGCCAGCGCATTTGGATTGTCCAGAAGCGAGCGATCTTCTTCAATCATATCGCGCAACACGCGCATTTCCTCGTCTGTTGCGTGCCGCGCCGCAAGTTGGGCCGCCAAGCCTTCCAGTTCGGCACGAACCGAATAAAGCTCGGCCATCTGGTTGTGATCAAGGGATGAGACAATCAGGCTGCGCCCGTCTCGTGTCAGCAAGGATTGCGTCTCAAGCCTCTGCAGCGCTTCCCGGATGGGCGTTCTGGAAACGCCAAACCGTTCGGCAAGCTCATTCTCCACCAGCCTGTCTCCGGGGCGATAAACGCCTCGGTCGATCGCCTCAAGAATAAGCCCATAAGCATCTTTTTGTGTTGGTTTAGGCTCTTTCATTCGGCATCCTTTCAGCCCCGGCTGAGGCCACTCTGCTCATACGAGACTTCACTACATTCATTGCACAATGCGTTCGCCTTGCATAACATCATGCCGATGACACGCAAACTTTTCTTGGATGTGCAAACTTGGGTCTTTGACCTCGATCAGACATTATACCCCTCACATATGAGATTGTTTGACCAAATCGAAGCCAGAATGACCCGTTATGTGATGCGAACCTTGAACCTGTCTCAAAAGGATGCCGACAGGTTGAGAAGCGATTACTGGTCAGACCACGGAACAACTCTGGCGGGGCTGATGAAGTTTCACGATGTCGACCCCGAGCCATATCTTCGCGAGGTCCATGACATCTCGTTTCATCCGCTCACCCCCGACCCGACCCTGAGACAGCATATATCCCGCCTTCCGGGCCGCAAAATCGTCTATACAAATGGGAGTGCACCCTACGCAGAACGCGTCCTTGAAGCGCGTGGCCTGGAGGGCCTTTTTGATGGCATCTTCGGAATCGAACACGCCGCATATGAGCCAAAGCCAAACAAAAACGCATTTCTCAAAGTTTTCAGACAAGCGGAAATAAACCCCGCCAAGGCCGCGATGTTTGAAGATGACAGCCGCAACCTTGTTGTTCCCTATGGTCTGGGCATGAAAACCGTTCATGTCGGCCCCATGGCCCAGCCCGCAAAGCACATCCATTTTCATACAGATGATTTATCAACGTTTCTGAGCAATTTGGGCTAGAGCTTTGGCCGCAGACCACGCCTTCATTGGTTTCCAAATGCGCCGCCGCCAAATTGGAGCGCCGCGCAAAGCCAGAGGCTGCGCGCATTTCACGCGGGGTTGCACAGTTGAACACCCGCCGCGAAAAGTTAAGATATCCATATGGCAAGGGAGCTGTTGAATGTCGGTGATCGAAGTAGATGTTTGCGTCGCGGGCGGCGGGATTGCGGGGATGATTGCTGCAATCAGCTTCGCGTCCTTGGGATATAAGACAGTTTGCGTCGATCCGGCGCCGCCAGTGACAGACCAGCAGGCTAATAACGCCGACATGAGATCAACCGCTTTCTTGCAGCCGGCCAAAAAGCTACTGACCGAAATCGGCTTGTGGGATCTTTTTGAGACCCATGCCGCGCCCCTCCAGATTATGAAAATAATGGACGCCGGCGGCGTCGACCCTGTCGTGAGGACACAATCTGAGTTCAATTCGGCGGATATTTCAGACCACCCATTTGGCTGGAATTTCCCAAACTGGCTGCTTCGCCGCGAATGCCTGAATAGAATGTCCGAGCTGACCTCTCTCACCTTTAAAACCGGGGTGTCTGTTGTGGATGTCATGACCAGAACAGACAGCGCAACCGTCTCTCTCAGCAACAGCGAAACACTCAAAGCCAAGCTGCTGATCGCGGCTGACGGTCGGGCCTCACGCGTGCGACAGGCTCTGGGCATTCCGTGCAAAACCATTCGATATGGTCAACACGCGCTCGCATTCACTGTGACCCATCCCATCCCGCATGACAACATATCGACCGAAATTCACAGGACAGGCGGCCCGTTCACTATGGTGCCTCTCCCGGATTACAACGGCTTGCCTGCCTCTGCTATTGTCTGGATGGAGAGAAGCGCCGAGGCCTTCCGCCTTCAAAACACAGATACAGCCTCCTTTACAGATGCGATCAATGAAAGGTCGTGCTCCGTTTTGGGCCACCTCACGCTCAACAGCCCCCGCACCATTTGGCCCATCATATCGCAATACGCGCAAGTAATGAGTGGTCAGCGCACAGCCCTTGTTGCAGAGGCGGCTCATGTGGTGCCCCCGATTGGAGCACAAGGCCTGAATATGTCTCTTGCAGACATCAGAGCGCTTTATGATTTGGCCAAAGCCTCTCCTCAAAGCCTTGGCAGCGCAAAGATGCTTTCAGATTATCATCGCGCGCGCCATAGCGATATACGGGCGCGGGTCATGGGGATTGATGCCCTGAACCGCGCCTCGATGGTGTCTTCTCGCCCATTGCGCGATATCAGGGCCTTGGGTCTCAATGTCATTTATGGGTTTTCGCCTATCCGAAAAACGCTCATGAAGATTGGGCTGGGTGCGCGCGATTAAAGCACTTTTTCAACCACGGATTTCAAGCGCGCCAATGTGCCCTCGACATCATAGAGCTTGTCCAGCCCAAACAATCCAAGCCTAAAGGTCATAAAGCTTTCAGGCTCGTCACAGGCGAGCGGAACACCAGCAGCAATCTGCATCCCTTGCGCGGCGAAGTTTTTGCCGTTTTGAATATCGGGATTCTGGGTATAGCTCACCACCACCCCCGGCGCGCCAAACCCGTCAGCGGCAACCGACTGAACACCCTTTTCCTTCAGCATCGCCCGCACACCATTGCCCAAATCCCATTGAGCCTGCTCCAGTTTGTCAAAGCCGAAGGCGCGCGTTTCAAGCATCGTGTCGCGGAATTTCTCAAGCGCATCGGTTGGCATGGTAGCATGGTAAGAATGTCCGCCAGCCTCATAGGACTTCATAATGTCTCGCCATTTTTTGAGATCAATTGCAAAGCTGTCAGATGTCGTTTTTTCCAGCCGCTCAATCGCCCGGTCTGACATCATAACAAGGCCAGCCGAGGGCGAGGCTGACCAGCCTTTTTGTGGCGCCGAAATCAATACATCAACGCCGGTCTTTTTCATATCAACCCAGGCGCATCCTGAAGCGATACAATCCAAAACCATCAGCGCCCCCACATCATGGGCCGACGCCGCCAACTCTGTTATGTAATCATCCGGCAAGATCAGGCCCGCCGAAGTTTCAACATGGGGCGCAAACACCACATCAGGTTTTGACGACTTGATAGAAGCAACAACCTCCTCGATCGGAGCCGGAGCAAAGGGCGTTTGTGCGCCATTGCCCGTTTGGCGGGCCTTATGAACGCTCACCTCTTGGGCGAATCCGCCCGCCTCAAAAATCTGGCTCCAACGGAACGAAAACCAGCCATTGCGCACAACCAAAGCATGGGCGCCATTCCCGAATTGACGGGCAACAGCTTCCATCGCAAACGTCCCGCCCCCCGGAACCAAGGCGACAGCATCGGCGGCATAGACCTCTTTGAGCATCTCACCGATGTCCGTCATCACGCCTCGAAATCGCCCGCTCATATGGTTGAGCGAGCGATCAGTAAACACGACCGAAAATTCGTCCAGTCCATCCGGATCGACTGTCTTGAGCAATGCCATATTTATCTCCAATTCCAGGGCTTACACTCTCCCTACCAACAACACATCCTGACGACTAGTCCGTTCTATCCTTACAACGGACCATACTTGCGCTCTTCACTGAGCAATACATTCGCCTCAACCTGCCCCGCCCCCGGCAAGGTCATGATCCGCCGTCTGAGCACGCGCTCAAAGTCGGGAATGTCACGGGCAACAACTTTCAAGCGATAGTCATACAAGCCAAGAACGTGCTCGACACTCAAGACCTCGGGAATTGCAGACACCGCGCGCTCAAAACTTTCGATGCTGCCCCGCCCTTTTGCAGCGAGCTTTACCCCGAGAAACACCATCACCCCTAGCCCGAGCTTTTCGCGGTCCAAACGCAGCCTTTGGCCCAGAATAACGCCACTGTCCTTGAGCCGCCGAATGCGGCGCCAAACCGCGGGCTGCGACAACCCCAGGTCTTCTCCGATGGCCTTGCTGCTTTTGCGCGCATCACGCACAAGTATGCGCAAAATTTTTCGGTCAATTTCATCTGTTTCGATCATATCGGTAATACTTCGTCCGATTTCAGCCGTGCGATATGCATGAGCGCCTCGATATCTGCGATATGAGGGAGCGATAATATTTGGGACCGATACACATCCTGATAATGCCCCATATCTCGCGCAATCACCAAAAGCCGAACATCGACACGCCCCAAAAATGTTTGAACCTCTAACACTTCTGGGACATCACGCGCCTTGGCAAGAAAGTCGTCAAAAGCGGAGGATTGGGTTTTGTCCAATGTAATCCGCAAGCTGACCTCAACGCCAAAGCCTAACGCCTGCCAATCAACAACAGCTTCATGCCCCAGAATGGCCCCGCTGCTTTCGAGCTTTTCCAGCCGTCTCCAGCAACTTGCCGTTGTCAGAGAGCAGCGCTCTGCCAGGTCTGCAACGGACATCTCAGGAGCAGCCTGAAACTGTCGCAAAATACGTCGATCAACGTCATCAAGCATAATATTTCTCACTAAGTAGCTTCATGAGAATATATATATCACAAAAACCCAAAATTCAATCAATTCTGACAAGCTCATTTCCACGGAGCAGGTATAGTGACGGCAGAGTATTCAAGACATCAAAGGAACCTACCATGCGCGTTTATTATGATCGTGATTGCGACATCAACCTTATCAAAGACATGAAAGTTGCCATTTTGGGCTATGGCTCACAAGGCCATGCCCACGCGCTGAACTTGCGCGACAGTGGTGCCAAAAACCTTGTTGTGGCTCTGCGCGAAGGCTCGGCCTCAGCCAAGAAAGCCGAAGGTGAAGGCCTCCAAGTTATGGGCATCGCCGAAGCTGCCGCTTGGTGTGATGTGATCATGTTCACAATGCCCGACGAACTTCAGGCCGAAACATATAAGAAATACGTTCACGACAACATCAAACCGGGTGCAGCCATTGCTTTTGCCCACGGTCTGAATGTTCACTTCGGCCTGATCGAGCCAAAAGAAGGCGTTGACGTCATCATGATGGCCCCCAAAGGCCCGGGCCACACCGTGCGCGGCGAATACACCAAGGGCGGCGGTGTGCCTTGCCTTGTTGCCATTGACAAAGATGCCTCCGGCAAAGCCCTCGAAATCGGCCTGTCGTATTGCTCCGCGATCGGCGGTGGCCGGTCGGGCATCATCGAAACAAACTTCCGCGAAGAGTGTGAAACAGACCTCTTCGGCGAACAAGCTGTCCTCTGTGGTGGCCTTGTTGAGCTGATCCGCTGTGGCTTTGAGACGCTCGTCGAAGCGGGTTATGCCCCTGAAATGGCTTATTTTGAGTGTCTGCACGAAGTTAAGCTGATCGTGGACCTGATTTATGAAGGTGGCATCGCCAACATGGATTACTCGATCTCAAACACAGCGGAATACGGCCAGTATGTCACGGGTCCACGTATCCTGAAATACGACGAGACCAAAGCTCGCATGAAAGCCGTTCTGGAAGACATTCAGCAAGGCAAATTCGTTCGTGACTTCATGCTCGAAAATGCCGTCGGTCAACCGACGATCAAAGCGTCGCGCCGTGCGAATGACGAGCATATGATCGAAGAAACCGGTGCCAAGCTGCGCGCTATGATGCCATGGATTTCTGCCGGAAAAATGGTCGACAAAGAGAAAAACTAAACTCAAGAAAACAAACGAGAAAAGGCGCCCTAGCGGGCGCCTTTTTTCTGTGCCATGTCTGGGAAGAAGACTGCAAACACCAGAGCAAACACCACACAAGATCCACCATCTGCAACAAGGTTTCCCAATGCAACACAGCAACGCCATCACGCCCCTCAGTTGGCTTGCCATTCTGGTGTTGGGATTGACATGGGGCGGCACTTTTCTGGTGATCGAGCTGGCGCTTGAAACGCTCACTCCCTTCTGGATCGCAGCGGCGCGCATAGCCTTTGCGACAGTGCTCACATTGGGCATATGGGCACTTATGGGGCGCAAAATATGGCACGGCCCCGAGCGGGCATGGGGCGCACTCGTGGTCGTCGGCGCGACCTCCTCGGCCATCCCTTTCATGCTCTTGAGTTGGGGGCAGCAATTTGTCAGCTCTGGCTTTGCCGGCGTTTCTATGGCTGCGGTCGCGCTGCTTGTTCTGCCCTTGTCGCATTTCTTCGTTGCGGGCGAGCGTATGACACACAGGCGCATCCTCGGTCTTCTCATCGGCTTTGGCGGTGTTCTCCTTCTGATTGGCGCAAACGCATTCACCTCCACAGGCGCAGCCCTGGAAACGCAAGGGCGGCTCGCCTGCCTCGGGGCGGCCGCCTGTTATGCGATTGGTTCTGTCGTGATGCGCCGCCTCCCACCGATTGATCCGATCGGCCTTGCCGCCGTGCCTATGGTTTTTGGCTCAGCGATCGTCATTCCGGCGGCCTATCTGAGTGAAGGTCTCCCCCAAATCCCAGAGGCGCGCACCCTCCTTATTCTGGCTTTCTTGGGCCTTGTTCCGACAGCGGGGGCAAATTTCTTGCGCGTGTGGGTCATCCGCACGGCCGGACCCGTCTTTATGAGCCTGACCAATTACCAAGTTCCGGTCTGGTCTGTCCTATTGGGAGCGCTCATCCTGTCAGAGCCGCTTCCGGGCAGCCTTCTCATGGCAATGGCGCTCATCTTGGCAGGTGTCGGGCTGACACAATACGGCGCGCTAAGCCGGCTGTTCAAAAGAGGTTAAAGCACCGCTTCAATCGCGCTGACAATCGCATCAACCGATGTATTCAAGACAGCCTCGTCTTCGCACTCGGCCATAACCCGCACCAAAGGCTCGGTGCCGGACTTTCGGATCAGGAGCCGGCCGCGTCCTGACAGCTCACTTTCCACCCGTGCGATTTCGGCCCGCACAGACGTATCCTCCAGCGGCATCTGCCCCGATTGGAAGCGGACATTCTTGAGAAGCTGCGGCACGGGCTGAAAAACACTGGAAAGTTCGGAGGCCCGCTTTTGAGACTGCACCAAAGCCGCCAGAAACTGGAGCGCCGCCATCAAGCCGTCGCCGGTCGTGGCATAATCTGTCATAACAATGTGGCCTGATTGCTCACCGCCAAGATTGAAGCCGCCCTGGCGCATCCGCTCAACAACATAACGGTCGCCAACATTGGTGCGCTCAAGCCCGATGCCTTTGTCGCTCAAAAACCGTTCTAAGCCGAGGTTTGACATCACGGTCGCCACAAGAGCATTGCCCGTCAGCCGGCCCTCTTGCGCCCAGCGCGCCGCAAAAAGCCCCATGATCTGATCGCCATCGGCCACCGCACCTGTTTCATCAATCAAAACGACACGGTCGGCATCCCCATCAAGGCAGATCCCGAGATCAGCGCCATGTGCCACAACGGTCTCAGCCGCCACGCGAGGCTGTGTTGATCCACAGGCCTGATTGATATTGAAGCCGTTCGGCGCTGTCCCGACCGTAATGACCTCTGCGCCAAGCTCCCATAGCACCTCTGGAGCAGCCTTATAGGCCGCGCCATGCGCGCAATCGATGACAACCTTGATCCCGTCCAGCCGCATACCGCTTGGAAAGGTCGATTTGACGCGCTCGATATATCTGAACCGCCCGTCATCAATCCGCTTGGCGCGTCCGATATTGCGGGATTGTGCCGGCTCAACACCCGCTTTGACCAGAGCCTCAATCTCCATTTCGGCCTCATCAGAGAGCTTGAAGCCGTCAGGGCCGAAAAATTTGATGCCATTGTCCACAGCAGGGTTATGGCTTGCCGAGATCATCACGCCCAGATCGGCTCTCATTGATGTGGTCAGCAAGCCAACAGCCGGCGTCGGGATCGGCCCCAACAACAGAACATTCATACCCGTGCTCGTGAGACCTGCTGTCAGAGCACTTTCAAACATATAGCCCGACAGCCGGGTATCCTTACCAATCACAACCCGATGGGCGGCGGAGCTGTCCTTTCGAAAGAAGCGGCCAACAGCAGCCCCGATCTTGAGCGCCATCTCCGCCGTCATGGGGTAGGTGTTTGCGGTTCCGCGCACACCATCGGTGCCAAAAAGCTCTCGTGTCATCAGCAGTCTCCTCGCATGGCGGCCAACCATAGTTTTAGCGCCTGTTTTGTTTCCGCGACATCATGAACCCGAAGCAACTGGACGCCCTGCGCAACACCAGCCAACCCGACCGCAATCGAGCCGGGCATTCGCGCCACAGGGTCTTCAGCCCCCCCGATTTTGCCAATAAAGCCTTTGCGGGACACCCCGAGAAGTATCGCACATCCCAGACTGTGGAACACACTCAAATTGGCCAGAAGGGCAAGATTGTGCTCGATTTTCTTTCCAAATCCGATTCCCGGGTCAATCACGATACGCTCGCGCGCAATGCCCGCTGCGACCAGATGCTCAAGACGTTCCTCAAAGAAATCATAGACATCAAACACGACATCCTCATAGAGCGGGTTGTCTTGCATGGTGTCGGGCTGGCCCTGCGAGTGCATGACAAAGACGGGCAGGTCTCTGGCCGCACAGAACGGAGCCAGAGCCGTATCAAAGGTAAAGCCGGAGACATCATTGACCATATTTGCGCCCGCCTCGCAGGCGGCTTTTGCAACCTCGGCTTTTCGGGTGTCGATCGAAATCGGCGTCTCTATAGCCGATCGGATCGCTTTGATAACCGGAGCCGTGCGCGCGATCTCTGCTTCTCGCGGAACTTCGTGAGCGCCGGGTCGGGTGCTTTCGCCGCCGATATCAATGATGTCAGCCCCTGAATGCGCCATGGCTTTCGCGTGTTGAAGCGCCACAGCGGCCCCAGTGAAGCGTCCGCCGTCACTAAAGCTGTCGGGCGTAACATTCAAAATCCCCATGAGACGCGGGGTTTCAAGCCCGATCCCGGCAATCGGCGCGCGGTTGGCCTTGAGGCGGGCCAAGACATCTTCTGGCAAGCGCGCCGCCGGAACGAAGCATGATTCTTTTGCCCGTTGGAGCACTTCCACCTGCGTAAACCAACAGTGCCCACCAGCCAGAGAAACCGCTTCTGGCGGGCGTTTTTGAGCCGTTTGCACAAGGGGACGGTAATAGTATTTGGTCATGTCGTGATGTTACCTGACACCCGCCCGTGAACAAGAGTCAGATCTTGGACCCGGTGGATTTTCGAAAGTCGACAGGGAAAGGCAGCTCGCGCGTCAGCGCGCCTTGATCAAAGGCGATAAACCGTTCGGCGCCCATATCTGTTGCAAACCAGAGGGCCAGATCCAGCGCATCCTGATGCTCAGCAGACGGCCCATCGACCGTATCCAGCACAATCTTGGAGGGTGCCCAAACGCTGATCTGGCTGTTTTTCATAGCCCAATCAAGCTCTGTGCGGGTTTCCACAACAACACAGCGCTTGTCGCGTGCAGCCAGAATCCAGGCGTTCTGCTCGATTGCGAGCAGTTCAATTCTGCGTTGGGCAAGGGGGGCCAAAGCCTGCGGCGTCTTGGCCTCGGGCGCGCCAACACAGATCAGCGTTGGCGCGTCGTTTTCTGCCAATTGGTCAATCCAGCCCTGCAAATTCGCGGAGGCGATCGCTTCATTGGAAAAGAACACAACCCGAGGGGAGATTTTGGTGTCGTCGCCAGACACGCTCCCCTCCCCGGCCTTGGCGCGCACGATCTCAACGCCCAACGCTCCGGGACCTCGGTCAAGTTTCTCGATACGGACAAAAGCCCGAACCGCCTGAGGCTCCCAAAGAATGCGTTCGGCAACGCGGTCGGCGAGTGTTTCCAGCAGATTGAGCCGCTCTTCGCCGAGAGCGATTGCGATCGCCTCTGTCACCTTGTCATAGGACAATATCTTGTCGACATCGTCTTCGACATTGAGCTGCGCGGGCAAGACCTCGACAACCACATTGAAAGAGATACGCTGGGTTGTTCCGCGTTCGGCCTGAAACGCACCAATCTCGACATCGACAATGTGATCGCGCAGGGAAATACGATCCAGCGGCGTGGCCAGAGAGGTCGCTCGCGATCTGGCATCGGGGTGATCGAAGGCTTGTGATGTTTCACTCTTCACGGTGCGGCGCTCCCAGTATTTGGCTCGCTCTCGCCTATACACGTCACATGGCTTAGGTAAAGCCCAAGAGGTGCTACAGGAGCAGACAAAGCCCGCCTAATTGCTAGATAGCCGTGTGGGCTGCCTGTAAAAATGGTGAAATCCGATTGTCGCCGTTCTCGGGAACTTACTGGCCCAATGCGGGTTCACGGATTTGGTATGATAATGGGTCGCCCCGTCCGTCAAAGGACGTTTGGCGCCTTTCACCATGATTTTTGCAATTTTCCCGACCCGTTCAAACGCTTTCGGCTCGGAAATCACTTCTGCATATCCGTCACAGGTATAGCTGAACTGGCACGCATATTTACGGCCCGTGCCCTGATGAACGACGCCACAAATCGTATCAGGATAGCGCGCGCTGTTGACGCGGTTCATGATCACTTCAGCGACGGCAAACTGCCCTTTGACGCTTTCACCACGCGCCTCAAAATAGAGCGCCTCGGCCAGACACCGCCATTCTTCGCCGCCCGCAGTCGCCGGCTGACGGGCCAGCCATTCGCGCGTGTAGGAAATTCCGCCATATGACAGTTTGGCTGTCGCGGAGCGCTCGAGCAGATTGGCCAGGCGTTCTTGGGGAATCGAATTTAATGACCGCTGTTCTTTACCATACAGGCGCTTTATCGAGACATCCGCCGAGACGGGAAGCGCCAAAGACGCACTGAAAGCAAACGCAATTATAAGCCGCAACATGAGTGGGGCCTCCTGAGACGTAAGTTGTCTTGTGAAATTTTGGCGACTCTTAGGCGGTTTGGGGCCATCAGGCAAGTTTAGGGCAATACGCATAGTCCGCATCTGTTGCCAATTTACGCCGATCGGCAAAATACCACGCGCATCCCCCCACGAAACCGGCAGATGTCAGCCTATTTTGTCGCGCAATGCGAGCTGAGCGGCGGCCAGGCGGGCCACAGGCACGCGAAAAGGCGAGCAGGACACATAGTTAAAGCCCGCATTTCGGCAAAATGCGATCGACTCAGGGTTGCCGCCGTGCTCGCCGCAGATCGACAAGACAAGGTCCGGCTCTGTCTTGCGCCCGCGGGCGGCGCCGATCTCCAAAAGCTCTCCGACCCCGTCAAGATCGAGCGTATGGAACGGGTCTTCGGGGTAGACCCCTTGCTGAACATAGGTCGACATAAAGCGCCCCGCGTCATCGCGCGACAAGCCGTATGTCATTTGTGTGAGGTCATTTGTGCCGAAGCTCAAAAACGAAACGTAAGGCGCGATCTCATCGGCGCGCAAGGCCGCCCGTGGTGTTTCCACCATCACACCCAACCGGAATTCGAAGTCTTCCCCTGTTTCGGTCCGAACGGCCGCGGCCACAGCGTCAATACGTGTTTTGACGAGTTCGACTTCGCGCATGGCAGACACCAGCGGGATCATTATTTCGGGCACAACAGGATCACCATCACGGCTGGCGGCAATCGTTGCCTCAAAAATCGCCCGCGCTTGCATATCGTAAATCTCAGGAACCGTCACCCCGAGGCGAACGCCCCGCATCCCGAGCATGGGATTGTATTCTCCAAGAGCCTCAACCCGCCGTGTCACATCCGACAGCGGCAAATCAAGCGCCTCGGCCAGCTCGCGGCAGCCGGCTTTATCTTGCGGCAAAAACTCGTGCAGCGGCGGATCAAGCAACCGGATGCAGACCGGCTTGCCCTGCATAATGCGGAAAAGCTCGGTGAAATCATCGCGCTGCATCGGCAAAAGACGCTCAAGAGCCGCGCGCCGGTCTTGGGGCTTATCCGCAAAGATCATCTCGCGCATGGGGGTCAGCCGGTCGGCCTCAAAAAACATATGCTCGGTGCGGCACAGGCCAATACCTTCGGCGCCAAAGTTGCGGGCCGTGGTTGCGTCTTTTGGCGTATCGGCATTGGCACGCACCCCGATATCGCGCACGCTATCCGACCACTCCATCAGCTCTTGAAACGCATCATCATGGGTCGCTTCCAGCATCGCAGGTTCGCCAACCAGCACATCACCAGAAGAGCCGTCGATCGTCAGGGTGTCGCCTTCCCGAAACACGCGCCCATCGGCAGAGGTGAGTGTGCGCTTCTGAAGGTTGAACGTCAGGCTAGACGCGCCGACCACACAGGGAAGCCCCATTCCGCGACCAATCACCGCTGCGTGGCTTGTCATGCCGCCCCGCTCGGTCAATACGGCAATGGCGGCGTGCATCCCTCTGATGTCTTCGGGCGACGTTTCCCGGCGCACCAAGACACATGGTTCGGCGCGCGCCGCACTTGCCTGCGCCTCAGAGGAGGTAAAGACAATCTTACCGGTTGCCGCGCCCGGGCTGGCTGCGACGCCTGTCGCGATACGGTCACGCTTGGCCTCGGGGTCGATCTGTCTGTGCAACAGCTCGTTCAAAGCCCGCGGCTCGATACGCAAGAGGGCTTCTTCGCGAGGGATAATTTTATCTTTGGCCAGATCCACTGCAATCCGCACAGCTGCGCGGGCAGAGCGCGCGATCCTGACCCCATCCAGAAGATGGACCTTGCCGTTTTCAATTGCGAATTCTGCCTGCATCTCCTCACGCAACTTCCGGCGCATCAAGGCGGTATAGGCCTTGAGATCGGCAAAAGCTTGCGGCGCGAGTTCTTCCAGCGACGGGCCACGCGCGTCTGCTTCCAAAAACAGGGCAGATGCGCCTTCTTGCAGCGCGTCCCGCCCTTGGCTCTGTGACAGGTAGCGCCCTGTGATCTGGGCCTCGCCGGTTGCGGAGTCAACAAGCTGGATGACACCTGAGCCGCTTTCGCCCGCCCCAATGCCAAAGACCATTTCCTGAACGACCAATCCCAGACCGGCATCGGCGGGAGCGCCTTTGGCTTGGCGCAATAATCGGGCTGTTGTGCCTTCCCATGCCCGCGCCATGGAGCGCAACACAGCCGCAAGCTGCACCGCGGGCGCTTGCGGAAACGCTTCCTCGGCCTCGTCTTCATAGGCTTTCAGAGCCGCCGAAAGCCCGTCTTGCCCATCGGCTTCGATCCCTTCAAACAGATCAGGATCAAGCCGTGCAACGTGGATCGCATAGGCCTGAACAAATCGAAAGTAGATTTGCGCGGCGGCGTCTTGGCCCAAGACATCACAGAAATCAACGTATCGGGCGTCATTCATGCCGATATTCAAAATCGCCCCCGGTCCGCCCCAGTCCGGATCTTCCGAGGACGGGCGAACGCAGAGGAGCGGATTTGCTTCAAATGGCGCAAGAAGCGCCTCCATGTCAGGCATACGCCCCGCCGCTATCTCGTGAACCGCCTCAAAGGACAGGGCAACAGTTTTGGGAACAGGCAAGTCAAGCCTGACAAGTCGCTGCAAACATTTCGCCCGCCCGCCATGCGTTTTTGAGGCAACCGGAGCGGAAGCAGTGATCAGCGTGATATTTTCATTATCTTTCTGCACTGCGGCACATTAACTCCAGTTCTCAAACCAGCGCAAGCCTAGCCTTCAAGTTGCGTCAAATCTGCGACTTGCCCGCAAACGCTTCGAATACGGCTCAGAAGATTGAGACGGTTGCGCCGCAGGACCTCATTGTCCACATTGATCTGCACGGCCTCAAAGAAGGCATCCACAGGCTGGCGCAACTGTGCCATGGCAGTCATCGCGCGCTCAAAGCCTGAGTCTGCGAGAGCGTCTTTGATTGTGACATCGGCGGCGTCCAAAGCCACAAACAGCGCTTTTTCTTCTTCGGTTTCGGCGTATTTCGGATCCGCCCCATAGCTATATTCGACACCATCTTTGGCCTCGGCTTGCTTGAGAATATTGTTGGCGCGCTTGAAGCCTTGCACAAGGTTCGCGCCTTCATCGGTCTTGAGAACACGCTCCAGCGCGCCCGCTTGTTGGGACACCAATAGCAAGTCATCGGCGATCTCATTGGCCAAACAGGCGTCGATCACATCATAACGAATGCCCTCATCTTTGAGGTGCACCTTCAGGCGGTCATGGAAAAAGCCCATCAGGTCCTTTGACACCTTGGACAGCCCGTCTGCCTGAACAGCCCCACCTCCGGCGATATCGTCTTGCGAAAGCGACTTGGAGAGCTGCGCGATGTGGCGCACAAGCTGCATCTCGATAAAACGCTCCAGCCGAAGCGAAAGCTGGTTCTCGCGCATCAAGCGGATCACGCCCAAGGCCGCACGGCGCAGGGCAAACGGGTCTTTTGATCCGGTCGGCTTTTCATCAGCGGCCCAAAAGCCTGTCAGGGTATCAATCTTGTCAGCCAAGGCGACCGCAACAGACAGCGGCGCGCTCGGAACAACATCAGACGGCCCAAGGGGCGCGTAATGCTCCTGACATACGGCGGCAATCTCGTCTGAAAGGCCCGCGGCCTTGGCATAGTAGCGCCCCATCAATCCTTGCAGTTCGGGGAATTCATAAACCATCTCCGAGCTGAGATCGGCCTTGCAAACGCGGGCCGCCTGCTCTGCTTGCGCGGCATCTGCGCCGATTTGGGGTGCGATGTCTTTTGCCAGAGCGGCGATCCGCTCTATCCGCTCGGCCTGAGAGCCGAGCTTGTTATGAAACGTCACATTGGAGAGCTGGCGCATCCAGGCGTCCATACCTGCCTTGGCAACGCGCAAGTCATTCTCCCAAAAAAACTTGGCGTCACTCAAGCGCGCCGCAAGCACCTTCTGGTTTCCGGCCAGAATGGTGGCACCATTATCTGCGGTTTCCCGGTTGGCCACAGTGACAAAGCGCTCGATACGGTTTGTCTTGGGGTTTTGGACCGAGAAAAACTTCTGATGTTCTTTCATGGAGGTTTGCAAGACTTCGGGCGGCAGCTCTAGAAACGCCTCGCCGATCTGGCCCATCAAGACAACCGGCCATTCCACAAGCCCCGCCACCTCGGCAAGCAGGCTCTTGTCTTGGACAACCTCAAGACCACTGGCAAAAGCCTGATTGGTGGCATCCTGCCAGATGTGGTCGGCGCGCTCTTGGGCATCCAGAACAACATGATTGCGCTTCAGCGCGGCTTCGTATGTGTCAAACGATGTGACCGAAAAGGCGCCTGACCCCATGAAGCGGTGGCCTTCTGTCGTGTCGCCTGACGATATGCCGTCGATTTCCAGATCGACAACACGGCTTCCCGCTTCGTCTTCAAACAGGCAGATAATCGAGTGAAGGGGCCGCACCCAGCGCAAGCTGCCGCTGCCCCAGCGCATCGACTTGGGCCATGGAAAGTTGCGAACGGTTGCTTCCAATGCTTGGGCCACAATAGCTTCGGCGGGCTGGCCCTCTTTCTGGACCGTCGCAAAGTAAACCGCTCCCTTAGGAGTCTCGCGCGCCTCAAGCTGATCACGCGTTAGCCCGGCGCCCCGCAAAAAGCCTTCGATCGCCTGCTCTGGTGCGCCCACTTTGGGGCCTTTGCGCTCTTCGCGAATGGTCGGGCTTTCTGCCGAAAGCCCCTCAACAGCCAAGGTCAGGCGACGGGGCGTGCTAAACGCTTTTGCGCCCGCATAGGTAAGCCCAGCCTCCACCAAACTATTGGTGAGAAGGGTTTTCAAATTTTCCGCCGCCCCCGCTTGCATACGTGCGGGAATTTCTTCGGAAAAAAGCTCAATCAGCAGATTTGGCATGGGCTGCTCTTTCTCATGTCACGGTTTCGCAGGGCAGCCTTCAGGGACGGGTTTCCCGTCAAAGACTTCTGCGCCACATTCATTAATTTGGTGCCAGGCAAAGCCCCGCCCGTCCGGCAAAACAGCCACCACACGGTCAATCCCGTATTCGATGTTCTGCTCGCCCAGAAAGGCAACCGCTTCGCCGCGTTCCAGACCGGCACCGATGGTTTTTGCGTCAAAACAGCCAAACCAGCCCGGAGCGACAAGAGGCTCGGCGTTTTCATATAGCTCATATGTCTCGCTCAACAGGGCGATGCTTTGTGGGGTTGTGAAACAGGCCCGATAGCGGATGGGCGAGCTTGTCGCTGTGATCGCCTCAAAGGCGTCATAAAGGATCGGCTCGGGGGCGCCGCTCACAAGGCTGGTGAGGCGCACATCTGTTTGGCCCTCGGCCACAACTTCCTCGTAATACGCATGGACCTGCAAATAATAAATCGCAGCGCCAGAAATCAGTGCAATCATCACAATTCCAATCACCAGAATTTTAGACGCCATCACACCGCACCCCCGGCCTGCGTCAGATCGCTATGGCCGCCGGCCTCTGTCTTTACAAACGCATCGGCACACAGCTTGGCCAGCGCCCGCACCCGCCCGATATAGGCCTGACGCTCGGTGACTGAAATAACCCCGCGCGCATCGAGCAGATTGAACAAATGCGACGCCTTGATGCACTGATCATAGGCGGGATGCGCCATGATGATCCGCTTGCCTGTTTTTGGGTCTTGCGCCTCTTGGTTCAGGATCCGCTGACATTCGCCCTCGGCCTCTTCAAAGTGGCGCAGCAAGACATCCGTATCCGCAACATCAAAGTTCCAGCGGCTATACTCCTGCTCTGTTTGGCGGAACACATCCCCGTAGCTCAGGGCGATCGGCGCGCTTGGAGCATTGTAGGGCATATCCATCACGTGCTCGACGCCCAAGACATACATCGCCAGACGCTCAAGGCCGTAGGTCAGCTCTCCGGAAACAGGGTGACAGTCATGTCCGCCGACCTGCTGGAAATAGGTAAACTGCGAGACTTCCATCCCGTCACACCAGACCTCCCAGCCAAGCCCCCAAGCGCCAAGCGTGGGGCTTTCCCAGTCATCTTCGACAAAACGGATATCATGCATTTCCATGTCGATCCCGATGGCTTCCAGCGAGCCAAGATAGAGCGCCTGAAGATCTGGCGGGCTTGGCTTTATCAACACCTGAAATTGATAGTAGTGCTGCAAGCGATTCGGGTTTTCGCCATAGCGCCCGTCTGTCGGGCGGCGCGAGGGCTGGACATAGGCGGCCGCCCAAGGCTTTGATCCAAGCGATCGCAAGGTTGTTGCGGGGTGGAACGTCCCTGCCCCGACTTCCATGTCATAGGGTTGCAAGACAGCGCAGCCCCGCGCCGCCCAATAGGCTTGAAGTCGCAAGATGATCTCTTGGAAACTTTGCGGTTTGTCAGCATTTACGGCCATGCGCTCGCCTTTTCTCAGCGTAAGTAAATAAGTTGGCCCTACCTATGCCGCTCTGCCCAGTAGGTCAATTAGGCGTCAGAGCCTGAAGGGCCGACAACACGGGAAAACGAACAAAAACTGCATATTTATCGTTATTTAAGTGCACTGTGAAAAGAATTTGATAAAACGGCATAAGCCCGGAGTTGGTATGAGTATAGGCGAGGACATTTCACAAAATGGTACGATTGATTGGTGCGGTATTTTTTGCAGTATTTTTGACGGTGATTTTCAGGGGCAGCGGCGTGATAGCCCAGGAGCAACCGCTTGTCTGGGTTCAGATCGAGGCGCAGCCCAGCCTGAGCAAAGCGCAAGACCGCGCCAGAGACTATGGCGCAGCGCTCCCTAACGTAAACGGCTTTGCGCTTGGCGGCGGCTGGTATGCCATCGCGCTTGGCCCCTACACCGCAGATGATGCGCGGGAGGTTTTGCGCATCTATCGTCGGGAAGGCCAGATCCCGCGGGACAGCTATATCGCCGATACGGCCAATTTCCGCCAACAGTTCTGGCCGATCGGGGCCGCTTTTGCCACGGGAGCAGCCCCCCTGCCTGACACAGCCGACGTGGCGCTTGTCGCGCCTGTGCCGCCCGTCACGCCCCAGCCCGCCGCTCCGCAGAGCGATCTGGGCCAAGCGGCTGTGGCCAGTGCACCCGACGAGACCCTCGCAGAAGCGCGGGCCTCAGAGGCCAGGCTCACGCAGGACGCGCGCGAGGGGCTGCAAATCGCGCTGCAATGGGCGGGATATTACAACAGCACAATCGACGGCGCGTTCGGACGCGGCACGCGCAGCTCTATGAGTGCGTGGCAAGAGGCAAACAACCACCCGAGCACCGGCGTTCTGACCACGCTCCAGCGCAGCGAACTCTTGGCAGACTACAATGCCGTCCTTAGCGATCTGGACCTGAGGCTTCTGGACGACACGACAACCGGCATCGCGCTTAAAATGCCATTGGCCCGTGTCAAATTCTCCAAATACAACCCGCCCTTTGCGCATTTTGACAGCATTGGCCCAGACAAGGCGCGGGTGCTTCTGATCAGCCAAGAAGGCGACCAGAGCGCGCTGTTCGGCTTGTATGACATTATGCAAACTCTGGAAATCGTGCCTGAAACCGGCCCGCGCGAGCGCAATGACAGCTCGTTTACGCTGATCGGGGAAGCGGCAGATTTTATCTCCCATACCCAAGTCTGGCTCAAAGACGGAAGCCTCAAAGGCTTCACCCTGATCTGGCCGAGCGGTGAGGAAGAGCGCCGCCAACGCCTGCTTGACGAAATGCTCACCAGCTTCACCCGCACAGAGGGCGTCATGGACGCCTCCGCAGGCACGGACGACCAGAGCATTGATCTTGTCGCCGGGCTTGAAATCCGCCGGCCGAGACTGTCGCGGTCAGGGTTTTTTCTTGATCGCTCGGGCCATGTCGTCACCACCTCGGAGGTGGTCAAATCGTGCGACCGGATCACCATTGAAAACGCCATTGAGGCCGATGTGATCGCGGATGATAAGCTGTCAGGCGTTGCCATCCTCAGGCCGAAAGACGCCTTAAGCCCAGGCGAAGTAGCCGTTCTGGCCGCAAGCGCGCCACGTCTTCAGACAGAAATTGCCGTGGCGGGGTTCAGTTATGAAGGTGTTCTTGGCGCGCCCACTCTGACATTCGGGATGCTGAGCGATGTCAAAGGGTTGGGCGGAGAACCACAGCTCAGACGCCTCGCCCTCACGACGCTCGCAGGCGATGCGGGCGGGCCGGTGTTTGACGAGACAGGCGCGGTTCTTGGGATGCTGCTCCCCGAGGCACAGGGGGCGCGACAGCTTCCCGAGAATGTCAGCTTTGCGATAGACGCTGATACGATCAGAAAAGTGGCGCGCTCTGCGGGTTTGGCCACAGGTCAGGCTGGCCGGACAAACCGCATAGCGCCCGAAGATCTGACAAGCGAAGCGCAGGGGGTCACTGTTCTGGTCGGGTGTTGGGACTGAGGCCTCTATTGGGCCGCGACGGGCGCTGCGCCGCACCCGATATTAGCCGCGCCAGAACGCGGGGATGAGCAAAGCATAGACCACGAGCAGTTCCAATCGCCCGATCAGCATGGCAAATGTCAGGATGACTTTGGCCGCATCATTGAGGCTGGCATAGTTGCCGGAGGGGCCGATTATATCGCCAAGACCGGGGCCGATATTGCCGACAGAGGCCGCAGCGCCCGAAATGGATGTGACGAAATCCAGCCCTGTGAACGACAATGCCACGGCCACAAAACCCAAGGTGAGGATAAAGAACACAAAAAAGCTCATCACGGAGTTGAGCACATCTTCCGAGATGGGGCGGCCGCTGTATTTTGGTGTAAACACACCATGAGGCGCTCTGATTTTCTTGATCTGGGAGGCGATCGAGGCAAAAAGGATCTGGTATCGAAAGATCTTGATCGAACAGGCCGTCGAGCCAGCGCAGCCCCCGATCAGCCCGATAAAAAAGAATATCGTGATCAGAAACGGCCCCCAGCCCATATAATCCACGCTGGCATAGCCTGTGCCCGAGATGATCGAGGTGATATTGAAAAGCGCTTCGCGAAAGGCTTGCTCCCAATGGTGCGGAAAAACCTGTGTTAAAAACACGCTTGTGACAGCCACGAGCACGGCAATCGTATACAAAAAGCCGCGGACCTGAACATCCATGAAGGGCGCGTTGTAGTTTCCGTTCAGCATTTGCACATATCTCACAAACGGCAGTGCGGCGAGGATCATGAACACGGACGCTGCATATTCTATTGGCCCCGAAAACGTCCCGAAGCTGGCGTCATAATTTGCCATTCCGCCCGTTGAGACAGTGGTAAAGGCGTGCACAACCGCATCAAAAGGACTCATGCCAAGCAACAGATAGGTCACAATGCAGGCGAGTGTCACAGTCACATAGATCGCGGAAATCTGGGAGGCGATTTGCGTTGCGCGTGGCAGGATCTTGCCAAAGGTATCAAAGGCTTCGGCGCGGAAAATCTGCATCCCCCCGACCCGCAATTCGGGCAAAAAGACCATCGCCACAACGATGATCCCGATGCCGCCCAGCCATTGGAGAATACCCCGCCAGAGCAAAATACCATGCGGCAGATCATCAAGCCCTGTCATCACGGTTGCGCCGGTTGTGGTCAGCCCGGACATGGCCTCAAACATCGCGTTTACAAAGGAAAGTTCTGTCGCGCCGATCATGAAGGGAAGCGCGCCAAAAACAGGCAGCGCAAGCCAGACGCCTGTTGTCAGCAGGAAGGTTTGCTGAATACTCAAGCGCTCTTTGAGGCCGTTCTGACAGGCGATTGCGACCAGCCCGCCCATCAGGATTGTGATCACGGAGCTTTCGGCAAACGCCGGCCAGTGGCCCCGCCCTTCCGCGAGATCGACCGCCAAGGGCGCAAGCATTGTCAGCCCCAGAGCGGCGACAAGCAGACCAATCACATATCCTACGGGGCGCAGATCAAACATGACGCGAAGGCTTGGATGTAACCCGTGCGGCTGTCAAGCATATGCCGCGCTCAAGCCGTGCAAAAACAGATAAGCATGGCTGCGGCGCCCAGCGAGACACCGCAGCAGAACGCCCGAGCCGCCCGTTTTCAGCAGTAGAAAAAGCGACTTAAAACATAGGCTTCGATATTTTCGCGCCGCAAGTTCATCGCTTTCAGCTCGCTGTCGCTCAGAGCGTGAAGGCGTGCGATGCGCAAACGATACGGCGCGCTGCGCTGTTCATCACGCGCCTCAAACCAGCGCACAAGCCCGTCCAGAAGCTTGGAAAACCCGCGTGAAAAACCGAACTGCGCGATTGTATTTGTCGATGTTAGTGCCATTTGGAAACCTCATATTGAGTGTGTGGTTTCCTCCCCTGACACCAACATAGGTCAGCAATGCTCACCTTACCATTGCTGATCCTGCATAGCCAAAACGCGCGGGGCGCATGGCTTAGCCAACATGAAACAGCGTCGAAAACAGTTTGGGATCAAGGCTTTCGCTTTCAAACAAAGGCCCTTCTGTGAGCACGCTCACAGCGTCATGGCTGTGCAGGCTCTCCTGATGGCTTGCGATCACACGGAAATCTCCGACACGCTCGTCTTGTTCGAGCTTTTGGGCAAAGAGGCGCGCGGCGTCTTCGACAAAGATCGGATTCGCGGCGTTCAGCTCGGCGAAGGCCTGCTCGTCTTCGCGTTTGACCATCACCTGCGTCTCGGTGGGAACAGCGGCGCGGCACATCTCGATGAGGTCTTCAAACCAAAGGCAATCGCCCTGTGTCACCTCTGCGGAAATACGCGCAACCGAGCGTTGGGAATGCGGCGTGGCAAGCTGCCCGCGGGTTTGGCGGGCGTGCTCTGACAGCTCGAGAGAGCACGGGCACGTCGAGGAGTAAACATAGTCTAAGTGTATGATTTTGCGACATATTCCATCAACTTCAATCAGCTCGAGCGCAAAATCGTAATACTGATAGCCCTCCAGCCCGGACCGCAGGCTGCCGACTTTCATCGGAAAGGAAAACCGCATCTGGATGCGGGCATCGAAACTTTCCAGATCGGTTTTGTAATCGTCGAGAGCGGCTTCGATGATGTCAAAGGAGAATGTAGAGGCCGAATGTTTATAAAAGCTGCGCATGATGCGCGACATATTAATGCCTTTTTTACCTGCCTCCAGACTGACGGTTCCGGTCACGGATGTTTCCAGTGTCAGATCGCCGTTGTCGCGGGTGTGAAACTTGATCGGCAGGCGAAAATTCGAGATGCCGACGTGCTGGATCACCCGTGGCGCGCCTTTGATCAGGCTGGACGGGCCATTCTGCAAATCGGGCAAGGTGGCTTTATAGGCTTCATCAACCTCAAATTCTTCAGGATAAGCCCTTGCAAGCGCTGGATAATTTGAAACCTCGCCCTGAGGGAGAAGCCGCGCCACGACGGGGTCCAAATCGGCCACTTCCTCCGCTGTGGCCCCCATAGCCCAAGCGCGCAATCGCTCAAGGGCGGCCTTGGCTTCGGCACGGTCTGGTGCAGCAATCATGGTTCCAACCTGCTTGTTCATAGTATCGCTCCCTAGGCTCACGTTATATTTACCCTAAGGTCAATACGTGCATCCTCCCAACTCAGACCAAAAACATACCACAAGCGTCACTCCGAAAATACGCCCTATCAGGGCGTGGGGCAGCCTATATGGCAGGCAGTAGGGCAAGCTGTATGGACACAGAGAGACAGATCATGCCGCGTCGAGCGCGGCCAGAAGATCGGCGATAATATCATCGACATCTTCCAGACCGACAGAAAAGCGCACCAAACCATCCGAAATCCCGAGCAGGTCTTTTTGCGCCTGCGGCAAGCGCTGATGCGTTGTGGTTGCGGGGTGGGTTGCAATCGATTTGGAGTCGGCAAAATTGTTGGAGATCGTTGCCACCTGAAGCGCGTTCATCACCGCAAAGCAGGCCGAGCGCCCGCCCTTCACTTCGAAGGTCAGCACAGTGCCGCCCGCTTCGGCCTGAGCAAGGGCGAGGGCGGATTGCGGATGTGCCGTATGAGTCGGATAGCGAACGGCAGCGAGCTTGGGGTGCCCGGCGAGCGCCTCGGCCACTTGATAGGCCGCCGCAGCCTGTGCCCGCACCCGCAACTCAAGGGTTTCAAGCGCCTTGAGATGGGACCACGCCGTGAAGGGATTCATCGCACCGCCTGTGTGCTTGACATAGGTTTCAATCGGGCCACGGATCAGCTCTTTGGTGCCACAGATGATCCCGCCGAGCATACGGCCCTGCCCGTCGATGTGCTTGGTTGTTGAAATAATGGTGAGATCGGCGCCACACTCCCGAGCATAGGAGAACACAGGTGTCGCCATCGCATCATCCACCAACACCAGCGCGCCACGGGCGTGGGCCAGATCGCAGACATAGCGCAGATCAATCACTTCCAGCGTCGGATTGGAGATGCTCTCCAGAAAGACAAGACGGGTGTCCGCGCGGATGGCGGCGTTCCATGCGGCATTGTCTGTGCCATCGACGAGCGTGATCTCGACCCCGAAGCGCGCCAGCACATCTTCAAGCACATAAAGGCAGGAGCCAAACAAGGCGCGCGAGGCGACGACATGATCTCCGGCCTTCAAGAGCGCCATCAGCGCCCCGTTGACCGCCGCCATGCCGGAGGCGCAGGCAAAGCCGTCTTCATAGCCGAGATAGCCGGAAATACGGTCTTCAAACATCCGCACCGTCGGGTTGCCGTAGCGCGCATAGATAAACTCGTCCTCTCCCGCTTTGACAAAGCGGGCCTCGGCGGCTTCGGCTGTTTCATAGACAAAACCCTGGGTGAGAAAGAGCGCTTCGCTCACCTCGCCATATTGCGACCGGCGGGTGCCGCCATGCACAAGGGCGGTTCGGTTTTTGGTTGTTTTTGTCATCGGATCCATACCCCGTAAAAAAAGCCCCATCGGCCAAGCCGAAGGAGCCTCCTTCTTCCCGACCTTTTAGCAGAATGTTTTAAGTGGCCCGCAATCTGGTAACAAATCGCCACTGGGCCTTGCGTTTAGACCTGATTGAAGGAGCGGTCAAGTTTCGCCTTCGCCCTCCTCGGGCAGGGCATAAACCGTAAAGAGCCTGCTTTGGCTCATGAAGAACACAAACAAGGCGGCCGTGTCGCCGAATGTCTTGAAATAGACCCAAGTTGTTTCGGACATGAAGCGCCAGATCAGCTCGTTGGCGAGCGCTGTTGCAAAGAGAAACCACATCAGGCGGCGGGTGAGGATCATCCAGCCTTCGTCTTGAAGCGGCATCATCCCCTCCATCACGTAGCGCAGGTAGGACTGCCCCCGCCAGAGGCCAACCGCGAGGGCTGCGCCCATCAGGCTGAAGAAAATCGTGGGTTTGATTTTGAGAAATTTGGGATCGTTGAGCCAGACGGTCAGCCCGCCAAAGACCACAACCAGCACCAGCGTCATGATCTGCATCTTGGAGATATGGCCTGTCAGCTTCCAGACGATTGCTGTTGTGAGCACGATCAGCGGCACAAAGCCGGCTGTTACGAAGATAAACCCCGAATAGTCACGCCCTGCGACTGTGAACACATCGTCCTTGAACATCATATAGGCCGCAAAGAAGGCCAGCACCGGCCCCAACTCGAGCGCCGTTTTCAGGAGGGGGTTGATCTCGCGTTTTTCGGCCATGTCCATTCCTAAGCTAACCACCTGTTTCAACTATCACAGCCCCCAGAGCAATCAATGCCATAAGTGCAATGCGCCGCGGGCCGACTGTTTCTTTGAGGGCGAGCCAGCCGATGAGGGCGGCAAAAACGGTCGAGGTTTCGCGCAGGATGGCGGCTTCGCCCACCGTGTCGAGCCGTGTGGCCAGCATCACCGAGCCAAAACTGGCAAAGGCCACGATCGCGCCGATCAGGCCACGCTGAAACAACGGCCCAAGGGCCGGCGGCGCCGCCAGAGACCGATAGCGCGCAAAGGCCACCCAGGGGAAGACCAGCCCGTCGATAAAGAAAAACCAGGCCAGAAAGGTGAAGGGGTTGGCTGTGGCGCGAATGCCGTAGGCGTCCCATGTGGTATAGAGCGCCACAAACAGCCCTGTGATCACCGCGAGGATCAGCGCTGTGTTGAGCGTGTCGCGCTCGGCCGTGACATGGCGCAGATTATACAGGGCAAGCCCAAAGATCCCGGCCAGAAGCGTTGCGACCCCGGCCCATTGGATCAGGTTGAAGACCTCGCCAAAGAGGAAATAGGCGCCGATCACCGTAAAGAGCGGGCCTGTGCCGCGCACCACCGGATAGACGACGGTATAGGCCCCCTTGGTATAGGCCCAGCTTTGCATCAGCTTGTAGGCGACATGAATGACAAAAGCCGCCGCAAAAATCGGCCACATATGCGGCTCGGGCCAGGGCACGACCCAGAACGCAAAGGGCGCGGCCATCGCCATATAGCAAAAATCAATCGCGCCGCGTGTGAGCCAGGGATCATGACGGCCTTTTTGCAAGGCCCCGAAGACCGCGTGCAAGACCGCCGCCAGCAGCGCGAGCACCAGAGCGAGGCGGTGTCCGGCCTCTGTGCCCTCCAGCGAGATGAGCCACTCGCTCAAGCGCGTCCGCCACGGGCCAAAGCGGGGGGCCAGCCCCCCGCACCACAGGCCAAAGCGGGGGGCCAGCCCCCCGCACCCCCCGGGATATTTCTGGAAAGAAAAAGCGGCATGGGGT
>JAHBAM020000241.1 GCA_018500125.2 Roseobacter sp. | reverse complement strand
TCATGCGTGTCGGTGTTCGGGCGGAACTTGACCTCTTTGATCTCGATGATCTTCTGCTTTTTGCGGGCCTCGGCTTCGCGCTTTTGCTGTTCGTATTTGAACTTGCCGAAATCCATGATTTTGCAAACCGGCGGGTTTGCATTGGGCGAAATCTCGACAAGGTCGAGTTCTGCCTCTTCGGCCATAATCATGGCCTGCGCAGGCGTCACGACACCTACGTTCTCGCCATCGGCGCCAATCAGACGGATTTCATTGCTTGTGATACGGTCATTGACGCGGGGGCCAGTGTCGCGCTGTGGAGGCGCGTTATGAGGTCTACGGGCTATGGTTTTGTTCCTTGTGTTGTTGACCTATCTAGTCGCCGGGCAAGGTAGAGCGCCCATCAGGCGGATTCAAGCGGCAATCGGCTGATTTGAGCCGATTCTGACGGCTTTCCCCCTTGTGGCTTCCGAAAGCCTGCGCCATTTGACAGATTGAGCGCGCCCCAGACGGATCTGGGCGCCCGAACCCAAGGGGAAAGAGTTATGAAGAATTTACTGTGGATGGTGCTGGCGGCGATTGTTTTGGGCGTTGGCTACTATGTGTATTCGGGCCAGAGCATTGGAGAAGCTGTTGAAACTGTGACAGAAACAGTCACAGAAGCCGCGCCGCTCGAGGTTGTGACAGAGGCGGCGGAGGGTGTTTCCGAGGCTGTCGAAAGCGCGGTTGACGCGGCCACGGCGAGCGCCACCGAGGCAGCAGAGGCCGTCACCGAAGCGGTGACCGAGCAAGCGACAGAGGCGACTGAGGCCGCAACAGCCGCAACCGAGACAGTCGCCGAGGCGGTTGAGGCCACGACAGAGGCAGCGACCGAAGCCACGACCGAGGCAGCAACAGAGGCCGCAACTGCGGTCACCGAGACAGCCGCCGAGGCGGTTGAGGCGACAACCGAAGCGGCCAGCGATGCGGCGACAGCCGCCACAGAGGCCGCCACAGAGGCCACAGAGACGACAGAGGCCGCGCAGGACGCGACCACCGAGGCAACAACCGAGGCAACAGCGGCGACGACGGCAGAGGCCACAGGCGACGCGGCATCAGACGCCCAGACAGGCCTGAGCGCAGTGCTCACCCCGGAGGGGTTTGACTTTGAGAAAGTCGCCGAGATGATTGAGGCCTCAGACAAGATCAATGCCCTGCAAAAGGGCCTTCTCAAGCAAGCCGTCAAAGCCGCTCAGGACAACCCTGACGCGCTGAAGGCGGTTCTCGATCAGGTGAAGGCCGCGATGGGGCTTTAAGCTCCGGGCTTGGCCCAAAAAGAAAGCCCCGCGCGCTGTGAGCGGGGCTTTTTTCTGGTCGCGGGAAGCGCCGGTCTCAGTCCAGAAACCGCAGTCCAAAAACCTCAGTCCAAAAACCTCAGTCCAGAAACGCCTTTTCCACAACATAGGTTTTCGGCTCTGAGTTTGCGCCTTCTTCCAGCCCGTAGCCTTCAAGCATTTCTTTCAGCTCGAGATTGAACGCAAGGTTGCCGCAAATCATGGCGCGGTCGTTCTTTGGGCAGATCGGCTCCACACCAAGGTCTGTAAAGGCCTCGCCCGAGCGCATCAGGTCGGTGATACGGCCCATCTTGGCACTCTCTTCGCGGGTTGTGGTCGGGTAATATTTGATCTTTTTCCAGAAGCCCTCGCCAATCACCTCGTTCAGCAACGCATCAGTCTTGAGGCTTTCGATGATCTCGGCCCCATAGGTCAGCTCGCCCGCTTCGCGACAGGTGTGGGTGATGATCACCTCGTCATAATCCTGATAGGTCTGCGGCTCGCGCAGCAGGCTGGCAAAGGGCGCAAAGCCTGTGCCCGTGGCGAAAAACCAGATCCGCTTGCCGGGCAGAAGCGCGTCATGCACCAGCGTGCCAACGGGCTTGGGCCGCAAAATCACCTCGTCTCCAACTTGGATATGTTGAAGGCGCGAGGTGAGCGGGCCGTCAGGCACCTTGATCGAGTAAAATTCCAGCTCTTCATCCCAGCTCGGCGAGGCAATCGAATAGGCCCGCAGCAGCGGCTTTTGCTTGCCTGTCGTCTCGTCCGGCGCGCCCATCAGGCCGATCATGACAAATTCGCCCGAGCGAAAGCGCAGGCTCGCAGGCCGGGTGCAGCGAAAGCTGAACAGGCGGTCTGTGTAGTGCTTTACCTCGGTGACAGTCTGCGCATCGGGCAGGGTGGGCGTTTTGATCGGCTTTGCCTCGGTCATACGGCTTATCTCATTCATGATGTCTCTGATCGGCGATTAAACCGATATCCTTTCGTAAGCTTTGATCTATGTCAGGTGAAGGGCAAATCAGCCGCGCAGCCGGGCTTGATAGTCATGGTCCTGCCAGTTGGCGCGAAAAAGCCAGCTCGCTTCGGGCTGGCGGCGCGCGTCGGCCTCGGAGATCTCGACCTCGTCAAACCCCGCCCGCCGCGCCATGGCATATTGGTCGGCAATGAGCTGCCCGGCGGCGCGCAGGCGGCCGCGATAGCCCATCAGCCGCAACTGGCGCGCCAGCGTAAAGCCGCGCCCGTCGGCAAAGCTCCCAAAGGCAATGCGAATGAGCCGCAGGGCGGGCAGGCGCTCTTTCAGCGCCTCAAGGGCCTCAAGTGCCTCAAGCCCTGCATCGGGCGTCAGATCCAGCCCCGCGCCATTCTCGCCGGCGATTTCGCGGGGGTTGTCGGTAAAGCCGTGGGGCCAGTCTTCGGCGGCAAAGCCTGTGTCGCGAACGAGGGTCATGGGGTGTTTCCTTTGAGCGTCGGGGAGGGCAGGTGAATGCCGCATTCTGTTTTGGCGCGGTCCTGCCAGCGGCCCGCGCGGCCTGTGCCCGGATCTGTGCAGGGCGCGCAGCCGAGCGAGCCATAGCCTTTTTGCGTGAGCGGATGGCGTGGCAGATCATGCGCCTCAAAATAGGAGCTGATCTGTTTGGGCGACCAATTGGCCAGCGGGTTGAGCTTGATGCGGCCTGTGCCGTGCTCGGGTTCAAACAGCTCGAGCGCGCTGCGCAGCCCGCCCTGAAAGCGTTTGCGCCCCGAGGCCCAAGCGGCATAAGGCCTCAGCGCCGCCTGCAAGGGGGCGGTTTTGCGCAGCGCGCAGCAGGCCTCCGGATCAGAGCGGTGCAAGCGGGCGAGCGGGTCGGCCTTGGCTGTCTCGGCGCGCAGGATCTGCACATTGGCCAGCCGAAAGCGCGCTGACAGCGCGGCCTGATAGGCCAGTGTCTCGGGAAAGAGCAGCTCTGTGTCGATGAACAGAACTGGTGCCTCCGGCGCGACCTGCGCCAGCATATGCAAAAGCACAGCCGCCTCGCCGCCAAAAGAGGAGACAAGCGCCGCGCGCCCGAGCAAGCCATTGGCAAAGACCTCTTTGAGCAGTGATTCTGCCGGCAGGGCCTGAAAGCGCAGGTTGAGCTGCTCGGCTTTGGCGGCAAGGTTACTCTGCAGCATGGATCAGCTCCTTGGCCGGGGCCTCTGTCTCGTAGAGCGCGGCTTTGAAGGGGGCGAGGCCCAGACGGCGCACAGCCTCAAGGAAGCTCTCCTCGCGGCTTTCCCGCAGCGCCAGATAGCACAGCAAAATGCGCTCGATGGCCGGCACGATCTCTTCATAGCTGAAGCCCGGCCCCATGCGCCCGCCCAGCGCCAGATCGGCGCCATGATCGCCGCCAAGGGTGATCTGGTAGTTCTCAACACCCGCACGGTCGAGGCCGAGGATTCCGATATGGCCGACGTGGTGATGCCCGCAGGCATTGATGCAGCCCGAAATCTTGAGTTTGATCGGCCCGATGTCATGCTCGAGCTTGAGCGCATCAAAGTGCTGCGCCAGCTCTTGCGCGACAGGGATCGAGCGCGCGGTCGCGAGGGCGCAATAGTCCATGCCGGGGCAGGCGATGATATCGCTCAGCAGGCCGATATTGGCGGTGGCGAGGCCGCCGTCCTTGAGGGCGGCATGAAGCGCGGGCAGATCGGCGCGCGCGACATGGGGCAAGATCACATTTTGCTCATGCGAGATGCGCAGCGCATCATAGCCAAAGCGCGCCGCAAGATCGGCCATCAGGCGCATTTGCGCAGCACTGGCGTCTCCGGGCGTCTGGCCGTGGGCCTTGAGTGAAAGCGTCACGATGGCATGATCGGCGCGCTGATGGGCTGCGAGATTGGTGTCGGCCCAAGCGCGAAACACCGGATCAGCCGCATAGGCGGCCTCATAGGGCGCAAGCGGCGCCGCGACAAAGGCGGGCGCAGCAAACTGGGCGCGAATATCGGCCAAAAGGGCCTGATCCATGCCGCGAAACGCGGGCCGGATCAGCGCATAGCGCGCCTCCACGAGGCGGGCGATCTCCTCAATGCCATGTTCATGAACCGTGATCTTGATGCGGGCTTTGTATTTGTTGTCGCGCCGCCCCAGCGTGTTCCAGACAGAGACCACGGCCTCAAGATAGGGCAGAAGATCAGCTTCGGGCAGGAAGTCTTTGATAACCTTGCCAATCATCGGGGTGCGGCCCAGCCCGCCCCCAACAAGAACCTGATAGCCGAGCACACCCTCGCGCAGCACAGCGCGCAGCCCGATGTCATGCGCGGCGGTCACGGCGCGGTCGGTCGGGCTGCCGGTCACTGCGACTTTGAACTTGCGCGGCAAGAACTGGAACTCGGGGTGGTCGGTGCTCCACTGGCGGATCAGCTCGGCAATGGGGCGCGGATCGGCCAGCTCGTCGGCGGCCGCGCCGGCAAAATGATCGGCGGTCACATTGCGGATCGTGTTGCCCGAGGTCTGGATCGCGTGCAGGCCGACGCGGGCAAGATCGTCGAGCATATCGGGAATATCGCCGAGCTTGGGCCAGTTGTATTGAATGTTCTGGCGGGTGGTGAAATGGCCATAGCCCTTGTCATAGGTCTCGGCCAGATCGGCCAGAACCCGCATTTGCGCGCTGTTGAGGGTGCCGTAGGGAATGGCGACGCGCAGCATATAGGCGTGGAGCTGCAAATAGACCCCGTTCATCAGGCGCAGCGGCTTGAACTCGTCTTCTGACAGCTCGCCCGAAATACGCCGCGCAACCTGCGCGCGAAACTGCGCATTGCGCGCGGTGAGAAAGGCTTTGTCAAATTCGCTGTAGTGATACATCTCAAACTCCCTCGGCTTGTTTGCCGTGAAAACGGTTGGACGGGCCGCGCGCGCGGAAGGCTTCGCGAAAATGCACGGGCGCAGGCGCGCCCTCGGTGAGGCGAACGGGCATCAGATAGGCCCCGACAGCCTCGGCGGGGGACACCGAAAAGAGCCGCTCCTCGGCGACGGCCTCATCGGTAAAGACCTCGGCGGCGGCGAGTGTTCTGGCCCAAGTGCCCTGTGCGGTGAGATAAATGACATCGCCCTCAAGGAGCGCATTTGCGGTGAGCACAGAGGGGGTCATAGGGCGATCTCCTGCGGGCGCGCGGGGGCCGCGGCGGCCGTGTTGCGCGGGGCGAGGCCCAAAAGGGTCAAGGCCGGACCGCTCAGCGCGGCGGCCTCGAGCGCGGCGGGCAGCTCGGCCAATGTTGTGGCCAGAATGCGCTGGTTGGGCAGGCTGGCGTTTTCCACAAGGCTGACAGGGGTGTTCGGAGCGGCCCCGTGCATCAGCAGACGGCCCTGAATGTAGCGGGCGGCGCGCTTGCCCATATAGATGGCGGCCACTTCGCCCGGACGCGCGAGGCTCTTCCAGTCGTGATCGGCATAGCCCTGCATATCGTGGCCTGTCACAAGACGCGCCTCGGTGTTGCGGCCCCGTTTGGTGAGGCTCTGGCCCAAGGCCGCCGCCGAGGCCGAGGCCGCGGTGATTCCGGGGATGATGCTGAAAGCGATGTTATGGGCCTCGCAGGCCTCGATTTCTTCATCCAGACGGGCAAAGACCGCCGGATCACCGCCCTTGAGGCGCACAACCTGCGCACCGGCGCCGGCCTGTGCCACGATCAGCGCGTTGATGTCGGCCTGTGTCATGGAGGCTCCAAACCCCTCCTTGCCCGCCGAGAGCATCAGCGCCTCGCGGCGCGCCAGCTCCAGAATGGCGGGCGAAACGAGGCGATCATAGATCACCACATCCGCCTCATGCAGGGCGCGGCGGGCCTTGAGCGTGAGCAACTCCGGATCGCCCGGACCGGCTCCGGCAAAGATGACATGGCCCTCAGAGGGGGCTTGGGCGCGGTGCTGCGCGAGCAGCGCCTTGAGCGCGGCTTTGGTGGCGGTTTCGCCCGCAGAGAGGCTCGCCGGGCCGGTTTTGGTATAATAGTCAGACCAGAAGGCACGGCGCGCGCGCCCGACAGGAAGGCTCTCGGCGGCGGGGCGGAAGGCCTTGCCGATCCGCGCCAGCAGGCCAAGGGCGGCGGGCAGGCGCGCCTCAAGATCGGCCTTGATCTGGCGGGCGAGCACCGGCGCGGCACCCTCTGTGCCGATCGCGATGGTGACAGGATCACGATCGACAATCGCCGGGGTGATGAAATCGCTGGCCTCAAGGTTGTCGACGATATTGAGCAGCACTTTGGCGCGCTCTGCAAGCGCGGCGGTGGCGCTGTCCTGTGCGGCGTCTTCATCGGCGGCATAGACCAGAGCGGCGCCCGCCAGATCATCCAGCCTCAGGGCGCGGCGATGCAGGGTGAGCGCGCCCGCCTCGGCCCAGGCGAGGATCTCCGGCGCGGCCTCTGGCGCAAAGACGGCCAGATCGGCCTCTGTTTTCAAAAGCAGGCGCAGCTTGGCGATGGCCGCATCTGCGCCCCCCGAGAGCACAATGCGCGCGGCGCGGGTGTTGAGAAAAACCGGGTAATGTTGCATGGCGTCTGTCCTTAACGTTCTGCTTGAATATAGGAAATTGTTCCAATATGACGCTAGTGGCTGTGGCGAATAAGGACATATGTTTCAATTCTCGCGGTCAGAATGATGGGTGTTTGGATTTGGGAAGGAAGCGGGAATGTCTGTTCGTCTGGACGAGCTGGATCGGAAAATTCTGGCAGAGCTGCAACGCGACGGGGCGCAGTCTTTGGACGAGATTGCCACCCAGGTGGGCAGCTCAAAGACGCCTGTGTGGAACCGGATTCGCAAGATGAAAGAGAGCGGCGTGATCCGCCAGCAAACCGTGCTTCTGGATGCGGAAGCGCTCGGGCTGGAGGCGTGTTTCTTTGTGCTGATCCGCACGAGCGAGCATGAGAAACACTGGCAGGATGCGTTTTTGCGGGCGCTGCATGAGCGGCCCGAAGTGATGGAAGCGCATCGTTTGGCGGGGGATATCGACTATATCCTGAAAGTGCGCGTGGCCAATGCGCGCGCGTATGATGTGTTTTATCAGGCGCTGATTTCGGAGGTGAAAATCCACAATGTGACGGCGCTTTTGTCGATGGAAGAGATCAAACATACGACGATGCTGCCGCTCTAAGCGGTTTTGCCTCATTGGGCTGCGCCGACTGCGTCGTCGCCTGGGCGAGAGGGGCTTTGCCCCCCTCGCGCTCCCCCCAGGATATTTCTGGAAAGAAAAAGCTGAAGCCGGGCTGAAGGTGGGCCAGCGCCTCTGGGCAATTTGCCGCGCGCGGGGGCGGTGTGAGGCTTTGCAAGTCGCGGCGTGGCGGCTATGACGGGCCTATGAGGCACAGTATTCTGACCAGATTGGGGCTATGGGGGGCGTTTTTGGCGCTTGTTCTGGCTGCGAGCTTTGGCGTTTATCGCTACGGGCTGGGGCAGGCGATGGCGCAGCTCAAGGCCCGCGGGCAGGCCGACCTTGCGCTGGCGGGGGACCGCTTTGCCACACGGTTGCAGCGCTATCAGGAGCTTGCGGTGATGATGGCGGATCATCCGAATTTGGGGGCTTTGACGGGGCAGGGCGCGGGCGAGGCAGGACGGCGCGCGGCGGCGGAGGATTTTTTGCGCAGCGCGGCTGACAAGACAGGCGCGCTGGCGCTGGCCTATGTGAGCCGCAAGGGGGCTGTTTTGGCGCAGGCCGGTGAGGCTTTGGGGGCCGAGGCCCTTGACGGGCCATGGCGCGCGCGCGCCGCGCAGGGTGCGCTTGGCACGGGGCACGGCAGCGTTCAGAGCCAGACCGGGGCGCGGCGGGCCTATTTTTATGCGGCACCTGATTTTGGCCCGGACGGGCGTGTGCGGGCGATGTTGCTTGTGGTGGTGGATATTGACGAGCTGGAATACGGCTGGCGCTCAAGCTCGCCGGCGGTCTATTTTACCACGGCGCAAGATCAGGTGTTTATGGCCAATCGCTCCGAGCTTGTTTTTGCGCGGGTGCGCGCCGAGGATGCGGGGCTGGTGCTGCTGGACGGTGCGGAGGCGCGCAGTGTGCAGCGCTTGGAGGGCGGTGAGGAGATCTGGGAGCTGGCGCTCGGGCCGTATATCCCGCGCCGGGCGCTGCATCTGACCAAGGAGATGCCGGTGATGGCGATGCGGGCGGAGGCGCTTGTGGATGTTGCGCCGGCCGAGCGGCTGGCGGGGCTGCAGGCTTTGGTTGTGGCGGCTGTTCTGGTGGCGTTCGGGGCGATCCTGTTTCTGGTGACGGAGCGGCGGCGTGCGCTTGTGTCGGCCAACCGCCAGCTGGAAGCGCGGGTTGAGGCGCGCACGGGCGAGCTGCGCCGCGCGCAGGCCGAGCTTGTGCAGACGGGCAAGCTGAGCGCTCTGGGCCAGATGAGCGCCGGTATCAGCCACGAGCTGAACCAGCCTTTGATGGCGATCGGGCAATTTGCGGAAAATGGCGTGCGCTTTCTGGCCCAGGGCAAGAGCGATATTGCCGGGGAAAACCTCAGGCGCATTTCGGCGCTGAGCACCCGTGCGGCGCGGATCATCAAGAACCTGAGGGCTTTTGCGCGCAACGAGAGCGAGCCGATGGGGCGGATCGAGCTGGGCGCTGTGATCAGCGCGGCGGTGGAGCTGACCCAAACGCGCCTCACCGAGGCCGGGGTTGCGATGGACTGGCGCGCGCCCGAGGCGCCGCTTTATGTCAAGGCGGGCGAGGTGCGGCTCGGGCAGGTCTTTGTCAATCTGATCACCAATGCGGCGGATGCGATGCAGGGGCAGGCAGGGGAGAAGACCATTCACATCAGCTGCCATGCGGGGGCGCGGCTGATTGTCGAGGTGCGGGACACGGGGCCGGGGATCAGCGATCCGGAGAAGATTTTTGAGCCGTTTTACTCGACAAAAGCCGTGGGCAGCGCCGAGGGCATGGGGCTTGGCCTGTCGATCTCTTACGGGTTGATCGAGAGCTTTGGCGGCAAGATCACCGGGCGCAACGCGACTTTGGCCGAGGGGGCGCGTGGTGCGGTGTTTACCGTTGCGCTGGAGCGCTGGAGCGAGGACACCCAGCCATGAGAGAGGCCATGAGCAAGACAGTTCTGATTGTGGATGATGACCGTGCGGTGCGGGATGCGCTTGCGCAGACGCTTGAACTTGAGGGGCTGGATGTGGTGCTGGCCGGCTCGTTTATCGAGGCCAAAGACCATATCAGCGCCGCTTTTGACGGGGCGGTTCTGTCGGATATGCGGATGCCCGGACGCGACGGGTTTCATGTGTTGGCCCATGTGCGCGGGCTTGATCCCGAGCTGCCGGTGATTTTGCTCACCGGCGAGGGCGATATCTCGATGGCGGTCAAGGCGATGGGCGAGGGGGCGTTTGACTTTCTGGAAAAGCCATGCGCGCCACAGGCCTTGTTGGCGGTGTTGCGCCGGGCGCTTGGCACGCGGGCGCTGGTGCTTGAAAACCGCGCCTTGCGGGCCGAGGCTCTGGCCGGCGATGCGGCGGCGCGGATGATCTTTGGCACCTCTCAGAAGGCCGAAGATTTGCGCAGCCGGGTGCGCCAGCTTGCGCGGCTGGATGTGGAGGCGCTGGTGACGGGGCCGCGCGGGGCGGGGATTGCCAAGGTGGCCGAGGTGATCCACTTGAGCTCGCGCCGCCGCGCCGGGCCTTTTGTGCGCCGGCAATCCTCTGCGCTGGACGGCGCAGGGTTTGGCGCGGCGCTGCAGGATGGCGCCAGCGGCACTTTGTTTCTGGACGAAATCGACAGCCTGCCGGCCGCTTTGCAATACGAGCTGGTCGAGCGTCTGGATGCGGGGCAAACCACGCGGCTGATTGCGGGCAGCTCAGGCGATTTGCAGGCCTCTGTCGAGGCGGGGCGCTTTAATGCCGAGCTGTTTTACCGGCTGGAGGGCATGAGCCTGCGCATTCCCGCGCTCAGCGAACGGCCCGAGGATATCCCTGTGATTTTTCAGCATTATGTGCGCCAAGCCGCCGAGCAGGCCGGGCTTGTCAGCCCCGAAATCCCGCCCGATACCCTCTCCGGGCTGATGGCGCAGGACTGGCCGGGCAACACCCGCTCGCTGATGAGCGCGGCGATGCGCTTTGTGCTCGGGATGGCCGATACGGTCGGCAGCAGCGCGGATCTGGGGCTGGCCGAGCAGATGGCGCGGGTCGAGCGCTCGCTTCTGATTGCGGCTCTGGGGCGCCAAAACGGCAAGGCGAGTGCAGCCGCCGAAGCGCTCAAACTGCCGCGCAAGACCTTTTATGACAAGCTGGCCCGCTATGACATCAAACCGGAGGATTACCGCCGCTGACGCCCGGCCGGGCAGCGTCAGGGCGAAGACAGGCCAGTGATCGGGCCAGAGATCGGGCCAGAGATCGGGCAGGCGCGCGCGGGGGCGCGCCGGAGCGGGGCGCTGCCCCGCACCCCGGGATATTTGGAGAAAGAAAAAGCTGAAAACTGTGTGGAATCCCGCACGGAGATAGGCAGGGTGTGTGCGGAATTTCGCACATTTGACCGAGGCGGGGAATTTAAGGATCTGAAAATACAATAAAAAACGCCGATGTTGCGTCGGTGGGGCGGCTTGGCAAAGACTTGCGCATCCGCTGGCATGGGAGTGTCGGCGAAGTGATTCTGAACTCTGGGAGGAGATATCTATGAAATTTATCGCAACAACTCTGGCGGCTTTGTCGCTCACAGTCTCTGCGGGCGCGGTTTCGGCGGCCTGTGACGATGGCGAAATGGTGATCAAATTCAGCCATGTGACCAACACCGACAAGCACCCCAAGGGTATTGCTGCCTCGCTTTTGCAAGAGCGCGTCAACACGGAGATGAACGGCAAGGCCTGTATGGAAGTCTTCCCGAACTCGACACTCTATGATGATGATCAGGTTCTGGAAGCGATGTTGCAGGGCGATGTTCAGATGGCGGCGCCGAGCCTGTCAAAATTTGAACAGTTCACCAAACAATTCCGCATCTTTGATTTGCCCTTCATGTTCAAGAACATCGACGCTGTGGACGCGTTCCAAAGCTCGGACACCGGCCAGGCGATGAAAGCCTCGATGACCCGCCGCGGTCTTCTGGGTCTTGAGTTCTGGCACAATGGCATGAAGCAGATGTCGGCCAACAAGCCGCTCAACCTGCCGACCGATGCTGCGGGCCTCAAATTCCGCGTGCAGCCCTCTGATGTGATCAAGGCGCAGATGGAAGCGATTGGCGTCAGCCCGCAGCCTATGGCCTTCTCGGAAGTTTATGGCGCGCTGCAGACCGGTGTTGTTGATGGTCAGGAGAACACCTGGTCCAACATCTACGGCAAGAAATTCTTTGAAGTGCAGGATGGTATCACCGAAACCAACCACGGCATCATCGACTATATGGTCGTTGTCGGCACCGACTGGTGGGACAGCCTGGATGCGGACACGCGCAGCCAGCTTGCCACGATCCTCAATGAGGTCAGCACCGAGCGCAACGCCGCTGTGGGCAAGGTCGACAGCGATGCGCGTCAGGCGATTCTGGATGCGGGCACAACCATCCGCGAGCTGGATGCGACGACCCGTCAGGCCTGGGTTGATGCGATGATGCCGGTTTGGGGCCAGTTCAAGGACGATGTCGGCCAAGAGAACATTGACGCCGCGCAAGCGATCAACGCAAACTTCTAAGCGCTGCAAGTGCAGCCAGAGGCGCAGGCCCGACCGTTTGGTCTTGGGCCTGCGCTCCCCTCTTTCCTCTCTCATAGGAGCGAATGACTATGGCTCATGGCTATAAGGCAAAGGGACCGCTGGGTCGTTTCGTCAATGAACTGGAAGAAACGGTGATTGCCTTTCTTCTGGGCATGATGACAGTTTTGACATTTATCAATGTTGTCATGCGCTATCTTTTCAACACCAGCCAGATCTGGGTGCTGGAGACTGTCACTTTCCTGTTTGCCTGGCTTGTGCTGTTTGGTGTCTCCTATGCCATCAAGACCACATCCAACCTCGGGGTCGACACGGTGATCAACCTCTTGCCCGCGCGCAGCCGCAGGGTCTTGGCGATTGTGGCCGGGGTGATCTGCACGGGCTATGCGTTTTTGCTCCTCAAGGGGGCCTGGGATTACTGGGCCAATTTTGCCAATCTGCCCCAAACCACGGGCCGCTGGTTTCCCACAGGGTTTGAAGAGATGCGCGCGACCTCCTATCGCGCCTGGTATGGGGTCGAGGATATTCCGCTGCCCGAATTCCTGCGCTTTCTGGAGCCTTTGATGAATGAAGGCGAAGAATACGAAAAACTGCCACGGTTCATTCCCTATGCGATCCTGCCGATTGGCATGACGCTGATGCTGTTTCGCTTTTGTCAGGCGACAGTGCGGGTCTGGACGGGCGAGGCCACGAGCCTGATTGTAAGCCACGAGGCCGAAGACGCCGTGGAAGACGCGCGCCGCGCCCACGGGCAGGGGGACTGATTTATGGATGTCGCAATTCTTTTTGGCCTGATTATCGGCCTTATGCTGATCGGTGTGCCGATTGCCGTTTCGCTCGGCATCAGCTCGGTGATCTTTCTGCTGGCGCTGAGTGATACATCGCTCGCCTCGGTGGCCCAATCGCTGTTTCAGGCGATGGCGGGGCATTACACGCTTCTGGCGATCCCGTTCTTTATTCTGGCCTCGTCCTTTATGTCGACGGGCGGTGTGGCCAAGCGGATCATCCGCTTCTCGATTGCCTGTGTCGGGCATCTGCGCGGCGGTCTGGCGATTGCCGGGGTGTTTGCCTGTATGATGTTTGCCGCACTCTCCGGCTCCTCGCCGGCCACAGTGGTCGCGATCGGGACAATCGTGATCGCGGCGATGCGCGAGGCGGGCTATACCAAGGACTTTGCCGCAGGGGTGATCGCCAATGCGGGCACCTTGGGGATCCTCATTCCGCCCTCGATCGTCATGGTGGTCTATGCCTCGGCTACAGATGTCTCGGTGGGCCGTATGTTCCTTGCTGGTGTGATTCCGGGGATCATGGCGGGGCTGATGCTGATGATCACGATCTACATCATGGCCCGCATTCGCAATATGCCCGCGGGCGAATGGCGCGGCTGGGGCGAAGTTGCGCGCAGCTTTGGCGATGCCTTCTGGGGTCTGTTGCTGATCATTATCATCATGGTCGGGATCTATGGCGTGCCGGGTCTCACCGGGGCGATCTTTACCCCGACAGAGGCGGCGGCGGTCGCGGCGGTCTATTCCTTTATCGCGGCGGTGTTTATCTACCGCGATATCGGCCCGCTGGCCGGCAAGGACGGCCATCGCAACCTGACGCTTCTGGAAAAGCCCAAGGCGCTTGTGACGGCCTTTTTCCATATCGACACGCGCAACACGCTGCTGGACGCCGGAAAGCTCACCATCACGCTGATGTTTATCATCGCCAACGCGCTGATCCTCAAACACGTGCTGACCGATGAGCAAATCCCGCAGCAAATCGCAACCGCCATGCTGGATGCGGGGCTGGGACCGGTCATGTTTCTTGTGATTGTCAATGTGATCTTGCTGATCGGGGGGCAGTTCATGGAGCCGTCGGGCCTTCTGATCATCGTGGCGCCGCTGGTCTTTCCGATTGCGATCGAGCTGGGGATCGACCCGATCCACCTCGGGATCATCATGGTCGTGAATATGGAAATCGGCATGATCACGCCACCGGTTGGGTTGAACCTGTTTGTCACCTCTGGGGTGGCGGGAATGTCGATGATGCGGGTTGTGAAGGCGGCGCTGCCCTTTACAGGTGTGCTGTTCATCTTCCTCATTATGGTGACCTATATCCCGGCGATTTCGACCTGGTTGCCGACCCTGCTGATGGGTCCGGAAATCATCACGAAATAGCGCGCCCCGACGGGGCAGGATCAAGGCGGCGCCGGCTCTGTGCGCCGCCTTTTTTGTGCCGAGAAGACAGGAGACAGACGACAGGCGACAGGGGGCCGAGGGCTGGGGGCGGCGGGCCGGTGGCGCGCTCAGACCGCGTCCAGAGCGCTGATGATGGGGGAGAAAGCCGCGGCCGTGAGCGAGGCCCCGCCAACAAGCGCGCCGTCGACATTGCTGACCGTGAAAATCCCGGCGGCATTGTCGGGCTTCACAGAGCCGCCATAAAGAATGCGCACCGAGCGGCCCACCCCCGCGCCAAAGCGCCGCTCAAGGCGGGCGCGGATAAAATCATGCACCTCCCCGATCTGCGCCAGCGTCGGCACTCGCCCTGTTCCGATCGCCCAGATCGGCTCATAGGCGACCACAAGGTTTTCGCCGGTGGCGGTGTCGGGGATCGAGCCGGCTAGCTGGCCGCCGATGATATCAAGCGTGTTCTGGGCCTCGCGCTGTGCGGCGCTTTCGCCCATGCAGACAATCGCCGTCAAGCCCTCGGCCTGAGCGGCGCGGGCCTTGGCGCGCACCATCTGCGAGCTTTCGTGATGATCGGCGCGGCGCTCGGAATGACCGACGATCACAGCGCGCCCGCCCGCATCCCTGATCTGGGCGGCCGACAGATCGCCGGTGTGCGCGCCGGACGCGTTCATATGGCAATCCTGCGCGCCGACGGTGAGCGGCGCATAGGCGGTTGCGGCCTGCAGCAATGTGGCGGGCGGGCAAATGAGGATTTCCACAGCGCTGTCGCGATGGGCCTGCGCCAGCCGCGCCAGCTCGGCAAGGCTCGCCTGCATCCCGTTCATCTTCCAATTGCCTGCTGCCAGTTTGCGCCGCATCATCTGCTCCTCTTCGTTTGAAAAACACCTAGCAGCTTGGTCGCGCGGGGCCAATATCGAACTCACGCGGTTGCGCGCAGGCTCAGGATGTCTAGAAAGGCGGCCAGACACAGAGGAGCCTTGATGTGATCGAGCAGATCGACTTTGCCGCGCTGGAAGCGCAGGATCCGCAGACCCGCGCCATTTTGCGCCGCGGGGTGCTTGAGACGGGGTTTCTCAAGATCAGCAACACGCCGATTTCCAAAGCCGAGGTGGAGGCGCTGATCAAGGCGTATCGCGGTTTTTTTGCCGCGCCGGTGGCCGAGAAATCCAAGGTGGATATGGCGCTGACAGGCTCCAACCGCGGCTGGGGCGCGAGCGGCTCCGAACAGGTCGATCCGGCGGCCAACCCCGATTATAAAGAGGTGTTTGACTGCGGCTTCGAGCTTGGCCGGGAGGATCCCTTGCGCGCAGAGGGGCTGCTTGTTTATGGCGACAATCAATGGCCCGCAGCGCCGGCGGGGTTTCAGGCCAGAGTTCAGGCCTATTACAGCGCGGCGATCACGCTCTGCCGCGCGCTTTTGGGCCATATTGCCGAGGCAGCCGGCCGCGAGGCGGGGTATTTTGACAGCCGCTTCACCCGACCCATGGCGCTGTTGCGCGGCAATTACTACCCCGCGCGCCCGGATTGGGCGGGGGAAAAAGACTTCGGAATTGCCGCGCATACCGATTATGGCTGCCTGACGTTGCTCACCGGTGACGGCACCGCGGGGCTTGAAGTTCTGGGGGCCGATGGTGGCTGGCACGCGGTCGATCTGGCGCCGGGAGATTTTGTGATCAACTTCGGCGAGATGCTGGAGATGTGGAGTGGCGGGCGGGTCAAGGCGACGCTGCATCGCGTTGTCGGCTCGGGGGAGGAGCGGATCTCTGTGCCGATGTTTTTCAACCCGAATCATGACACCGATGTGAGCGCCGAAGGGGCCGCGCCGATTTCGGCGGGGGACTATCTCAAACGGCGCTATGATGCGACCTATGTGCATCTGCAAGGCAAGGGCTGAGACGGGCCGAAGGTAAGCGGGGCGTAAGCCGGGCAGGCGGGGCGCTGTTTTCGGGGCGGTGTTTTCGAGGCGGTGTTTCGAATTTTGGCTGCGCCAAACTC
>JAHBAM020000164.1 GCA_018500125.2 Roseobacter sp. | reverse complement strand
AGATGTGTATAAGAGACAGGGCCCGATGGTCACATCGGCCCCCAGCTCGGCGGCCGGATCGACAAAAGCCGACGGATGAACGCCTTTGGGATAGCTTTCGCCGGGGTCAAACTGTTTTGACAGCCCCGAAAGCGCATAGCGCGGGCGCGGCGGAATGATCGCCGCCTTCAGACCGAGCGCCGCAAAATCGGCCCCCTCCCAAAGCACCGCCGCAAGCGCCGCCCCGGCGCCGAGCTTTTCGGCAAACTGCGGCTTCATCGCCAGCGCAAGCTGGCGCGGGCCGGCGTCTTGCGGCTCGGCAACCCCGTCGATCTCAAGAGACAGATCGCCCAGAGCCGTCGCTCCGAGCGATGTTGCTATGGCGTCAATCGTATAGCTCATGGACCCGATCCTGCTTGTGGGCCTTTTGCTTAGCCCTGAACCGCGCGGAGCACCACCCCTGCTTTTTGCAGAGCGCCCCAGATTTTGGCATCGCGCCCATAGACATCACGGCGGAACCGCGCCGGCCCCTTCACATCGGTAAAGGCGGTGCGATAGATCAAATGAACCGGCACAGACTCTTCAAGCTGGATCACGGTTTCGTTTTCGGTGCTCAAATGCCGATGAAACTCGCCCTTGGGATCCTTGCTCTGTTTTTCCAGCAAAGCATAGGCAAACTCGAAAGGCTCGCTCAGACGGATACAGCCGTGGCTATAGGCCCGCGTCTCGCGGCTGAACAGGTTCTTGGCCGGCGTGTCATGCAGGTAGATGTTGTATTTGTTGGGAAACATGAATTTCACCAGCCCGAGCGCATTGCGCCGCGAGGGCGGCTGCTTGATCGCATAGGGAAAGCTCTGCTCGCTGTATTGGGCAAAGTTGATCTGGCTGCGCGCAACCTTGCGCCCGCGGCTGTCATAGAGTTCCAGATGGCCGGCGGCGTTCGGGTTTTTCTTCATCATCGGCAGATATTCTTTGGTCGCAATCGAGCGCGGCACATTCCATGTCGGATTGATCACCATAAACTCCATCACATCCGAAAACTCCGGCGTGCGGCGTTCGCTGTCATTGGCGCCCACAACAGAGCGGGTCTGAAATGTCACCTTGCCGTTGTCCACGATCCGCGCGGTGAAATCGGTGATATTCACCAGAACATGGCGCTTGCCCCGATCCTGATTGAACCAGCGCTCGCGCTCCATGGCGACAATAATGGCCTTGAGACGGTCTTCGGCTGAAGTGTTGATCTCGCCCAAAGTGCCGGCCCCCGCAATGCCATCGGTGGCGAGGCCGTTGTCCTCCTGAAAGGCCTGAACGGCTTTTTGCATCGCCGCGTCATAGCGTGGCGTCGCCGACCGGCCAAGATAGCCCAAAGCCACCAGACGGTCGCGCAGCGCCACAACAGCGGGGCCTGTCTGGTCGGGCTTCAAAGACTTGGCGTCAACAGGCGCGCCATATCCCCCCGCCGCAATCAGCTTTTCAAACCGCAGCTTTTCTTTCAGAAGCCGGGCATATTCTGGCGTTCGGGGCGGCAAGGCGCGAAAAAAGCTGTTGGGGTTTGATTTGACAAAATTCACCAAATAGCTCTCGCGCGCCCGATAAGGCACCGCGCGCACAATGCCGCTGTCTATTCTGGAGGGCACCAATGCGCCGGTCTGCATATTCTGGGCAAGCTCGACAAAGGTCTTGCTCATCTGGACTTCCACAAGCCCGCGCGCGCGCGGCGTTTTGGCGCTGCGCAGCTGCTCCATCAGCCCCTCGGCATCATAGCGCTTGCCCGGAAGCCCGTGCACATCCGCCTCGGCAATCGCCTGAAACAGCGCCCGGCGGCGCTGCGCATCCTTGCCAAAGGTGCCGGTCCAGATCGGTTCGTATTGGTTTGCTTTATAAAAAGCGGAGATATCCGCATCCCGCGCGGCGGCCTCAGCAACCGCCTGCTTGAAGGCCGTCACCTGCGCCTGAGAGGTCGATGGCGCGGCCAGAAGGCCGATCACAAGCAAAAGCCCCCAAAGGATCAGTCTTTGAAGTCGGTTGACGGAAATATACATAGAGCCCCCACTCGTTCTTTATACCTGTTCACGTGTCGTAAACAGTCTTTTGATATACGTCTTACGCGCTGTCTACTCACAATGGCATTATCTGCGCATGAGAAAGGGGAAGATTTGCATCAAAGCCTCACAACACGCCCGAATAAGGCGGTTTTGCCGATTTTCAGCAAAATTCTGCCGAAAATGCTGGCTATTCAGTAAATTGGACAAACACAACTTGGCCCTTGATTCGATCTGTGCCATAAGATCGGAGCATCTGGGGAGATGAAGGCAGGACACGCGGGACACACCGCGAAAACAGGTAAGAGCGACGGGACGGCGCTATGACTATGAAAACAACATCCAGCTCCACGAGCCTTTCGAGACGTGCACTGCTTGGCGCCTTCGCCGCGACAGCTCTCGTTTCGGCCCCCACCTACTCCAAAGCCGCCGGCTTCTTGCGCGGCTCGGGCGATATCCGCCGGATCAAGATGTATTCCTCCCGCACCGGCGAAAAGCTCGATATGATTTACTGGGTGGATGGCGATTATATCAGGGACGCGGTTCAGGAAGTGAACCATTTCATGCGCGACTGGCGCACTGGCGAGGTCAAGCGCATGGACCTGCGCACGATTGATATCATGGCCGCCTCGCACAATCTTCTGGACGTCAGCGAGCCGTTTTTGCTGCTCTCCGGCTACCGCAGCCCCAAGACAAACGCCATGTTGCGCTCGCGCTCCAAAGGCGTTGCAAAAAATTCCCTGCATATGAAGGGTCAGGCCGCCGATCTGCGCCTCAGCTCGCGCTCTGTCAGCCAGATTGGCCGTGCCGCGGCCTCCTGTGCCGCCGGCGGCGTCGGGCGCTATTCCGGCTCGAACTTTGTCCATATGGACTGCGGCCCCGTCCGCACATGGGGCGGCTAAACTCTGCCGGATTAAGCCGGCCCTCGCAAGGCTGCGCTCTCAAGGCTGAGGTCTAAACCCGGCGGCTCCGAGCCAAGCGTCAAAGGGGCGCTTCCTCCTCAAACAGCCCCGCGGCCTCTCACGGCGCCCCCTTCTCAAGCATCTGCCTGATCTCTGCGAGCCGCGCCTCTGTGGGCGCTTCAAGCAAAAGCGGAGCAATTTTGCGAACGGTCTCCAGATCACGATCCCACCATCTCAAATCATCAAGCTGCTCGATAATCGCCTCTGGAAACCGCAGCTTCAAAAGCCGCGCCGGGTTGCCGCCCCAAACCTCGTAGCGCCCCACATCCTTGCTCACAACAGATCCCGCCGCAATCACAGCGCCGTTGCCGATCGTGACGCCGGACATAATCGTCACATTCATGCCGATCCAGACATCATGCCCGATGCTCACATCGCCCTTCGTCGCCGCAGCCGTGTTCTGCGCGCGCGGCAAAAGCTCGTTCACATATTTTAACCCGAAAGGATAGGTCGTGGCCCAATCCAGACGGTGGTTGCCGCCCAACAGGATGGTGATATCAGAGGCCAAAGAACAAAATGACCCGATGGTCAAAGAGGCACCTTCGCCCCATTCCTTGAGGATCAGATTGCCTGTGCCATAGGTAAAGCGCCCCACGCTCACCGGCGATGCGCCAAAAAACGTCTCACGCAGGCCGGACACGCCGGTTTTGGGCAGCCGCAGCGCTTTTTTGCGGCGAAAAATCTTGGGCAGCTTCAAGGGTGCACTCCGAGCAGGGAAAGTCCAGTGGCCCGAAAGCCGCCGATCACCCTAGTCTGCTTCTCTGACACAGGCAAACCCCCTTCGGGTTTACCACAGCTCGATCAGGCGCACGCCATGGGGCACTGTGGCCAGATAGGCGCCCCCGTCGGATCTGGCGATGGTATAGCCGAGGCGCGCAAGACGCCTTTGGCGGGTTTGCAGGCTGTCGCTGCTCTGCAGGATCGGCGCAACAAGCGCTTTGATCTGAGTGAGCACAACAGGGTCACAGCGCTGTATCATGGCTCAGCCGATCAGCACGCAAAGGTCTTTGCCGCCCAGAAGCGAGGTCACATAAGCGCCTTTCTCGGTGTCGCGGATAAAATAGCCATAGCCGCGCAGCCGGTGCTTCCATTCGCGGTCAGACACAGCCATCTTGCGCTCGTGCATCACAACGTCACGGATCGTTTGGATATCATTCATCATTGCCTTGCTCCTTTGCTGATATGTAAAAAACACACTGTTTACAAAATCAGCATTGTTTAGAGCTGTGGCGCAGGTTTAGCCAAAAAGAGGAATTTTGACGATTGTGAAGGTCATATTAAGGCAGATCAGCCGGTCAGCCCCGCTTCTGCCTCAATCTGGCGGCGCGATTTGCGCTGTCGTTCGGTCGCCGACTTGAGCTGCCCGCAGGCGGCCATGATGTCTTCGCCGCGCGGGCGACGAATGGGCGAGGAATAGCCCGCCTTATAAACGATCTCGGCGAATTTCTCGATCTGCGCCTGATCCGAGCGCTGATAGGCCGAGCCGGGCCATTCATTGAACGGAATGAGATTGATCTTGGCGGGAATGCCCTTGATCAGCTTCACAAGACGGCGCGCATCCTCCAGCGTGTCGTTCACCCCTTTGAGCATCACATATTCAAAGGTGATCCGCTCCGAATTGGAGAGCTTGGGATAGGCGCGCAGCGTTTCCAGAAGCGTCTCGATGTTCCAGCGCTTGTTGATCGGCACCAGCACATCGCGCACCTCGTCTGTGGTGGCATGAAAACTCACCGCCAAGAGACAGCCGATTTCTTCCGCCGTCTTGGCAATCTCGGGCACAACCCCGCTGGTTGACAGCGTGATGCGGCGGCGCGACAGCGCAATGCCCTCGCCATCCATCGCGATTTTCATCGCGTCGCGCACATTGTTAAAGTTGTAAAGCGGCTCGCCCATGCCCATCAGGACAATATTGGACAGCAATCTGGGCGGCGCATCCGCCGTGCTCGCGCCCGGCTCGGGCCATTCATCCAGATCGTCCCGCGCCATCATCACCTGCCCGATGATTTCGCCGGCGGTCAGGTTGCGCACAAGCTTCTGGGTGCCGGTGTGGCAAAAGGTGCAGGTCAGCGTGCAGCCGACTTGCGAGCTGATACAAAGCGTGCCGCGGTTTGTTTCGGGGATATACACAACCTCGACTTCATGGCCGCCCGCGATTTTGACAAGGTATTTGCGTGTGCCATCTTCTGACACCTGCTTTGTCACAACTTCGGGCACCTCGATCACAAAATGCGCCTCAAGCTCGGCGCGAAAGGCTTTGGAGAGGTTGGTCATCACGCTGAAATCGCGTTTGCCCCATTGATAGACCCACTGCCAGACCTGATTGAGGCGCATCTTGAGCTGCTTTTCCGGCGTGCCAATGCGCGCAAGCTCGGCCTTGAGCGCCTCGCGCGTGAGGCCGACAATATTCACCCGCCCCGCGTCATACTCGGGAATTTTGCGCGGCACGGTGAGCATATCGGGCGTGATGGGTGTGTCGTTTGTCATGGGTCCTGTCCGCTTGGCTTAGGCTCTCATATAGCATTCGCGCGCCAAAGCAAAACCCCTCCCCGCCCGTTTGGGCAGGAAGGGGCCAAAGCCATGCCCGCAAAGGCGTTTAGAAGTGGGCCGAGCCAGAGCCAAGCGGGATCTGCTGGGGCGGGGCAAACTTGGTGAGGTCAATCCCCTTCACCGCGGCTTTATATTCATCCACGGTCGGGGTGCGCCCCAGAATCGCCGCAAGCACAACAACCGGGGTCGATGCCAAAAGGCTCTCGCCCTTCTTCTCGCTGCTGTCTTCCACAACACGGCCTTGGAACAAGCGGGTCGAGGTGGCCAGAACCGTGTCGCCCTTGGCGGCCTTTTCCTGATTGCCCATGCAGAGGTTGCAGCCTGGACGCTCCAGATAGAGCACATTCTCATACTCCGTGCGCGCTTTGCTCTTTGGCGCAAAGTCATCAAACTCAAAGTCAGAGTAGCGCTGCAGAATTTCCCAGTCGCCCTCTTCTTTCAGCTCGTCGATGATATTATAGGTCGGCGCCGCCACAACCAGAGGCGCCTTGAATTCGACCTTGCCGGTTTCCGCCTCAAGATTGCGCAGCATTTGCGCGACAATCTTGATATCGCCCTTATGCACCATACAAGAGCCGACAAAGCCGAGATCGACCTTCTTCTCGGCCTTATAGTAAGAGATCGGGCGGATCGTGTCATGCGTGTAGCGCTTTGACACATCGATGTTGTTCACATCGGGGTCGGCAATCATCGGCTCGTCAATCACGCTGAGGTCAACAACCACCTCGGCAAAATACTTGGCGTTGTCATCCGGCGTCAGCGCAGGAACTTCACCCGATTTGATCTCGGCAATACGCGCATCGGCAATATCGACCAGCTTCTGAAGCATCCCGTTTTCATGCTCCATGCCCTTCTCGATCATGATCTTGATCCGGCTCTTGGCAATCTCAAGGCTCTCCACAAGTGTCTCGTCATTGGAGATACAGATCGAGGCCTTGGCCTTCATCTCGGCCGTCCAATCCGTAAAGGTAAAGGCCTGATCTGCCAGAAGCGTGCCGATATGAACCTCGATGATACGGCCCTGAAAGACGTTGTCGCCATGCTGCTGGAGCATCTGCGCCTGCGTGGCGTGCACAACATCGCGGAAGTCCATATGATCCTGCATCTTGCCCTTGAAGGTCACTTTCACAGACTCAGGGATCGGCATGGTCGCCTCCCCCGTGGCCAGCGCCAGCGCCACAGTGCCCGAATCCGCCCCAAAGGCCACGCCCTTGGACATCCGCGTGTGGCTGTCCCCGCCAATGATAATCGCGCGGTCATCCACAGTGATATCGTTGAGCACCTTGTGGATCACATCGGTCATGGCGTGATACTGGTCTTTGGGGTCACGTGCTGTGACAAGGCCAAAGTCGTTCATAAACTTCATCAGACGGGGCGTATTGGCCTGCGCCTTGAGGTCCCAGACCGAGGCCGTGTGACAGCCCGACTGATAGGCGCCGTCCACCGAAGGCGACAGAACTTTCGCCGCCATCGCCTCAAGCTCCTGGCTCGTCATCAGGCCGGTCGTGTCTTGAGAGCCGACAATATTCACTTTCACCCGCACATCAGAGCCGGCATGAAGCGGCTTGTCGGTCTTCACACCCACAGCGTTGCGATTGAAGATTTTTTCAACAGCCGTAAGGCCTTGACCCTCGATGTGGATCTCCTTTGAGGGCGCATAGGCCGAGCTTAGCTCCACCCCGAGCGCCTCGGCGGCAAAGGTCTGCAGCTTTTTGCCAAAGACAATCGCATAAGAGCCGCCGGCCTTCATAAATTCCATCTTCTGCGGCGTAAACGAGCTGTCCAGCGCCACAAGCTCTTTCGTGCCGCTCGCGTCATAGAGCTTTTTGGTCTTGCTGTTGATCGTCAGAACGGTGCCCGTGGCCACAGAATAGACCTGCTCCAAAACAGGGTCGCCCGCATCATTCAAAACCGTCTTGCCCTCGGCATCGGTTTTCTTGACCCAGTTTTTCAGATCAAGCCCGATGCCGCCGGTCACACCAACGGTTGTGAGAAAGATCGGCGAAATCCCGTTTGTCCCCGCCACAATCGGGGCATAGTTCACAAACGGCACATAGGGGCTGGCCGGCTTGCCCGCCCAAAGCGCCACATTGTTCACCCCCGACATCCGCGAGGAGCCAACCCCCATGGTGCCCTTCTCGGCAATGATCATCACCTGCTTGTCCGGGTGCTGCGCCTTCAGCGCGGTGATTTCCGCCTGCGCCGCCTTGGAAATAAAGCACTGGCCATGCAGCTCGCGGTCCGCCCGCGAGTGCGCTTGATTGCCCGGCGACAAGAGATCGGTCGAAATATCGCCCTCCCCGGCAATGAAGGTCACAACTTTGATCTCTTCCTGAACCTCTGGCAGCTTGGTGAAAAACTCGGCCTTGGCATAGCTCTGCAACAGATCCGCCGCCACAGCATTGCCCGCCTTTAAGGCCGCCTCGATACGGCCTGTGTCGGCCTCATAAAGAAACACCTGCGTTTTCAAAACCTCGGCCGCCTGCTCCGCCAGCGCCGCATCCTCGCCAAGCGCCACATCGAGCAAAACCCCGATCGATGGGCCACCCTTCATATGCGACAGCATCTCAAAGGCAAAAGCCGGCGTGATCTCGGCGAGCACAACCTCCCCAAGGATCACCTCTTTCAAAAACGCCGCCTTGACCCCCGCCGCCGGCGTGGTGCCGGGCAGCGTGTTATAAATCAAAAAATTCAGCGAGCTGTCGCGCGCTTCGTGGCTCGGGTCTTTGATCTGGGCAATCAGCTCGTTGACAAGCCCCGCATCATCAATCGGCTTGGGGTGCAGCCCCTCTGTCTTGCGCGCTTCAATCTCGGTCAGGTAGTCGGTGTATAAGCTCATCTTAAACCTCATGCATCAGAAGGGACGGTGCGCCGCTCGGGGCCGGAAACCAAGGTTTCCCATCCGTCACAGGCTATTTGTATGCAGCGGTATACCAAAGCCGCCAAAAGTGCAAGCCTTCGCTGTCCCGTTTGCGCGCAATTTATAGAGTTTTTGCGCCCCCTGAAAGACCCATCGCGCACCTCCGCTCGTCCTGTCCCCATGACTTCCTCTTTCCAAAAATATCCTGGGGGGAGCGCGAGGGGGGCAAAGCCCCTCTCGCCCCCGCGCCGACGCAGTCGGCGCAATCCCTAAGCCACCAGCCGGCGCAGTCGGCGCAAACCCTAAGCCACCAGAGACCGCAGTCCCAACAGCCCACGCCGCGCGCATCAGTTCAATCAAACATTGAGAAAATGGCGCACCCGAGATGCTTTGGCTCTCTTTAAGTCCACCAACTTCCAGTGAATCCTCTTGTTTTGTTGATGCCATAACTCTGTAGTTTGATGCAAGTAGGCGCATATTGGTCTGCAATTTGGTCAGTACTATCACTGCTAGGCTTTTGAGGAAACTTGCCTGACCACCCCCCCCTGTATGGGCCATAGGGGGGCTACGGGTAATAAGTATATGTACTCCTACACAGATCAGTATTTTGCTGGAGCCCGACAAATTACATGCATGTGCATCATGTGCACTACATGCCTCACTGAAAACTTTGAGTTATTCATCTTGCAGATAAGAGTTAGCCGTAAATGCCATCTAAGTATCTGTATTATAGTCAATAAATTACCCAGAAGCATAGAGCATGTAAACCGCTGCAGATCGTATGCTGAACTTGATTGCTAGCTGATACGATATGGGAGGTATTAGTATTCCTCTTTCTCGTAAAAGAAGGAGTAAAAGTGTAGGTAGTGTAGGAAATGTACCCCAACCCGAAAAGTCTCCGAAGAATATCCAGTAGAAAGTTTCCAGAAAGGGGTACACAACCTACACAAACTACATCAGCCCACGAAGCAGGGACGGATGCCAAACCAACACTGCCCGCTAGATGTACGCTTCTGATAAACGCTTGGGATTTGATCTAAGGACTTCTTAAACGCAGTTGTAGTTTTGGGCTTCTTACCAACTGTTAAACACCATGTACGGTAAGCGTTGTAGAACTGCGATGCAGAACAGCTGTGATCTACGGCTAGCTCACATTCATCTTGAACGAACTGGCTGATGCTATCCATAGAAGACCTATACTCTGCTATCTGATCCTCAATGATGGCAGGGGGTGCCAAGCCCTGTTGCTGCCATGCCAGACATCCTTCAATTGCCCAGTTCAATATACCAGGAAGCTCAGCTGAAAGTTTTGAGATAAGCTCTTTATCCTGCTCTTCAGCCGTGAACGTTCTGTTAAAGGGGATAGCCATAATTCTACGCCAGATGCCGTGATCACTGTTGTTGATTTGTGGCAAGCTGTTTGTAGCCAGCCATAGTTTACCCTGAATGCTAAACTCAACATGTTTACCGTAAAGAGGCCGGCCTTTCAGAGTATCTCCGCCAGTCATCTGCTTAATCTTGGCTTCAGCAAG
>JAHBAM020000057.1 GCA_018500125.2 Roseobacter sp. | reverse complement strand
CTGCGCCGCAAAGGCCAAAATCACCGAGAAGAAAACAGGCGACAGCGGCCAGTCCAGCCCGCCCGCAAGCAGCCTGTCGCCCATCAGCCCGCCCAAAAGCGCCGCACCCGCCCAGCCAGCGACCGTGCCGGACCATGTTTTCTTGGGGCTGACCTTGGGCCAGAATTTCGGCCCGCCCAAAACACGGCCCGCAAAATAGCCCATCACATCGGAGGCAATCACAACTCCGATCACCCAGATCAAAACCACGATCCCAAAAAGATCGCGAATGCCATAGAGCGCCAGCCCCGCCGTCATACAAAAGAACGCATAGAGCGCGAGCCGATGGCGCAACCGCGACGCCAAAGCCCAGACCGCGCTGGCCACCACGCCCAAAAGAACAAACCCCAAAGGCACAGAGATCCACTCGGCGCCAATCACCGCCGCGCCGCCCGCAACCGGCAGCGCCACGTCCCTGAGCGGCCCGCGCAGAGCGCCGCCAAGCCGCGCCGCCTCCCAGACCATGCCCGCAGAGATCAGCGCCAGAAGCGCCAAAAACCAAGGCCCGCCAAGCCAGATATCCACGCCCGCCACAACAGCCATCACAGCCGCCGAGATCAGCCTCAAACGCAGATCACCCCACTTGCCCGCCTCGGTTTTCATGCCACCACCCCTCCAAAGCGCCGGTCGCGCTTGCCATAGTTCCCGACCAGCCCGGCAAAAATCTCTGGGCTGAAATCCGGCCAGAGCGTGTCAATAAATTCATATTCCGCATAGGCAGACTGCCATAGCAAAAAGTTTGAAATCCGTGCTTCGCCACTGGTGCGAATGACAAGATCAGGATCAGGTAAAACACAAGTATCCAAGTATCTTGGCAGCGTTTCTTCATCTACATCAGCCGGGTCAAGCCGCCCCGCAGCCACATCCTGCGCCAGCCGTTTTGTGGCGCGGCTGACCTCGTCCCGCCCGCCATAATTGAGCGCGATGGTCAGATGCACCTTCTCGTTCTCGCAGGTCAAAAGCTCGAGTTCGTCCATCAGGCTGACCAGCTTGTCATCCAGCCGCACCCGATCGCCAATAAAGCGCACCCGCACGCCCTCGTCTTTCAAGGCCCGCGCTTCCTTTGAGATATAGCGCCGAAACAGCCCCATCAGACCGGCCACCTCCACTTGTGTGCGTTTCCAGTTTTCTGTCGAAAAAGCAAAAATCGTCAGATACTTCACGCCCAGATCAGGGCAGGCTTCTACTATCTGGCGCACCCGTTTTGCGCCGGCGTGGTGGCCAAAAAGCCGTGGCCGCCCGCGCGATTGCGCCCAGCGGCCATTGCCATCCATAATAATCGCAACATGGCGCGGCCCCGCGCCCTTATCTGCTTCACTCGTCAAATCCGGCTCCTTCAATCACATCTCAAAAGGGAACCTTACACTTGCATGATTTCCGCTTGCTTACTTTCCAGAGCCGCATCGAGCGCTTTTATGTGCTTGTCGGTCAGGGTTTGCACCTCGTCTTCCCAGAACTTCTGGTCATCTTCAGAAATGCCGTCGGCCTTGGCCTTTTTGACCTGGTCCATCCCGTCACGGCGGATATTGCGCACAGAAACACGGGCGTGCTCGGCATATTGCGCCGCCACACGGCTCAGCTCGCGGCGGCGTTCCTCGTTCAGCTCGGGGATCGGCAGCATCACAATCGTGCCGTTGGTCTGCGGGTTGATCCCCAGACCGGAGTTCATAATCGCCTTTTCCACGGCCTGAACCATAGATTTATCCCAGACATTGATCGTCACCATGCGCGGCTCCGGCACATTGACGGTGCCAAGCTGGTTGATCGGCGTTTGGGTCCCGTAGGCTTCCACAACAATCGGCTCCAGCATACTCGCCGAAGCGCGCCCCGTCCTCAAAGAGGCAAATTCGGTCCGCAAATTGGCCATTGCGCCGTCCATGCGGCGCTCCAGCGCGTCTGTATCCAACATAAAATCGTCTGACATGGGCCTCAAACTCCTGTTCGTCTCTTTTGGCTTTGCGCCAGTTTACAGTGTCACGTGCCGGCTTGAAAGCCTCAGCCATGCACCTTTGTATATGTTCCCTCGCCCGCGAGGATGCCCTGAAAGCCGCCCGGCTCGTCAAGACTGAACACAATGATGGGTAGGTTGTTGTCTCGAGCCAGCGCAATCGCGCTTGCGTCCATCACCCCGAGGCGCTTCTGGAGCACCTCGTCATAACTCACATGGTCATAGCGCACCGCGTCTTCAAATTTGGCGGGGTCTTTGTCGTAAACGCCGTCTACCTTCGTGCCCTTGAAAATGGCCTCACAGGCCATCTCGTTGGCGCGCAATGTGGCGGCTGTATCGGTCGTGAAATAGGGGTTGCCTGTGCCGGCGGCAAAGATACAGACCCGCTTTTTCTCAAGGTGGCGCACAGCGCGGCGGCGGATGTATGGCTCGGCCACTTCGTTCATCGTGATTGCCGAAATCACCCGCGTAAAGACGCCAAGGTCTTCCAGAGCACTTTGCATCGCCAGCGCGTTCATCACCGTGGCCAGCATCCCCATATAGTCGGCGGTTGTGCGTTCCATCCCCTGCGCGCTGCCCGACAGCCCGCGAAAGATATTGCCGCCGCCGATGACCATACAGATTTCAACGCCCATCTCCTGAACCGACTGCACCTCGCGCGCAATCCGCTGCACAGTGGGCGGATGAAGCCCAAAGCCCTGATCTCCCATCAGCGCCTCACCGGATATCTTGAGCATAACGCGTTTAAAGGTGGTTTTCGGCGCTTCTGGCTCTGACATCGGGGGCTCCTCACTCTGTCGGTGCGTTGATTTATGGTCTTAAATGTCGCAATTCGCGCTCAGGCGCAACGCCCGAAGCACACCCCAAAGCCAAAAAGCGCGCTTTGCCTTGGGCCGCAAGCTGCGCTAAAGGCAGGCTCATGTTTAAGCTGCCCGCCATATCTCCCGAGCGGCCCGTGCTCATCGCCGGTCCGACCGCCTCGGGCAAATCCGCGCTCGCCCTGCAGATTGCCGAGGCCGAGGGCGGGGTGATCGTCAATGCCGACGCGCTTCAGGTCTATTCCGACTGGCGCCTGCTCACAGCGCGCCCCTCCCCCGAGGAAGAGGCCCGCGCCCCCCATGCGCTCTATGGCCATGTGGCCGGCACCCATCCCTACTCGGTTGGCGAATGGCTCAGCGAGCTGCGCAGCCTCGCCGCGCGCGGCCAGCGGCTGATCGTGGTTGGCGGCACGGGGCTTTACTTTGCCGCCCTCACAGAAGGCCTCGCCGCGATCCCGCCAACGCCCGCGCGCCTGCGCGCAGACGCCGATGCGCTGCGCCAAACGCCAGAGGGCCTCGCCCGGATGATCGCCGCGCTTGATGCCAAGACCGCCGCAAAGATCGATCTGCAAAATCCGATGCGGGTGCAGCGGGCCTATGAGGTCTTGCAAACCACAGGCCGCAATCTCGCCGCTTGGCAGGCCGAAACACCCGCCCCCGATCTGGCGCTCTCCAGCGTGCAGCCGCTCGTTCTGGAGGCCGACAAAGACTGGCTCAACGCCCGAATCGAGCGCCGCTTTGATCTGATGCTCGATCAGGGCGCTCTGGCCGAAGCCGAAGCAAACCTCGCCGGCTGGTCGCCCGATGCGCCCTCCTCCAAAGCCATCGGCGCGCCCGAGCTGATCGCCCATCTCAAAGGCGAGATCAGCCTCAAAGAAGCCCGCGCCCGCGCCATTATCGCCAGCCGCCAATACGCCAAGCGCCAGCGCAGCTGGTTTCGCGCCCGCATGACGCAGTGGCACAAGCTCCCCCTGTCTCTTATACACATCT
>JAHBAM020000101.1 GCA_018500125.2 Roseobacter sp. | reverse complement strand
TCCCGCCGATCAGAACCCGGAACAGAAGGAACGTCTCAAAGGACTGCGCAAGCCCGATCCCCATCACCGGCAGGGAGCCAATCAGCAAAAGCCATGTATAGGCCTTGCGTGGCCCGACCCTGTCACAAAGCCAGCCGATAAACAGCCGTGCAAAAATAGTCATGGACACCGAGCCGATGATGGCCCAGCCGATCTGCTCTTTGGTGAGCATCAGCTCGTCGCGCACAACACTCATCAAAGGCGCGATCCCAAACCACGCAAAGAAGCACGAAAAAAACGCAAACCACGTCATGTGGAACGTTCTGATTTGCACCATCCTTACGTCAAAAAAGTTTGACCACAGTGCCGTGGCCTTATTTTGAAGTTCCATTGCGGTCCCTCCGCTTTTTGCAGCCAGATAATGGCTCCAGTTGTTTGCGAGGGGTGTGCGCCATGATCACGGCAGAACAGTTGATCCAGATCAAAATTTAAAAATTATTTAGCAAAATAAATGACTTAAAGAAAATTGTCAGGCCTACATCCCGCCGAGATCAAACGTGGCGCCAACTGGCGTCAATACACCAGTTGACATTTATCAAGTCACGCGAAATGATGCCCGCCAGCAACAAGAACAGGTCGCCACGAAGAAAATGTCTGACTCCTATAGAAAAGAGGTCCGCGACCTCGCCCTTTTTTCCGATATGGAACCTGCAAATTTCGACGCCCTGATGCGGGGGGCCTATGTGCAGAATTTCCCGCCACGAATCGAGTTGATCACCGAAGGTGAAACGCCCGATTTCCTCCATATCGTCATCTCCGGCACGGTCGATCTGTTTGCCTCCTGGAATGGCCGCGAAACCAGTCTGGCCACCGTGCGTCCGGTTTCCACCTTCATTCTCGCCGCCACAATCAAGGACGCGCCATACCTCATGTCCGCCCGCACATTGGAGAAAAGCCGCATCGTGCTTTTGCCCTCCGAAGACGTGCGCGCGATCTTTGACAAAGACAATGCCTTTGCCCGCGCCATCGTCAGCGAGCTGTCACAATGCTATCGCGCGGTTGTAAAAAACACCAAAGACCTGAAATTGCGCACCTCGCTTGAGCGCTTGGCAAACTATCTTCTGCGCCAAAGTCAGCGCGCCGGCACAGAGACCTTTGATCTCAACATGGAAAAGCGCCGGCTGGCGTCCTTTTTGGGGATGACCCCGGAAAATCTCAGTCGCGCCTTCAAAGGGCTAGAGCCTTACGGGGTTCTGGTCAGCGGCAACCACATCACCATCAAACAGCCCGAAACCCTGTCGGGTTTCGCCAAGCCCAGCCCGCTGATTGACGACAGGATGTCATAATCCGGTTGGGCAGCGGCGCGGGGCGGGCCTATTCTCGCGCTGCGGCGCGCTCTTTCCAGCGGATCACCGCATTGGCCCCGATATCGCGCAGCGGGCGCGGCGGCAGCCGGCGCGGCGCTGCCTCGGCGGCAAAGTGACGGGTGATATCGCTTTCCACCCCACAGGCCCGTTCCGCCGCCGCAATCCCCGTCAGAGTGCCGCGTGCGGTTCCAAGGCCGTTTTGCACACAGGCCGAAAACAGCCCCGGCTCCAGCTCTTGCATGACAGAGACGCCGTTGAGCGAAAGACAGAGATGCCCGGCCCATTCATACTGCGGGGCCAGCCCGGCAAGCTTGGGAAACCGCTCGTCAAACTTCTTGCGCTGCACCCTTGTCGCACGGGACAAATCAGCCGCGCGGGCTTCCATTCCCGAGCGCAGCGTGGCGCAGGTGCGGGTGACAATACGGTTGCCGCCTTGGGCCGTGTCGATCTTGCGCAGGGTTGTGCCCATCGGATCAGACGGCGTGATCCCCCAGCGCGGCGCACCCCCAAGACGGCCCAGCGCGTCACGGTCCAGCTCGGGCGTCATCGAGGCATATAAAAAAAGATGCATCAGCCGCCCCTTGGCAAATCCGAAGCTCTCCAGATGTCCGTTGGTGGCAAGGATCACGCGCGCCGCTGTGACGCTTCCGGTCGGGGTTTCAACCCGCCAGTCAGGCCCGACACGGCACAGCTTGGTCACCGGTGATGTCTCATAAAGCCCGATCCGGGACGACAGGCCGCGCGCAAAGTCGCGCACATAGCCCGCCGGCTGAAGCATCACGGTGCCGGGGGTGAATAGGCCCGAGCGGTAATAGCGGCTGCCGGTCAGCTCGGCCATCGACTGCGCATCCAGAGGCTCGCAAGGTTCGCCAAGGCGCTCAAGATGCGCCGCATAGCTCAGATTATGGGCATGGGCCGCGTCGCCCACCGCGCCGTTGACCTTGCCCGCAGGGTCAAACCAGGCCGGCGGCATAGCGTAGTCCTGCGCCGCATCACGGGCAAAAGCAATCGCCTGACGGTTCAGCGCAATCATCGCACGGTCATCCCCCGCACCGGCATAATCAGCACTGGTCAGCTCGTGCGGCAAGTCGATCATGAACCCCGAGTTGCGCCCCGAAGCGCCTTCGGCAATGCGCGAGGCTTCCAGCAAAACGATGTCGGCGTCAGGCTGGAGCTGCCCCAGACGGCGCGCCGCAGACAGCCCCGCAAAGCCGCCCCCCACCACAACAAAATCCGCCGTCCGCTGCCCCGTCAGCGGCTCATACTCCGCCGCACGGCCCGCCCCCGCATCAAGGATGGCCGACCACGCGGCCACCCCTCTATGCCTCGGGAGCCTGCGCGCCCTATGCGATGTCATCCGACCGCCTCATCCTCGTCGTCCGCAAGATCAATCCAGATCGTTTTGAGCTGGGTGTATTGGTCATGCGCGTGCACCGAATTGTCACGCCCGCCAAAGCCCGACTGCTTCCAGCCTCCGAAGGGGGTCGAAATATCCCCCTCGCCAAAGCTGTTCACCGTCACAGTCCCCGCGCGCAGCATCCGCGCCCCGCGCAAGGCCCGTTTGGCATTTCCCGTAAACAGCGCCGCACAGAGGCCATACTCGGTGTCATTTGCCACCGATATCGCTTCCTCAAAGCTGTTCACCGTGATCACCGACAGAACCGGCCCGAAGATTTCCTCCCGCGCCAGAGCATGACCGGTGTCTGATATCTCAACAGCCGTCGGCTCGACAAAGCCGTCCTTGGCCTTGCCCCCGAACAGCAGGGTGTCAGCCTGATCGAGATAGCCGCAAACCTTTTCAAAATGCCGCTGCGACACAAGCGCCCCGACCCGTGTTTGCGGATCGAGCGGATCGCCAACGCTCCATTCGCGGGCGTGGCTCGCGATCCGCTTGAGCAGATCCTCTTTCACCGCGCTGTGAACAATCAACCGCGAGGTCGCAGAGCAGTTTTCACCCATATTCCAGAACGCACCGTTGACGATATGCGCCGCAACGCGGTCAAGGTTCTCCGCGTCCTCCATGACAATCGCAGGGTTCTTGCCGCCCATTTCAAGCACAACCTCTTTGGCGTTGCTCTCTGCAGAATAGCCCAGAAAGCGCTTTCCCGTGACGGTCGATCCGGTGAAAGACACCATATCCACATCTCTATGCCGTCCCAGAGGTTCGCCAACCTCGGCGCCAGAGCCGGGCAAGACATTGAGCACCCCCGCAGGCAGCCCGGCTTCGCGCGCCAGTTCGGCAAGGCGCAAAGCGGTCAGCGAGGTTTCTTCCGCCGGCTTGACAACAACCGAACAGCCCGACGCCAGCGCAGGGCCGATTTTCCACGCCAGCATCAACAGCGGGAAATTCCACGGCAGCACCAGCCCCACAACCCCCACAGGCTCGCGCACAACCATCGCAATATGATCGTCCGAGGCCGGCGCGAGCTGATCATAAATCTTGTCAATCGCCTCGGCGTGCCACTTGAGACAATGAATCGTCTCCGGCAGATCGACGGTCTCGCAGTCATAGATCGTCTTGCCGCTGTCGAGACTTTCCATCACCGCCAGCTCGCGCGCATTGCGCGTGATCAGCTTGGTAAAGCGGATCAGAATATCCTTGCGCGCAGACGGATGCAGCCGCGACCAGCGCCCGTCTTCAAAGGCGTCACGGGCCTTTTGGACCGCAAAATTGACATCCTCCGCCCCGCAAGAGGCCACAGTCGCCAGCACAGCCCCGGTCGCGGGGTTTACCGTCTCAAATGTCTTGCCCGAGGCCGCAGGGCGGTAGCGCCCGTCAATATAGGCCGCCGTCGGAAAGGTCAGTGTGCGGGCCAGCGCCGCATATTCGTCTCGTGTCAGCAATGCCATGGTTTAGCCCTCTGCCTGAATATCGCTGATGGTGCGTTTGATCACACGCACCACCTGTTCGAGTTCGCGTTTGTCGTCCTTGTTCAGCGCCTTGAGCGGCGCGCGCACATGGCCCGAGTCGATTCCGACCATGGTCACACCATGTTTGATGGTCTGGATAAACTTGCCGCCCTGTTCGAGCACGTGCATCAGCGGCAGCATCGCCGACATGATCCGCCGCCCCTTGCGAAAATCATTCTCGACAACACAGGCCTGATAGAGCGCAATATGCTCCTTGGGCAGGAAGTTTGACCCGCCACAGACCCAGAAAGGCGCGCCCCAAGCGAAGAACTCAAGCGCCTGATCGTCCATACCACAGCCGAGCTGGATATGCGGATAATCCCGCGCCAGAAGATGCACACGGTTGATATCGCCCGAGCTTTCCTTGATCCCGCAGAAATTGCGCGAGCGCCCGACACGGTCCAAAAACACCTCGCCCATCAGCGTTCCTGTGCGGCCGGGGTAATTGTAAAGCATGATCGGCAGATCCGCCGCACGGTCGATCGCCAGCGCATTCAGCGCGTTTTCCTGATCGGTCGGAACAGCGTAGGGCGGCGAGGCCAGCAAGATCGCATCACAGCCGATCTCTTTGGCCGCCTGCGCCAGCGCAATCGAATCTCCCGTCAGCATGGCCCCCGTGCCCATCACCAAAGGCACGCGGCCCTTGATGCGCTCATGGGTAAACCGCGCAATCTCGATCCGCTCGGCCACGGTCTGGGCATAGTTTTCGCCCGTAGAGCCACCCGTGATCATACCATGCACGCCCGCCTCGATCAGAAACTCGATCACATCCGCCAGCCCGTCCCAGCGCACCGTTTCATCCGGGTTCAGCGGGGTCACAACAGGCGTCCAGATGCCTTTGAATTGAAAAATCGGAGTCATATAAAACTGTCCACTTTCTTTGTCCTCGCGCCCAAGCGCCTAATAAGTCTGGTTGAGCGCATCAGCCGCAGGAATTTCCCGCTCGCGCCGCGCCATATACGCCTGCAGCTCTTCGTCAATCGCCGGATCAAGCGCCGGCTTCTCATAGACGTCCAATAGCTTGCGCGCGTGCTTCAAGGCCCGTCCGGTGATCTCGACCGAGCCTTCCGCCTGCCATTGCTCGATAGAGTTGTTGTCAAACATCTCGGGCATGAAGAACGCCGACTGGAAGTGATCGAGCGTGTGGGGATGCCCAAGATAATGCCCGCCCGGTCCAATATCTGTCACAGCCGACATCGCGCCGTCAAAATCGGTCCAGTCCACGCCCTGCGCCATACGGTGGCCCATAGCGCACATCTCGGCATCGACGATAAATTTCGCCGTCGAACAATGCATCCCGGCCTCATTCCACCCCGCCGAATGCCAGATATAATTCGCACCGGACATCAACACACTGTTGAGCGTCATCGCGCTTTCATACCCCGCCTGCGCATCAAAGGTCTTGGCCCCGCCCAGCGTGTTGGAGGTCCGCCAAGGCACACCATAATGCCGCGCCATCTGCCCGATCATAAAGTTCATCAAGCTGATCTCGGGCGTCCCCGCCATCGGCGCGCCCGATTTCATGCTCACCGTGGCAAGATAATGCCCATAAATCGCAGGGCAGCCCTTGCGGATGATCTGGGTATAGGCCAACGCACTCAGCGCTTCGGCGTTCAATTGCGCAACCGCCGCCGGCACCGACGCAGGCGTATTGGCCCCGCCCAAAACAAACGGCGAGCACAGCACAGGCTGGTTGCGGCGGCAAAAGGCCCGCATCGCGCCCAACATAGTCTCGTCCCAGACCAGTGGCGAATTGCCGTTGCAATTGCCGGTGGTGACAGGGTGGCGCTCCATAAACTCGGCGCCAAACAGGATCGCACACATATCAAGCACGTCTTCGGCGTTCTTCGGGCTTGTGGTCATCCCCATAAACATCTTGTCCGAATGCACCATCGAGGAATAGGTGATCCGCAAGTGCCGCTGGCTGATCGGATGGTCACAAGGCTCGACAATATGATGCGCGCTGGAGTGCAGCGCCGGCAGCATATGGCTCAGCTTGTGAAACATCGCCAGATCGTCAAGGGTCGGAGCGCGCCGCACATCGTCCAGATCGCGCAGATAGGGCGCGCCCGTCATCGGAACAAATACCGCATTGCGCCCGCCCAAACGCAGGGATTTGCGCGGGTCACGCGCATGATAGGTAAAGTCCGACGGGATCGTCGCAATCAGCTCGCGGATCAGCCCGCGATCGGGGTAGACACGCTCCCCCACAACTTTGGCACCCGCCCGTTTCCAATCCGCCAGCGCAATATCATCGCGAAAAACAACACCGACGTTTTCGAGAATATCCATGGAGGCCGCATCAATCCGCGTCACCTCGCTGGCCTTCAAAACCTCAGTGAGCGGCAAACGGTTGTCCAGCCCGGCCAGCATTTCTGTCGGCGTCGCGCTGCGGATCGCCCGCCGCGCAGTGCGCCCGCCAGACCGCGCCGCGCGCTGTGGTGTGTCAGGTGTTGCGCTCCCGCTCATCGCCGTGCCCCCTCCGTGCCCGTGGCCGCAAAGGGCATCTCCTCGGACAAGCGCTGTGACAGCGCTTCGGGCATCAGAAATGCCCCGATCTGGTCACGGGACAAGGCCCAATGCGCATCGGCCAGCTCGGCTGCGCGCTCGGCATCCCGCGTCTCGATGGCCTCGATAATCTGGTCATGCTGCGCACTGGCCAATGAGGTATCCATGGCCGCGCCGCCCGCCTCGGGGCGATAAAACGTCATCCCGATGCGCGCATGGTCAATCAAGAGCCGGTGAAAGCTCGGCATCAAATAAACGCTCCCGGCCATCTCGCCGGTGATCTCGTGAAAGCGGTAGTTGGCCAACGTGCGCTCCGCCGCCGTGCCGCTGCGCAAAGCCGCCACAAACTCAAGCTGGACGGATTTCAGCGCTGCAATCTGCGCCGCACGGGCGTTCCCCGCGGCCAGCCGCAGCACGGCCCCGTAGATCATCGGCGCCGCAAGGAAAAAATTGTGCAGGGTCACATGGCTCAGGTCCGCAACCTTGGGGCTTCGCTGTGCTCGCATCTGAAGATAGCCCAGCCCGTCCAGATCCCGGAACACTTCGCGCACAGGGGTGCGCGACAGCGCGAATCTTTCACAAAGCTCGGTCTCGTCCAGATCAGACCCCGGAGCCAGCTCCAGCGTCAGGATCTGCCGCTTCAAAGCCTCGGCCAGTTCGGTTTTTCTAATCTTGGATGACATCCGATCCCTCCAGCGGTTCTGACAGAGGCATAGCATTAAATTCATTCTGAATACAAATTGTATTTTTTTGAAATACCCAAACCCGCCCCAACGTCCCGCGCAAGACGGCACAAAGCTGCACAAACCTGCGCAAACAGCACAAGCGACAGAGCCATATAAAACTGTGAGAGAGACGCCACGCCGGCGGCATATTCGGGCTGATCTTGGCGTGATTTGGAGCGGGCGGCGGGAATCGAACCCGCGTCATTAGCTTGGAAGGCTAAGGTCTTACCACTACACAACGCCCGCTTCGGGGGCAGCAATATCGGCTGCACGCGGGAGCGTCAAGCGCCCAGATCACGCCCCGAAGATGACAAAAGCCGGAACACAGGGTATAGCGTCAACCTGTTGAAACAATTCTGTTGCTATTCAACAATATGTTACATATCAAATTCAAACCAAGCTAAAGGCGTAACACTTAATGGATTTCTACGGATATTTCCGCAGTTCAAGCTCCTATCGCTGCCGCATCGCCTTCAATCTCAAAGGCGTCGAGCCAAGATTCGAACCCGTCCACCTCAAAAACGGGGCGCAACACTCCGCCGCCTTCAAAGCCCTCAACCCGCAGGGCCTTCTGCCCGCGCTCGTCACCGACGAAGGCGACGTGCTGATCCAGTCGCTCGCCATTATCGAATGGCTGAACGAAACGATCCCCACGCCGCCGCTGTTGTCCCAGAACGCAACCACCCGCGCCCGCGAGCGTGGCTTTGCCCAGGTGATCGCCTGTGAAACCCACCCGCTCCAGAACCTGCGGGTGCTCAAATACCTGAGCGGCGATCTCGGCCTTGATGAGGCGGCCAAAGACGCATGGCTCACCCGCTGGCTGCGCGACGGCCTTGAGGCCTGCGAAGCGCTCCTCGCCCAACGCAGCGCCCACAGCCGCTTCTGCTATGGCGACACACCCGGCCTCGCCGACATCTGCCTCGTGCCTCAGGTCTTTTCCGCCGAGCGCTTTGGCATTGCCTATAAAGACCTGCCCCATGTTTGCGCCGTTTATACGGCCTGTCAGGCGCTGTCAGCGTTTGACAAAGCCGCCCCGAAGAACCAGCCTGATTTCGAAGCCTAAAGCTCGAATCTCTGGACACCACAGACCTATCAAAAAAGGGAGTAAGATATGTCACTCATGAAAAACGCACTCAAAGGCCTCGCTGTTGCGGCCGCGCTCGCCGTGACCGGCGCGCCGCTTCAGGCGCAAGAGGTCACCCTCAAGCTGCACCAGTTCCTGCCCCAGCAAGCCAATGTGCCAAAGCTGATCATCGACCCATGGATCGAACGCGTTCAGAACGCCTCGGGCGGCGAAATCAAGATTGACCACTACCCAAGTATGCAACTCGGCGGCAAGCCCCCCGAGCTGATCGGTCAGGTGCAAGACGGCGTGGCCGATATCGTCTGGACCGTTCTGGGCTATACGCCGGGCCGCTTCCCACAGGCCGAAGCCTTCGAGCTTCCCTTCATGATGAACAACGCCGAGGCCACATCTCGCGCCTTCTGGC